>CAYZWM010000072.1:0-7760 GCA_964482155.1 uncultured Chitinophagaceae bacterium | reverse complement strand
ATAAATTCCAGTTAATTGCGATACAGTGTATAGCGATTGTGCGAAGCTCTTAGCTAAAATCTAACCTTTATGCTTATCACTGCTTCTAACCCTATTCGTTACGCAATATCAAATGATTTATCAAGTTAGAGGTGCGTTTAAATTTTTCTGTTCACTGGCTGTCTAATTCACAAGTTGAGGTTAAAAGTTTTAACTTTGATTATTAGATGAGATAAGCACCATACACTAACCGTTTTATTTAATGAGGTACGATAAATCGAAATTTACAAAGTATTTGCTAAATACTCTTTTAACTATTTTGATTATTACCTTATCAAATGGGTGCTCAAAGAATAGGGTCCCAAGAACTACTAACTGGAAATCAAATAAGAAGGTAGTTCTAAGAACATTCCATCATTCCATGTCAAAAATTGTTCTCCCAAAACAGATCATTGATATTTCAAATCCTGATTCTTCTTCAAACTTGGGTAAAAGCCGCAGTGGATTAGAAATATTTACTAAGAGGGTGAAACCCCAGAAACTTCGACTAATATCCAAACGCCTAAATGTAAAAACAAAAGAGCAGAAATTTGTACCAAAAAAGAACTTGGAATGTACCAAAGATAAAGACTACCAACCAAAAGTTGGAATGCCTCGTTGGCTATTTAAAACTTTAGTAATTTTAGTATTTATATTAATAATTGTCGCGATACTTACCTCATTGTTATTATTAGCAAATCCATTTGGTTTAGTATTATTTAATTGGGGTTGGAAAATTCTCACTGGAATTATTTTGAGTTCATTGATTTTGGCCTTCGTTGGTCTGTTATTAACGGATGATCAATGGGGATTCTAGAAGGTTTTGTCGCATATGAGTTAGTGAAATACCAATAGTTAATTTTGTCAAATGTTCAAAGGCCATTGTTTTTCCAGATCTGTAATTCTACAAAAAAGGATGGTTAGTTTGTTATATAAAAAAAACCGGAGTGACTAATCTCCGGTTTACTAACTAAACTAAAATAACTATAAAATCATGACAAAACCTCTGGCGAGGTTTGCTATAATAATTGCAAGACGTACGTAAACCGCACTATAGTTTTTACGCCTTGTCTAGTAACTATTGTCAATATTAAACGAAATCGGGTGGATTTTGGGCGGATTGTTAATCGAACGTGGATAAACCTCGTTTTGTGATATTTCTAGGAGATTTCCTCATTCAGGTAGCTTTGGCCAAGTACCACGTAAGCTTCGGCGTTTTTTTCGATATTGATTCGTTGCTGATCGGTTATCTGTTTTACAACCTTGGCAGGGCTACCCAAAACCAATGAATTGGGAGGAATAATGGTATTGGCGGTTACCAACGCGTTGGCTCCAATAATGGAATATTCGCCAATTTGGGCACCGTTTAGAATAGTTGAGTTCATGCCAATGAGTACGTTGTTTTCTATAATAGCACCATGAACCAGAGCAAGGTGGCCAATAATGCAGTTGTCGCCAATTCGAACCGGATACCCCGGGTCAACGTGAATAACGGCATTATCCTGGATGTTACTTTCGTCTCCAATGGTTATGGAATCAGAGTCACCTCGAAGTACCGCTCCGAACCAAACAGAGCTCTTTTTTCCGATACGTACATCACCAATAATGGTGGCATTATCTGCCAGATAAACGGATTCGCTTATTTGTGGACTCTTCCCCTTTATGCTTTTTGTCAATGCCATAATTACTCCTGAAATTAAACCGTATTTTCGCTCCTCACGAAGGAAAATAAAATTGCCTGAAATGGCTAAGACAAGACTAATAAATATTGGAATTCTTTACGGAATTACCCAAAACAATGCCCCTAAACTAGGTGCAGAACTGGCAAAACTAGGAATACTAGAAGAGGCGTACCTGGAATTTGAGGAGGAACTCATTGTTGGATATGGGTTGATGAAAAACAAACCTGAGAACGAATCCAGAGAGGTAGACATAAACGGTGGAATTGTTATTCCCTCCTATATTGATTGTCATACCCACCTGGTGTTTGCCCAAAACAGGGAGGATGAATTCGTAGACCGAATTAAAGGCTTGAGTTATCAGGAAATTGCCAATCGAGGTGGTGGCATATTGAATTCAGCCAACACGCTTGGACGAATGTCGGAAGATCAGCTTTTTGAGGAAGCAGAGCAACGGTTAAGCCGATTAATAAAAATGGGCACAGGAGCGATCGAGATTAAAAGTGGATATGGCTTGAACCTGGAAGCGGAGCTGAAAATGTTGCGTGTCATAAAACGACTTAAAGAAACCAGTCCCATACCCATTAAATCTACTTTTTTAGGGGCTCATGCGTTTCCAAAAGAATACGCCGACCGAAAGGAAGACTACATTGATCACATCATAAACGACATGTTACCTCAAGTAGGGGAGTCGGGTCTGGCAGATTATGTGGATGCGTTTTGCGAAGAAGGGTATTTTAATGCGGAGCAGACCGAACGTATTGTTGTAGCAGCTTCGAAGTACAACTTGCCTGCGCGACTGCATGTCAATCAGTTTACCAGTTCAGGCGCCATAGAAATGTCTGCCCGAAATAATGTGGTCAGCGTTGAGCATTTAGAAGTAATGACGGACGAAGACATCAACATACTGGCAAACAGCTCTATGTATGCCGTTGCGTTGCCTGCATGTTCATTCTTTTTGCAAATACCCTATACACCCGCCCGAAGACTTATTGAAGCGAATGTGCCGTTTGTTTTGGCCAGCGACTTTAACCCAGGGTCGTCACCAACGGGTAATTTGAGTTTTGTGATGAGTTTGGCGTGTATTTATATGAAAATGTTGCCGGAAGAAGCATTAAACGCGTTGACCATTAATGCTGCGAATACGCTAGGAATTCAGAATGAAGTCGGTAGTATTTCAATCGGTAAAAAGGCCAATGTACTTGTTTCGCACTCAGCCAAATCAATCAATTCCATACCCTACCAGTTTGGTGAACGATTGATAGACGAGGTATATGTAAATGGAAAGCGATTCGATTAATCTCTTATCGTCGATCTAATTTTCTAGTTCATAGATTTCGACAATGTTCTTATTCCTGTTCTTAACCAGGTTTCTATTAAGATCATTTAATGCAAGAAGGTTGTCCTTGTCAAAGTCGTATATGCCTGCAATCATTTCGCGAACTTCATCGCTGTTTTGACTTATGATGATGTTTACACCTTCCTCTTTCATGGTCATTAAATTGTATACCGTTGTTTTTGTAACAAGCAAACCCGTCTCGAAGTATTCTTTGGAAATGACTTTAGGAGGCATGATAACCTGGTCGTCAACGACGATAACATATTTAATTTGGCCAAGTTTGCGTATCGAACCATAGTCCGTACGTACGTCGTCCATTGACGTATAACTTTTGCTGTATGGCCAACTTCCGGTTTTGTGACGGGTCACAAATTCAAGGACGGTTGATACCCAACCGGAATGACCTTGAGTTTTATTGAGTACAGGCAAGAGTTCATATATGCCCTTAACTGGAGGCCCAAGTTCACTGAAGTTGTGTTCAGCCATTACATAAATACTGTTGTTTGGTCTGATTTGTGCTCCAGAATCAAGATAGTTATCGTCTAAATGAAGGTTTTTTGCAAATTCAACAATTTCTATGGAATCAAGGTCGTCCATATCTGTTGTGTCTAACGGGTGGTCTAGAAGAGCGACGGCTTCCAGATTATCTATCGTACGAATAAAGGAGTCTATGATAACCGAGTTGGTTGTATAAATGTCCTCTTTCGTTTTTAATACTTCGGAGCCTTCAATATATACCGGTGAAGAGGAGCAGGCCGATAATAGGATGAGTAGTGCAGGGTATTTCATTTGATTACAACTTGTAATAGAAAAATAAGCCGGCAAGGGTATTCAACTCATGGGTATCGTCCTTCCTGGTTTCCTTTCCCTTGTTATCGGTTTCCGTTAGTTGAGGACTAAAGGAGAAGGTTGTGAGCGTTGATCGGCTGTAGTCTCTTTCCGATTTGTGAACCAATACTTGAGATTGAATTTCAAAGCCAAAAGCCAACCGACTGGTGGCGTTGTATTGAAAACCCAACATCGGTGCAAGTCCATAGCGAGTAACTACCGTAGTGCTCTTTTCTGCCAATGTGAAAAATTGAATCTGTGAAGGAGAGAATTCGGTTTCTGTTTTTACGTTGCGTTCCCGATCAATAGTGCTTTTACGGAAAATGGCATCCAGTCCGTAATAAATCTGGCCTTTGTCTCCAATGTCAACCGTTCGGTAGTACCCAAGTTGGACGGCATAGGATTTGGTAGTTAGGCTGCTCGTATTGAGGGTTGTATCAATGTTTTGGCCGCCAAAAATACTGTCATTTCCAGCCGGTCCAGAATCACCGTCCATATTACCCACTTTGGTCCTTCGACCAACCTGAAGTCGAATGTGGTTGTTCGTTTTGAAATTGTAGTCGAGGCTTAGCATCGGTAGTGCATCGTAGTCGTCGTTGATAAAACTTGCCCCATTTACACCAAACCACCAGGACGAAGAGTCCGATTCATTTTGGCTATAAACACTTGAATAACAAGATGCAGAAAGAAGAAGTACGAGGCCTAGTTTATACATATCAGTTCATTTTAAATCCGATTCCTTTCTTCTCAGATTGTTTAATATCGTGGGCTAATTTTATGGAAGAAAGGTCATCCGCTGTGAGGGTGCTTTGCATTTTTTTTGTTCGTTTTCCTGTTGTAATGGCACTCATGCGCAAATGTTGGTTGCGGACAGCTTCCTCTACAATTTTTCGGACCGCACGACCATTTCCAAAGAATTTGTCGCGTCCGGAGTACATCACCGACATCATTTTTTCCAACATGTCCTTAGACGCTTTGTCGGGAGTAAGGTTATGCTCTTTGAATTGATTGGCAGCAATGGCATACAATTCGCTGGGTTCGAAATCCTCAAAGTGGAATGTTCGGTCAAAACGAGATTGGAGTCCTGGGTTTGATTCCAAAAAGCGTCTCATATTGTCTGTATATCCAGCGGCAATTACGATGAAGTTGCCCCGATAATCTTCCATCCGTTTAAGAATAATCTCTATGGCTTCCTTTCCATAATCCGAATTACCACCTTCGGTTAGCGAATAGGCTTCATCAATAAACAAAACACCACCCATGGCGCGATCAATGATTTCGCCTGTTTTTATGGCCGTCTGTCCCACATAGCCACCAACAAGGGTTTGGCGATCACATTCTACCAAATTGCCACGCTCAATGATGCCTAGAGCCTTGTAAATCTGTGTTAATATACGTGCAACCGTTGTTTTACCTGTTCCAGGATTTCCTGTAAATACGGCATGGAGAGAAAACGACTTTCTAAAATCTTTTCCTGTTTCCTTGTAAAACCGAACCAGTCTAATGAGGTCCTTAATGTCGTTTTTAACCTTTTCAAGCCCCATCATGAGGTGTAATTTGGCTACCGACTCGCGGAGCAATTCCTCATCAACGGGTATGTCTGGTATGGTGTCGGGTTTTAAGATGGATAGTTGATTGACGTCATCTATCGTTATGGTCGATAAATCTTCCATGCTTAAACTTTCAGGATGTTTAACGCTCATAACACGCAGTCCAAGATTCATCTTGCACTCGTCAACCAGCGAGTTGACCAACCGGGCATTCCCAAAAAACTTGTCGCGATCTCGATACGAGTCAACCAGTTTTTTATAAAGCACATCTTTGGCTTCATCCGAGAAATGGATTCCTCGTTTATCGGCTGAGAAATTGGCTATTTGAATTAATTCCTGAGGAACGTAATCCGCAAAATCAAAAACGACATTAAATCGAGATTTAAGACCTGGATTTGAAGTTAGGAAATTGTCCATTTCATCGGGATATCCGGCAGCTATAACAGCGAGATCTTTCTCGTCCGTCATTTCCTTAAGCAATATTTCAATGGCTTCTTTGCCAAAATCTTTAGCGTCGTCATCCTTTCGAGCCAGAGAATATGCCTCATCAATAAATAATATGCCACCTTTGGCTTTTTTGATGGCAGCTTTGGTTTTAGGTGCGGTTTGCCCAATAAATTCGGCTACTAAATCGGCTCGATCAACTTCGTGCACGTGGCCCTTAGACAGCAAGCCTAGCTTCTTGTATATTTTACCCAGTTTTCTGGCAACGGTGGTTTTACCCGTACCGGGATTGCCTTTAAAAATAGAATGAATGTTAATTGGTTCGTTTTCTTCAATTCCCTTATGCTTTCGCAGGGTAATGAATTGAAGATAGTTGCTGTATTCCTTAATACGCTCCTTAACTTCTTCGAGACCAATTAAGTCAGACAATTCAGCCATCACTTCTTCCTCGTGATTTTCAATTTTAGGCATGTCTTTGGCTTCCGTCGATTTTGGCGGTTGCTCTTCAGGTGGAACATCCTGTGGCAGTCGAAGGATTTGGAAATCGGATTCCGCAGCTTCTACATAGTCATCTCCAATATTGAAATTCTTGCTGGCCAGTAATCGATCTTGAAAGAGAATGTCCATATAGTAACTTCCCTTGCCCCAGGTTCCAATTACGTCCGAACCCCAGCCCACCGTAATGAGGAAATTAGGCTCTTGAGGGTATACAAAGAACAACTTGGTTACTGATCCTTTTAAGAGGTTGCCACTGGTTCTAAAATTAAACGTCAATTCGCATGTCCAGTACTTGACTCCCTGAATAAGGTTTTCCGAACTGAGTTCTGCCCAGATGTAACGGGTAAATTGATGATGGAAGGTATGGTAGTGCCGTCGATTTTCGATTAGGACATTCGCATCCGGCCCTTCGTAGAACTTGATCGATTTGATTTTAAAATAGGGTTGTCCCAAGCCAGACACCACACCGTAGTCCTGAACATAAAAGTTCTTTTCTGCGATCAGTTCGTCTCCAATCCAGGCCTCCCATTTATAAATTCCTTTGGTCCAAAACCCATCGGCATTTCGAGTGCCCCATCCTTCACGGATGTACACATTTTGGGCGTTGAGTGATATTGATCTGTCACAATTTAAGCTGCAGATCTCGTTCTTTTTTTCGTCAATACATTTGAGTACCAGTTTAAGGGGCCAGTCCTTTTGTTTATACTTGAGATTTATAAAAAGAAATTCGCAGTAAACGTAGCCTACCTCGGCCTTGTCGAATACGGATCGATACTTCTTTTTGTTATCTGCCAACCATTCTGTAGAACCATAGGTTTTGATTTCTACAAACTGATAATTAGTTGAATTGGATGTTGCCATAGACTTGGCTCAAATTTTATATTTTTTGGTTACAAAACCCGAACTTTTTTGCTCTGAGTAAGTTTTTTTACGAAAAACTAAAAAAAGGAATGTGGTAATAAAAAAAATGCTAATTTTGCCGACCCATTCGGTGAGGTGGGTGAGTGGCTTAAACCAGTAGTTTGCTAAACTGCCGTACCTCAAAAGGGTACCGCGGGTTCGAATCCCGCCCTCACCGCTGAATGATTTTGAGTTAATACGGGTATTAACTTGAGTGTTCTTTACAAGTTTCGGGGTGTAGCGTAGCCCGGTTATCGCGCCTGCTTTGGGAGCAGGAGGTCGCAGGTTCGAATCCTGCCACCCCGACTTTTTTGATCCGAAACTTATCTTGTAGTTGTATTTTTGTAATAATTCAGATATCGGATTGTCGGATTACCCAATGGTCCAATAGCTCAACTGGATAGAGCAGCTGCCTTCTAAGCAGCAGGTTTCAGGTTCGAGTCCTGATTGGATCACTCTAAGATATTAGAAAATGACCCTTTGTGAACAGCAGAGGGTTTTTTT
>CAYZWM010000071.1:0-17888 GCA_964482155.1 uncultured Chitinophagaceae bacterium | reverse complement strand
ATAAACAGCTCGTTATACAGCGCCGCATAAAGCGTCCCAGCTTCCATCTTACGACTATTAAGCGGAATATTTAGAAATAAATTGTACCGATAACGCGTTCTGAAATCCTGATTTTGAACAAATCGCTGTTCATACCGAAATCGATGATTGAGATAAAATCGTTGTCCTATTTTTTGCGGCAGCAACGCTTCCTGATAAATCCGGCTTTCTTCGGTGAACGTCACACCTGAACCAAATTCTCCGGTTTGGACATACCCGTAGCCCAGTGTAAATTTTACTTTAGTCTCTTTAGGAACGTAGGTCAAACCTCCTCGTAACAATAGCTGTTCAAGATCGCCTAATCCATTCCAATTCCGATATTGAACATCGCCCTGAAATCCCCAAGGACTTTTTTGGTTGCTTGTAGACCAAAAGTACATGTACCAGGCACCAGTTTGGTCTTCGTTAATTTGTGAAAATGAGTTTGTAGTGAATAAACTCATAGCGATGGCGCAAATGATTATTTTTTTCAATTCTATTTAGTAATGTAAACTAACCCATTTCGGTATCAAAATGTTTGTGGATTATCATCTTTCTTTTTGTAGTCGTATTCAGAGGACAAATTACATTATTTTTGAGTTATGAGAGCGTATAACTCCCTTTTATTTCTTCTATTTTCCCTGTTGTCCTTTGAAGCCTCAGCACAAAAAAAAGTATTGTTTATTGGCAACAGTTATACCCATTACCACAGCATGCCCAGCCTTTTTGAGCAGGTTGCACTATCCGCTGGCGACTCAGCGTATACTGAATCTCATACACCGGGTGGACGACGTATTTCGCAACACGCCTCCGATCCTAAGGTTTATGATTTAATTCGAGGCAATACATGGGACTATGTCGTTATTCAATGCCAAAGCCAGGAAGCTTCTTTCTCGGATGGACAAGTGGCTCGGGATGTTCTACCCTATGCCAAGGCCCTTTGCGATAGCATCCGAAAAATTAATACGTGTACAATACCCCTTTTTTACATGACCTGGGGGCGAAAAAATGGGGATGCGTCAAACTGCGCCAATTGGCCACCTGTTTGCACCTATGAAGGAATGGACTCCATCATACACGCTAATTATGTAAAAATGGGAAAATTGAACCAGGCGGAAGTGGCACCCGTTGGAGGTGTTTGGCGACGACTTCGTACAAATACACCTACCCTCGATTTATACTCTTCGGATGGGTCACACCCTTCCCTCAACGGTGCGGTAGCCGCTGCTTATACCTTCTATTCTACCATTTTTAAGAGAAGTCCATACGATGCATCGTACACTGCGAATCTGTCATCCTCTGTGATTGACTCCATTAAATCGGCCGTAGAACACGTATTTTACTCGAACCAATCGAAATTCATCTATAGCGTTGGTGGCCCACCAGCTGATTTTACATATCAACAAACGTGGTGCACGGTTGCATTTACTCAAACAACAAAAGACCCCACGTTTCTTCATAAATGGAATTTCGGTGATGGTGCTAGGGCAAATTGGATCGACCCATCCTACACATACCGAAGAACAGGTACGTTCACCGTCACCTTGGAAATAACAGACCATTGTGGAAGAAGTCAGAAAGACTCCACCACGGTAAAAATGTACTGTACATCGGGTATAAATGATACACCGTCTGCCGTGGTATTTGTACCAAATCCCAATACAGGAGTTATTGAACTTGCAGACGACTATAGGCTAACCAAGGTTTACAACTCATCAGGGCAGGAAATAAAGTATACAGACAACGGAGATTCTTCGTATACCATCGACCCAAACTTTAAGGGGTTTATATTTCTGAACATAGCCAATCATCAGGGCTATGTTACCCGTCATAAAATATTACTCAAGTAGGCTGTTTATTGAATTTTAGTTCTGCATCGGTCGCATAATTGCAAGGGTACCTTATCGATCGTACGAATCGTCTCTGCCGCATCTTGCATAACACATAGAGCGCCACTTGTACAATGTTTTAGACCTAAATTATGACCCAATTCATGCATACACACTTTTCTTAATCGTTCCATCGTTTTTCCGTTTTCATTGGATCGTAACCGAAACGAAGAAACGACACAGGCGTTTCCTGGTCGGTAACCCAAGCCAAAAATCCCCCAGTCGGAATATTTGCTAGCCGGTTTTTTAACCTGACCGGTTTTATCTCGTTTGGTGGTTGATATGTCTTTAGAGGTTATGCCCAATATAAAGTCAATGGTATCCGGCTTGATTTTTTTCAAATATTTTAACAGTTTATCGGCCCGATATCGCGGAGATTTAATATTCACAAACGTTGATTCTGGTAACTTGGTCGCACTCAATACACACACGTTAAAACCGTATATACGCTTTAACGAGGCTTGAATGGAATCTGTGATGGAACTGGACACGTTACCCAGGGGCTGTATCCCAACAACTATGGAATCGTCATTGATTTTTGTTGTGCACGAACTGATCAAAGTCACGCCTAACAAAAGCCAAAAGTTCCTGCTGTAAAATCTCGTTTTCATCCTCCTTTATATCGTTAAAATCGGTAAGGTAAATGGCATATATAATTTGAAACAAATTGTACTAAAATCATTAATAAGTTGCCGTTTGTACCAGGTTGAATATGTTTGTTTCAAGCCGAACAATTATCATTAGTTTGTAACAATCATTGACTGGTTGACAGTTTCCAACTCAGACCAATGCCTAAAAAATGCTGAGCCACATTTGCATCTGGTATATACTTCTTAAAAGAATCGGTAAAACCATAATAGTATTTGTATTGGGGTACAGCCCTGAGCCTATCCCCCAGGTCCAAATGACTAGCTAGACGTAAAACCACACCAAACTGGACTTTGGTGGTCAAATTCCGGGTTCTACCCGATAATATAGTGAGTTCATTGAATTGAGTATCTGGGCCTGCTTGTGTATAAAAACCAGTGGCCTTGGTCCGCAATAGTTGATTGTATTGAAAACCTGCGCCAAACTTAATCCGGTTCGTTATGGGTTTATTGAAGAAGTAAAATCCGAACATCAATTGACTGGTATTCGCTTTGATTTCCAGGACCCTTTTGGTCATGCCTATGGTTTGATTATAACGAGCACTGAAACGATAGGTTTCAAATCCGAATTCGAAACGAAGTCGCAGCGGCCCACCTACCACGTCGTCATAAGCTACAAATAGAGAGTGCCCTACACTGGACGTGTTTCGAACGAAACTGGGTTCCGCAACTAATCTACCGTAGGTCATCCCTTCAGTCAACTCAAGATGTTGGGCCTTGAGGGTGGTGACCTGCCATAACAACATCAAAACTAAAAGGATACGCATCATTAGGTTTACTTTGTTTGAACAATTATACACCATCTCGGTTCGAAAAATGGTCATCTCTTGTCTTTCTTACCAACGTATTAATCGAATTCAAGTCAATACACCGTCAATTAACCGAACTAAATGATATTCAAACCAATTATTTTCAGTCCTTTGGAAAACGGTATGACCACTATTAAATCATTTGCAATCCTTGTCTTTACATTTCTAAGCTGTTCCAATGGATTTGGGCAAGTTGACTATGAACGCAGTCATTGGGTATTCGGGAGAAACGCTCAAATATCGTTTGATGGTAATGGAATCACCTCCACAAGTTCATCCCCCTTAAATGCGTACTCAGGTTCTGCTTGCTACAGTAATGCAGCAGGAAAATTGGTTTTAATGACCAATGGCAATGCCGTTTATGGCGAAAGTGGCAATCTAATCGGGTTGACCGACGGTCGTCCAGCGGATCAGGGCAATCGAAACCAATTGATTATTCCGCGCAATGAAGCCGAAACCCAATTTTATATTTTTACGATCAATCTTCAACGTGAAGTTAGATATGCATGGGTAGACCTCGATGCAAATAACGGAAACGGTTCCGTGTCATTTTCTCCAACGGTATTAATGACGTCGGCGGCGGATAATTTAACGGCCGTTAAACACTGTTTTTTGGACGCCTACTGGCTGATTTGCTCCACAGAGGGAAACATCTTCCAATCCTTTTTGATTAAGCCAGACGCTATTAAAACCCCTGTGATTTCGCAGTTGGGTCGAAACCGAAATAATACCGGCGATATGGTGACTAATCATGCCGGGACACAATTAGCCATTTCATTTTTTGACGATAACCGCGTCGAGATGTACGACATTGATAAACGATGTGGTAGCATATCAAATGCCGTTGACCTTTCCGTCCCTGATGCCGGGAATGCCGACCGCCCTCATGGAATGACTTTTTCGCCTGACGATCAATCACTTTATGTGGGTTACAGCTATAAAAACAGTATCCTCATTCAGTATGACATCAACGACTTAAGCCTCTATTATATCGCTTATACGTCGAATCAAAACATCAATGACGTTACGATTGGGATTGACGGTGAACTGTACCTAAACGTACATAAGGATAACATTCCTTCGAGGCGAATCCATCAGCTTAAAAACCCGAACAATAAAACCGGCGCCCATACGATAGTCGAAGACATTGCGACCTTACCTGTTTCCACAACTGGCGCATTTGAATTCCCCAATTTTATAGCCAATAAAACAGGAGGCAATTGTTTAGGCCTACCGGGCTCAAGCGTTAAACGAATTCAGGTAAATAACAACCGTTGTACGGATCGTCAGGTCTTTTTTGACGCGACGTTAACCGGCGATGTGTGTGACAGCATACGATGGAATTTTGACGACCCTGGAAAACCCGATAATCGAACCAACGACGTCCAAATCAAACGGTATTTTGACACCGAACGTATCTACTATGTCGAGTGCTACTTGTACTACTGCAACCAAATAGACACAGTTCGTTTTGAACTGGATATGAAAGCCCCACCCGTTCTGGATTTGGGTAACGACACGATCATTTGTGCTGGGGATCTCTTTGGTATTGGTATCGAACTCAGTTATGATTCTATGAAATGGGCGGACGGGACAACTGCTGGTCCATTGAGACTTGCCAAACCCGGAACATATTCCCTAACGGTATACAACGGGCAATGCAAAACGACGGATGAAATCACCATCAAAAGTCACCCCGAAATATGGACGGCCCTCAAAGCCGAATACTCCATTTGTGATATTGAAAATGAAGCTGTCAAACTTGACGCTGGTAAAGGATTTGATGCCTATCGATGGATTCCAACAGGCGATACGACGCAATGGATTATTGTGCAACAGATTGGTGAGTACATGGTCATTGTTGATGCCTTTACAGGTTGTTCTGGAGACGGGAAAACACGGGTTAAAAGAGCCTGCGATATTCAGATACGAATTCCGAATGCCTTCTCACCAAATAATGATGGCCTGAATGATGTGTTTCGCGTTTATGGCGATTTTATTGAACATCAAACCATGAAGATCTATACGCTTTGGGGTGAGCAAATTTGGGAAGAAAGTGGACTCACAACCGAATGGAATGGTAAAGACGCTCCTGTTGGTGCTTATTTGTACCAAATAGAAGTTGATGGGTTTCACAACAAACTTCCAATTACTCTACGTAAAAACGGTACGGTAACGCTGATTCGTTAATTAAGCAATTATTTAACGTAGCAATAGGTCAATTGATCTTTGTTTCAATTACTGCCTCAACGTCATTCAGAGTCATTGCGCAGCATGACGATGAATCTGATGTAACGATGTAACAATACTTTGCTCTGCCGAAACAGATTCACGCGTAGGAGAGCTTCTCGACTTGTCAAGACCAAAGCGTCTTGGTACAATTCTTTGGCTTGCAGCCTTCAGAATCACTCGAAGTGACAGATGCGGTCTAGATTGTATTTTGTCTATGAAATAACTTAAGATGTCAGTTCGACTTGTAAAGACAGCATCATCTATAGTGGTCGAACGCAGTGAGAGTGTATCGAGAACAATAATTAAAAATTAAACATTAACAATTAAACATTAAACATTAAAAGCTACACCTCCGAGTCCATCAAATCCGTAACCACATGGTATCGAGGGTCGTCGATCGACGTTTCAATAATGTCTTCAAATTTTGGATTCGCCTTAAGCAGTAGCAGTTTACATTCTGGGCTCAAGTGAGTCAACTTAACTTGTTTCCCAAGGTCCAAATATTTATTGGTTAGGCTTCGAAGAGCCTCCATACCCGAATGATCAGACACCTTAGATTCAATAAAATCAATCTCTACTTTGTCGGGATCATTTTTAGGGTCAAATTTTAAATTAAACGTTTGTGTTGATCCAAAAAACAACGGACCCCAAATCTCATAGACCTTGGTTCCATCCTCTTTTATACGTTTTCGAGCTCGAATCATCGTTGCATTTTTCCATGCAAAAACCAATGCCGATATAATCACCCCTGAAATAACTGCAATGGCCAAATCCTGCCAAACCGTAATCGCAGATACGATAATTAGCACTATTGCATCTGAAAGTGGGATTTTTCGAATAATTCGGAAACTACTCCAGGCAAATGTGCCGATTACAACCATAAACATCACGCCGACAAGCGCGGCAATAGGAATTTGTTCAATCACTGGTGCTCCGAAAAGGACAAAGCACAATAACGAGATGGCTGCAATCACACCTGATAGTCTACCTCTTCCACCTGAATTGACATTGATAATGGATTGGCCAATCATTGCACAGCCACCCATTCCGCCAAACAGCCCATTTAAAATATTTGCCCCACCTTGAGCCACACATTCTCGATTTCCACTTCCTCTGGTTTCCGTGATCTCATCAACCAGGTTTAACGTCATTAAGGACTCAATAAGCCCTACAGCAGCTAAAAGAAATGCAGTTGATATAATCAAGCTCCAATTACCGTTCAAGGTGTGTGTAACGTTAAAAATCTCTCTTTGAAAAGTCGGCAAACCACCTTTCAAACCGGTTCCCCCACCATCGCGGATAAAAGAACCTACCGTGCTGACATCTATACCACCAAATATGGTGATTCCGGCAACCACAACAATGGCAACCAACGCCGCAGGAATTTTCTTGGTTAGCTTCGGCAAACCGAACATAATGCCCATGGTCAGCCCCGTAAATGCCATCATAATCCAAAACTTACCATTGCTAAACAATGCCTGAAACCAGGACGACATGTTATTCCAAAACGAAACACCTTCTGGAACCGCTTCTGGAAACAATCCCAACTGAGAAGTAAAAATGACGATAGCCAATCCGTTTACAAAACCCATCATGACGGGATGAGGTATAAGGCGTACAAATTTCCCAAGCTTGAATAAGCCTGCTAAAATTTGAATAAGTCCAACAAAAAGTAAGGTAATAAACAACCAGTGCAATCCCAGGTTATTCAAGGGTGTTTCTAAGGCTGCTCCCACCTCGTTTCCTTTCTGAATCATATGGATCATAACCACGGCCATGGCACCAGTGGCACCTGAAATCATGCCTGGACGACCACCGAACAACGCCGTAACAATACCCATCATAAAAGCGCCGTACAGCCCTACTAATGGATCAATACCAGCTACGAACGCAAAAGCTACTGCTTCTGGAACCAGGGCCAATGCCACGGTTAAACCGGATAGAGTATCGTTTTTCGGGTTACTGGTAAAATTGTTTAAAAGTCGTTTCATCGCGGAAATTTAAAAGGCCGCGAAGTTAGGCGTTTATGCGTGCCGAATTGAAGTCTATTTGGAATTGTCTGACAGAGAGCCGCTACATCTATTGGGGACCACGATTATATCCTACAACGTCCGTGTAACTGCAAATCGTAAACCAATATTCATCAATTTCGTTTGCGGTAAAATGAATTCACTGAGATATAGTTTCGCATACGGTTCCAGAACAAATTCCATTTTTTCGGCAATGGGAAATATATATCCCATACCTATTATTGGAGACAGGTTGACCGTCTGTTCCACAGGCTGGTTGATTAGGATATCACCTTGTGAAAAACTGCGCTTGGTGGTTGCTCCCCATTGAAAGTTTACCGAAGCTCCACCAATAAAAGAAAGTTGACTTCCTTCTTCGTGAACGATCAGCAATAGAGGAACACCGATCTCGTTGTACGTGACTATCGATTGTAGAACGACCACAAAGCTTGAGCTAAGCTGGTCTTCAAAAATGACCATGAGTTCTGGAAAATGAACAAACTGCTTGTAGGCGTAATTTACTCCGCTTCTCAAGGATATCTTGTCACTCATTCTTATTTGGGCCATTAAACCTGTCGAAATCCCAATTCGAGGATTGACACGAGCATTTGAAGATTGCCCTCCAGATCTCATGATCAATGTGTTTAATTCCGGAGAAGCGTGAATTCCCATTTTAAAACCCTGAGCTCGAGCTGTTCCAAGACTAAAAATTAAAGCTAGAATGAGTAGGGTTTGTCTTTTCACAGTGAATTGCGTTTGATTCAAATTTACAAGATTGATGACTGCCTTTGGTGATGACAATGTAATTTTCATGGAACAATTACAGCCGGTCTCTGCAATTCTGATAATGCAATAACAAGCCCAATATGAATACCTCTTGTTTGAATTTTACCTTTCTCAAAATTAGAGCAATAGGTGTCTGTGCACCAGGATGTCGGATACCGAGCGAAACCCTCTCGGTATTCCAGGTAAAATTTTAACCAGTCTAAACCGGGATAAGGTACCGACGATAATCGCGTTACCCATTGAGTAGAAAAGCCTACACCACTGTAGTACACAGCATCTGGAAACAAATCGTTTTCTATCATAAATGTCCGACTGTAAAATAGGGCCCCAATATTAAATCCAGCAGATAAAGTCAACCTATCTGTAATCGGTAAGTGCCCCATTACATAGATAGATAGACTACTTTTTTTGTATCGATACCTGTAGTCACTATAGACCATCGTATCGTGTCCAGGCAAACATCCTGGTCTATGAAACATCGTAGAAAAAGAGTCGCAATAGAAGAATTCTTTGTTTCCGATTTTACTGTACTTTGGCATAAACGAATACCCAAGTCCGACAGAAAAATATTTGTTGAAATTCATTTGAAGGCCCAGGGTATGGTTTGGCTGCCATTTGTAGTCTTCGTGATCGAATTCCTCCATGCCCGTTTGAAACATAAACGACATTTGGCCATAGGATAGCAAGGGAGCAAGTAGAATCAACACGAACAGTTGGTATCGCTTTATGGTTAAAAATCTGGTCATAGTCAAAGATACTAAAATCTGACGCCTATACAGGGGTCGATCACACGTTGCAGTTAACCGCTAATCGCAGGCCAACATTAACTAGTTGGGTATGTCTGAGGGTAAATTTCCATAAGTATAATTTGCCAAATGGCTCCACCACCACTTGCGTCTTATCGGATAGTTGAAAAATATAATTCACCCCGACCATGGTGGACACATTCGTCGTATTCGAAAGAATATTAATGCCCCTTAAGTCGTTTCGTGTCAACCCCTCTTCTGTGGTACCTCCCCATTGATAATTGAGTAAAACCCCTGCCACAAATGAGACCTGCCGACCTTCTTTGTTAAAAATGAAATCCAACGGAACTCCGATCTCGTTATAGTCAACAGTCACTGACCGCTGAATCGAAAATTGAGCCATATTTTGTTGTCCAAAAAACGTAATTCGGCTTGAACTAGGTACAAACCGTTTGAATGAATAACAGACACCACTTCGCAACGAAAGCTTATTGGTAACGCGATATTGAGCGGTTACACCTGAAGATAAACCCAGTCTTCGATTGATTTTAATTTGAGTTGGGAACGATGCCGACTGCTCGATCAAAAAATTTGCCTCAGGAGAAACCTGAAAACCTAACTTAAGCTTTTGGGCATTGCAACGTACAAAAGATGCGCACAGAATAAGAATGATCAGAGGTACTTTTTTCATACGGGTTTGAGATTAACCCAAAGCTAAACAAATTGCACCTTTAGTCCTCTTTTGCTCTCGTGCTCTTGCCTAAAATGGCATAAATGGGACTATACGTCAAAAAACTGGTGGCTAGCAAGAACCCTCCAAGAATTAACAGGGCCATGCCAAAGTTACCCTCTACCTTACCTGTAAAATAAAGTACGTTAATACCAGCAGCCAAAATAACCCGAATGATCCGATCGAGGTTCCCCATGTTCTTTTTCATAAGAAATGCACTTTTGTTAAGTCGAAGATATTAAACTCCTAATAAAATCCTAGTAGTGTCCATCAAGTTGGGCTCAAATCAATAGACTATTTGTTAAACAGCAATCGAAGATAGAACCTGGGATCACGGAACTTCTTACGAAGATTTACGTTCTCAAACATGGCCGTAAGCAACGATTTAAACTCATCGCTTTTCAGTCCTTTACTCGCCACAAAATTGAATATGCGCGGATATTTAACCATTTTCTGCAGTTGGTGGCTCATTTTTAATTCTGGCCAAAGGTGATGATAGACCAATCGATCATATTCAGCCAATGCTGATTTACCATAGTTGTTGGTCTCACGAGCATCAACCAGAACATCGACCGCATACTTGGCACTAATCATCGCATTGCCTATTCCTTCTCCAGTAAATGGGTCAATTAATGATGCTGAGTCTCCACAGAAAAGCAATCGATCAAAGCTTAATTTTCGTTTCTTTGATCCTAAAGGTAACCCCCACCCTTTTACGGTCTCCATGGCCTTCGCATTTTTAAAACGTTTGCTGATTTCGGGATGCGTTGACACGATCCGTTCAAGCTCTTTCTTAAGGTTTATTTTATTCTTCGAAATACTCGAACTCAACATACCCAGACCTACGTTTATTAGGCATCGGAAAGATCCAAAAGTAACCAGGCAATACATCTTTAATGAAGTGCAGTTCGATATAACCTTCTTCGTTCATACCGTCAACGTTCTCGTAATATCTTCGAAGACCGGCGCAATAATGCTCTTGTTCCATTTCAATACCATTGGCCTTTGCTAACATGGAATGAGCACCGGAACAATCTACCACAACATCTGCCGTCACACTCTGATCTCCTCCTATTTCAATAAACACTTTGTTGGGCGTGATTTGCGTAGACTTCACCGAATGGCCAAAAATCGTCGTGCAATATTCGCTTTCCGTATTTCGAACCATTAAGTCATCAAAATCCTCGCGGGTAGCTATAAACCCAGGAGGGTATTTCAAATTCTCTTTATCGGTTGTAAACGGAATATCTAAACGCTTTCCGTTTGGTGCAACAAAAGAGATACCCCAACTCGGCAAAAAAGATTCGGGATTGTCTGCAATTTGGGGAACGACATCAGGTTTAACGCGGTTTAAGGCATATACGACCTTCCCGCTAAGCGCGTCTCCACAAATCTTATCTCTCGGAAATACCGATTTATCGATAAGGACATGAGGAATTTGATTTTTGGTCAACCCCATGGATACCGTAGCCCCTGCAGGACCTGCGCCAATAATGGCTACATCGAAATGTCTGTTTGCTGACAAGCTTTACAATTTTTGAGCAAAGTTGTCAAAAAATTTCTGATAAAAAACTACTTGTTGAGTTTAATCAATTTGGCCACACGATTTTCATTATCGGCGGTTAACTGAATGATGTAAATGCCATCGTTCAAAAACGACAAATCTGCCCCATTTTGAGGGTTAATTGACTGTTTATAAACGATTTGTCCACTCAAATCAGTAACACGAAGCTCAGCCAGGTTACCCTTTACACCTGTGAAGTTGACGAAACCCGTTGTTGGGTTAGGATAGATATCCAAACCGGTATAGGTCGACATCTTCTTAATTCCGACATTACAAGCTCCGCTTCCCATGGCAATTTGAAAACCACCTCGATTATCGCCGACAACCAGGTCAATCTTGCCATCGCCGTTTAAATCACCAAAGGCTGGTTTGGCCTGCGACCCGAAATTGTAATTGTAGCACAGATTTCTGGAAGGAATATAAAACGGAAATTCTTCGACAACCTTAAAGCTATCCAATCCGGATTTTCTAATGTTTTTGTAAATGGAAATATTGCCTCGAACATCGCCAATAATAAATTCTGGGTCACCGTTATTGTCCAAATCCATAACCACCGGAGACGAATTGGTAATTGCTCTAAATACGAGGGAATCGTAAAATTCTCCGCTGTCTGGGTTAAACTGCAACTCCAATCTCCAATAACCCGGAACCACTGCTCCTATGGAGTCTTTTTCTTTATCAAAAACCGGAATACCTGACGTTGATGAGTTTCTATAGTATTGCGTATTTCCATCGTACGAACCCACCACTAAATCGATGTATCCATCGCCGTCTACATCAGCTAAATACGGTGAGCTTGACTCGAACACCTTTATTCCATAGGTATTGTCAGAGACCTTAGACGTCGTTGCCGTTTTGCCGCTGCCAATAATATTATACAAGCTCAGTGAACCATCCAACTGCCCAATCAGCAGCTCTGGTTTCCCGTCTCTATTCAAATCACCCAAACACGGTGCTAAATGCCTAATGGAGTCTTTTCTAAGCCCCAAATAGTCTTCAACGGTTAATTGAAAAATGGGGTTTGTTTTGCTTCCGATATTCTCATACAACAGGAGGTAATCGGCAAGTTCTTGTGTTAGTCCCCAATCACCATTGGTTGCGATAATGAGATCCAAATCGTCGTCATTGTCCATATCCCAAAGCAACGGAGCCGAATAACCACCATGATCGACCATGTCGCCGGTCGCAAATGCGCTGTCCTTAAATTCAAATACAGGTTCGTTGTCTTTGCCCGTATTTTCATAATACAATACGTTTTCTGTTTCTCTGTAATCATAGCTTCGTTTGTCAAACATATTGACTGCTACGATAAGGTCGCGAACACCGTCTCCATTAACATCCTGATAGTAACCGGCTGGAAATGTATTTACCTCTGCCCGCCGCGAATTGCTTGGGAACATTGAATCGCTGGCGACCATTGTATCAATATTTACACCATTTTCTACTTTTCCATTCTTCAAAAAGTTCAGGTTTCGAAGTCCTGCATTTCCCATAACCAAATCCATGTCTCCATCTGCGTCATTGTCAAATAGGAGAAGTGACGACCCGCCTGCGTGTTTTTTCTTCAAATGGCGGTAGTACTTATGAAAGCAAAATTGATATCGGTTAAAATCGATTTGATTACTTCCGTCATACTCCACAAAGTCACCCCAACACTCATCCGCAATTTCAAAATCAGGTGGATCTAACGGTTTGCCAAGTTCTACGGTGTTGTTTAAAAACAGGGTAATGCCATAACCAACAGTTTGCAAGGTCATAAAATCGATGTCGCCATCGCCATCTACATCCTCTATCGCTGGTATGTTGGTTCGATCGCAGTATAAGTCGTTTGTGTCAAGTGGAGGTGTGTTAAAATTATATGCCCGTAAGCTCATATCAGCTACCTCGAACTGTGCGTAAGGATCGCCCCCTTTTGTGACGTTTCGGTAGAGTGAAATGGCATCTTCATCTTCATTGTAGAACCACAAATCGGCCAGGTTGTCGTCGTTATAATCTTTAAAAACCACCCAGGTTGTAAATCGGCCGGGATAAATTTGGTCGAATTCCGGATGGTAGGTATACCCTCCA
The DNA here is from genome assembly GCA_964482155.1 of uncultured Chitinophagaceae bacterium. Taxonomy (GTDB): domain Bacteria; phylum Bacteroidota; class Bacteroidia; order NS11-12g; family UBA9320; genus UBA987. Next base: position 4,391 of record CAYZWM010000071.1, on the reverse strand, counting down.
GATCCATCGCTAATCAAGGAAATTGTCTTCCCGCCCGTTCGATCAAAAACAAACAAATCTTCTTTTCCATCGTTGTCGATATCCAGATTGTAGAATTGCGGTTGATTCAAGCCTCCAACACATGCTAAATCCAATTTATTTCCCGCTTTATCCCGAACCTCGATGGCATTGGTTACCTCAAAGGATACGGATTGAGATATTGCCATGAAAGGGGTTAGAATTAAGGCAAATAGAAGAGATGACTTCTGCATATTTTTGGTTATTTATTTACAGACCCATTTCGCATGGATAGTGCTGCACAATATACGGTGTATATTTCTCAAATTGCCCTCGTTCGTAAAGGAATGTTATTAATTTGACTTCTTTTGTAAAGGAAATTACACAATGACGATAGAAGAGTTTTACCCCATCTTTCTCAACCAAAAACAACGGTTTACAACAGACAGTCGCCAGTTGGCGGATGGTGACATCTTTTTTGCTTTAAAAGGGGAAAATTTCAATGGCAACTTATATGCGATTCAAGCCCTAAAAAGTGGTGCTTCCTATGTCGTTGTCGACGAGGCTGTAGAACCGGATTCTAAGCAAATTATTCGCGTACCAGATGTACTGGAATTTATGCAGGCATTGGCCACTCACCATCGTAGACAATTCGATATACCCATAATCGCCATTGCAGGGAGTAACGGCAAAACAACGACCAAAGAACTGCTCATTAGCGTTTTAACACAACAGTTTAAGGTGCATGCCACAGCAGGGAATTTTAACAACCACATTGGCGTACCTATCACCTTGCTTTCGATGCCCTTAGATACGGAAATAGCCCTCATTGAAATTGGCACAAACTCATTCGGTGAAATTGAATTTTTATGTCAAATGCTCAAGCCAAACTTTGGTCTCATTACCAACATTGGCAAAGAACATCTGGAAGGTTTTGGCGATATTGAAGGTGTAGCCCTAGAAGAAAGCGAACTTTATAAATACCTTTTTGATTCAAACGGTTTTGCGTTTGTAAATGAAGACGATACGTACTTAGGAAGAATGTCGCATCGGCTAAAAAACAAATTGAACTTTTCCATTCACGATACCCATGCACCCGTGTTTCTTGACATCAAAAGAGTGGCTCCCGGTCTTAAAATGACGTTTAACAACCAGGAAATCGCATCAGGTCTAAGCGGCCTACACAACGCCCAAAACATTGCGGCTTCTGTGGCCGTAGGTCATCACTTCGGTTTAAGCCCTATCCAACTTAGCCAGGGAATTGAGGCCTATCGACCAAGTAACAATCGGTCTGAAATAAAACATCTGGGTAATAACCATTTCCTAATGGACGCCTACAATGCCAATCCGAGCAGTATGGAAGCGGCTATAGATACCTTCAGTCATTTGGACAGCCCAAACAAGGTCCTATTACTCGGTGATATGTTTGAACTTGGAGGGAATACCCTGGAAGAACACAGTTTGATTGCCCGAAAGGCCCATAAACTTAAAAACTGTACGGTTTTTCTAGCGGGCAAGACCTTTAAGGAAGCGACACAAAACTACGGTATGCGTTGTTTTGACACGACTGAAGAGCTTGTAAAGCACTTAAAATCTGAAAGTTACAAAGACACCTGGTTTTTAGTCAAAGGATCGCGTGGTATGAAAATGGAAGACATACTAAACGCGTTTACAAACGAAACCTCCTAAATTTTTTCTAATCGACTTTGATGAGTTTGGCTAACCGGCTCTCGTTTTGGGTCGTTCGTTTAACGATGTATACGCCACTACGCAAAAAGGATAAGTCTATCTCGTTTTCCATTCCAACATTTTGTTGATATACCACAACACCATTTAGATTAATCACGGTAAATACGGCATTTGCAAGATGGTCCGCATCCATGTGCAGGATGCCGTTTGTTGGATTAGGATATATATGAAGCATCTGGTTTTTTGTCAATTTATCCAGACCCAGGTTACAGGAATTTCCTCCCAGTGCAAACTGTATACCTCCCCGATCATTACCGATTACCATATCCACAAAACCATCGTTGTTTAGGTCTCCAAACGCAGGTTTCGCATTGGCACCAAACGAATAGGTATAACACTGGTTCTGGTCTTTCACGTAGAACACATCATGGGCGCGATTCAACTGCTTAAATTGAGCGTTCCGAACATCGGTATAGACGGTAATTTGTCCATTCAAATCTCCAGTTATGAACTCCGGGTCACCGTTTTTATCCAAATCAACCAGAGCCGGATGTACACCTGCTATCGCTTCAAAAATAAGTGTATCAAAAAAGATGTCTTTATCTGGGTCATACCACTGAATGGTTCTAAATTCCCCAGTCGTTACACCACCAAATGTGTCTTTAACTAAATTGAATTTTACCACGTTGTCGGTAGACGTAATTTCGTAGTACTGTGTTCGACCATTGTCTGAACCAACCAAAAGGTCGGGATTTCCATCGCCATCCACATCGGTAATAAACGGTGTACTGTTGCTGGCAACACCGCTGTTCAGAATATAATTCGCCACAAAACTCGCAGTGGCTGTTTTGCCAGAACCCAAAATATCATATTGATTTATGCTCCCGTCCTGCTGGCCAACAAGCAATTCGATAGTTCCATCGCTGTCGATATTACCCAGAGTCGGAACCATATGCTGAATACCTTCACTTTTTAGTCCCAAATAATCCACTTTAGTCAGTTGGAAAATCGGGTTGGTTTTATCCCCAATGTTCTCATACAAAATGAGATAGTCTGACGAATCGTGGCTCAGTGCCCAATCGCCATTGGTGGCTATAATCAGATCCAAATCATCATCGTTGTCCATATCCCACAACAACGGAGCCGTGTATCCTCCATGATCGACCATTTGGTCTACCAAAAAGGAAGAATCTTTGAATTCAAAAACAGGTTTGTTATTCTTTCCCGTGTTTTCATAAAACAAGACGTTGCCTGTTTCCCGAAAAAAGTTTTGAGTTTTGTCAAAATAATTGACCGATACAATCAAGTCGTTCACCCCATCTCCTGTCACATCAACATAATATGAAGCTGGAAAAGTGTTCACCTCCGCACGTACTGAATTGCGGGGAAACATAGAGTCACTGGCTATCATGGAATCCAGTTTTAGGGCAAAATCCACCTTACCATTTTCCAAATAGTTTAAGTTTCTAAGGCCAGCATTCCCCATAAGCACATCCATGTCGCCATCTCCGTCGTTGTCGAACAACAAAAGGGACGTCCCTCCTTCGTGTTTCTTTTTCAGGTAGCGATAATGTTTATCCCGACAAAACTGGTTCCGTTCAAACTTGACTCTATTGTCAACCGTCGACTCACTAAAACTTCCCCAACAAGCATCGGCTATATCAAATGTGATGTCTTCCAAATTTCCAGAAGTCTCCATGCTTGTATTTAGAAAAAGGCTGGCTCCAAATCCAGGATTCTGGATAGAAATAAAATCAATATCCCCATCGCCATCAACGTCTTCAATGGCCGGTATATTAATGATATCGGCATACACACTGTTGGTGTCCAGTGGAGGGGTATTGAAATTATAGGCCCGCAATTCGTTGGATACTTGTTCAAACTGAGCAAATGGATCACCCGATTGACTTACATTTTTGTACAGGCCAACCCCGCTTACGCCAGCATTGTTAAACCACATATCTGCAAGGCCATCATTGTTGTAGGCTTTAAAAACCACCCAATCATTAAAACTGACTGGATAAATATGATCGTATTTTGGTTGATAACTGTAGCCACTATTTCCGTCATGGATCAACGAAACGACCTTGTTTCCATTGCGATCAAAGACAAATAAATCGTCTATGCCGTCATTGTTAATGTCAAGACTGTAAAACTGAGGTTGGTTTAACCCTCCAGTATTGGCGAGCGATAATACATTTCCATTCGAATCTCTAATTTCAATTTGATTGGTTACTTCAAAGGAAACGGATTGGGCTTGAGCCAACTGACTCACCAACACCACTACCAGTAACGCATTGTAACCGAATTTTATCACATTTATCACCGATCTGCCCATTGGATTTTACCTATTGGTGCAATATAAGTTCAAACGCTGACCATCCGAAATGCAACCGATCGGAATGTGATTAATTTGACTTCTTTTGTACACTGTATGAGCAAATCGAGACATAACCAATTTTTTAATGCCTGTGAATCAGGCGAAGTACATACGGTTGCTTCGTTGATACCTCAGTTGCCTGACATCGACATTAAAACCGAACAGGGCTGGACGGGTCTAATTATGGCGGTATATAATGAACATATAGAACTGGCCAAATTTCTAGTTCAAAACGGTGCTAACGTCAATGAAACCAATGCCAAAGGAACCAGTGTTTTTATGTATGCGAAAACACCCGTGTTCAGAAGTAAACAGACCGATATAT
>CAYZWM010000070.1:0-17956 GCA_964482155.1 uncultured Chitinophagaceae bacterium | reverse complement strand
ACAGATCTTGCAACCACCAACAAAGACACGCTGTATGAAAATGACACACTGACTTTAAACCACACCAACGTTGGCTCCGAGATATGGTACGAAATTGAAACTTTCTGGACCAACGGCAGCAGCTTCTGCAACAAACAAAAGGTTACTATTGGAGAAAGTCGAAAACTAGGCAAAAAGGCATGTGAAGATGGTGAATACATATTGGTGGAATCCGACATCCCATTTCAGGGATACCAGGAAAGCTTCCCTACAACCAGTTTAGCCGATGCCCATATCTACTACCACAAAACCCCGGGTAACGAGTGCAAAATTATGAAACCCATCATTATTTGTGACGGATTTGACCCATTGGACGAACGATCGCACGAGGTCATCAATTTTCACATAATGAAATACAAAACAGATCCATCTACTGATGCGTTTTTGGTAGAACGTTTACAAAACGAGGGTTATGATGTCATTATCCTAAATTTCCCGGTACTTGGTAGCAAAGCAATCGAAGGACGGGATGATATAAAAAGGTATAATACGAATGGAACTTTCCATAGTTTTGAAAGTCATCCTGGGAGAGACGGAGGTGCAGATTACATTGAACGTAACGCGTTTCTGGTCGTTAAACTCATCCAAATGATGAATGACGAATTGGACCAAAATGGCAGCAATGAAGAATTGGTGGTTGTCGGTCCGAGCATGGGTGCTATGATTACCAGATATGCCTTAGCTTATATGGAAGAGCAGCACAACCTATCCGTTCCCAATATGAATCATAACACTCGTTTATGGTTAAGTTTCGACGGACCTCACCACGGTGCAAACATTGCACTTGGACTTCAAGAATCACTTGATTTTGCAGGAAAAATTATGGGCGAACAACTTGCTCAGGATATTTTCCATCACAAAATGCGGTCAGTAGCTGGCAGGCAGTTATTGATGTTGCAGTTTAACACCAATTTAAATCCACCAGATTTCGTTTATGAATCGGAGATGTTTCACACCACTTTTTACACGGCACTTGCAGCCAATGGTTTACCAGGATCTGGCGGTTGGCCACAGAATTTACGTAAGATAAGCCTCATGAATGGCACCTTAAATGGAATCGAAGACTTCGAAGAAGAAGATCACTTCATTTTTGCTAAAAACACAGGGAATATAGAAGTTGCTAAGATCATTGCAAATTACACTCCAGAGCAAAATAATACAGGCATCATTTTCGAAGGAGCATTCAGAAAAAATAAGAAATGGTTCAACAAAAAATTCACACATGTGGTAACAATTGATGACACTGGCTTAGAAGGGAGTTTGGACGTTATTCAGGGGTCATTCTACAGGGATCCTATGAACTTATCCGAACAACTAACTGATATCGATGATCGAATGGAAGTAAGCGTAGCAAACATTGCTTTTACTTTCATACCGAGTATTAGTTCCATTGCACACAACTCGGCATCATTCAACTGGAGCTCGGATTTAAGCAATACGAATTTAGTGTGTGACGGCAAAACTCCGTTTGATAATTATCTGGCCCCAAGCACGAATGAGCCACATATCTTCCTTACCAAAACCAATTCAGATTGGGTAGTGGAAGAGGTTAACAATTACACCCATTTGAATGTATCAACGCTTACCTATGCCAACTTCAACTTTGGCAACAACCTCGGACCAAAAATAGGTTCGATCACGGTTGGAATAAATGCTAAATTGATGATCAATGATGACTCACCGGTTGGTCATCAACCGCTCAGCAGTGCACCAGCACCCGAAGTGGGTTCAACTTTTGAAGTGTTTACCGATCCGTTTTCTTGTGATCCTGTTGAGATCGTAATCGAGAATGGTGGTTTGCTTCAAATCGGAGACAACAACGGGCCAAATCCGAACAAAGGTATTCTCCGTTTGCAGGAAGGTAGTTCACTAGACCTCACTGGATCAGGCACCTTACACATATACAATGGTAGTGAGTTGATTGTAGAAGAAGGCGCACAACTCATTTTGGATAACGGATATCAAATTAAACTAGCAGGAGCGTCTGCCAAATTAACCGTGAAAGGTCAAATAGTACTTAAAAATGGAGCGGATTTCAATTTCAGTAGTGATCCCAGCGTAACACCCGGTTACTTACATTTTTACGCCACCGATGACAACTTAGGCAATGTTATTGACCCATTGGCACCAGGCTCCGAGATTGACCTCGTGGGAGAGGACAAAGCAACTGACCTTCTCGTGTTGGTTGAGGATGGTGCCTGGAAAGTATCCGATCAATTCGCTAGTTTCCGATTGAACAATGGCATGGTAAAATCCGGCACCAATGGTTCCATCGAAGTGAACGGTGACGTTGATGTACAACTGGTTACGTTTGATGAGGCCGACGCTAGTGCCACGAACAACAAAGGTTTGGTCACCAATGGTCAGGCGAATGTTATTGTGAACGATTGCGACTTTAATAACCTTAAAGTAGGTATGGAAGCAAACCATGGTGTTAGTGGCAATAAAGCAGCTATCGACTATTGCGATTTCCGTTATTGTGATCTTGGTCTGAGTTATTACCCGAAGGAGCTCTCAGTAAGTAATTTACTCTTCTTTTTCTGTGACGCTGGCTTAGAAGCCTTTGGTCTGGAGACCAGCTCCTCAATTGTTGGTTGTCAGTTTAGCAATTGTAGTGATGTTGGAGTATACATGCTACCAGTCTCTTCGGTTTATGTAAGTCTCGAAGGAAGTAGTTTTACGGCCAACAATATAGGAATGGAATTTGAAGACGATATAACGTTAACGGCGGAGTGTACCAACTTTATTAACAACACATTAGGTATTAAGGCAAGGGGTGTGTTGAACATTTCCAAAACCATCATATTCGACAATAAGACTGGTGGAAACTGCACTTTTAAGGACAATACTGAGGGAATTAGGGTCTATAAGGAACTCTATCTCGTAAATGGTGATAACAACTTTATTAGTAACAACAGTGCTCCATACGATTTTATTACTGGTAATTTGAATAACGCCTATCTCCAGCCTTCAGGAAATCTAGACGCTGACGACAATTATTGGTACCCAGTTCCTGCGTTAGGAATCGATGCAGCAGGCACCGACTATTATGATATCACATCTATTGGTCAGGTGTTGTTAACTGGTCCAATGCTCCCTAACTATAATTCTACATGTTACTCCCAAGGAGGCATGGGGACTTCCCCTGCCACATTGAGTACTCAATCAGATTTCGTAAACAATTCATTGGTGTTGATCCCGAATCCCGTTGGAGAAGGCGAACAACTTATACTGAATGCCTCGGTTCGTCAGGCTGGAAAGTTCTCAATTGAGTTGTTCGATGCTTTTGGAAGAATGGTTCTATCCCGTGAAGTTTATTTAAACCAAGGTGCAAACACAGAATACATTCCTACAGAAAGTCTGAGCGCCGGTGTCTACTTCATTCGTTGCTCTTCTGAGAATGTGAATCTTCAACAAAAGTTCATAAAAGAATAGAATATAGTATCCCAACGGGTTAACAGCTCGTTCATTTAAAGGGGAATGATAAACCTATCATTCCCCTTTTTTTTTGTTTGGACCCGAATTGGCCTAAAATAATTCCATAGGGCAAACATCAGCAACCGCTATCTTAGACAACGAAGAAGAGAAATGAAAGAAACCCAGATAGATAATAGCCTAGAGAAAAAGTGTTTTGAAATAATGGGGTCAACGAACACATTGATTTAAATGATCTTACTGATACACGACAAAAGCTTAGCGGTCATAAACTATATATTCTAAGTCTGCTCATTATTACGATCCTAGAAAACCCAATTACCCAAAACCATAAGAGATTGTTAACGAACCAAATACATAATACTAATATTCGACTTAAGGACCCTAGGGGCTACCCGTTATTTTGTCCTTATTTATTGTAAAAACAAACATGGCTCCTTGATTTTTCGATGGCTCAACCCAAATTTGGCCTTTGGTTTCCGTAATCATTTTTTTTACTATAGCTAACCCAATGCCTGTGCTGTCCTCTCGTTCTGTTTTAAGGTTTTCAAACAAGTCAAATATCCTTTCTCTTTTCTCTTCCGCTATTCCCGGGCCGTTATCTGACACTGATAGCTCATAATAGTTCAATTTTTCAATACACCTAATTTCTATTTTACAGGTTGTTTTGTCGTTATGCTTAATGGCATTGCTTAGCAGATTATTTAAAATCTGAGTAAGTACAATTTCATAGTGATTCACAATAGGTAATTTCTCATCAATAGTAATTACAACTCGGTTTTTTGAACTATACAGGGCAGCCGCCTCCGCGCATATCTTGTTAAGGTTAAGTTTCTGCATCTCCATATTGGCAAAACTTATTCTGGAATAGTCTAATATGTCTTTGATCAGCCGCTTGGTGCGCTCATTAGTGTCGTTAAGTAATTTCAGGTACTGAGAGATTTGTTTGTTAGCATCTTCACCAAATTCAATTTCAATCAATGTGATCAACACTGTGATATTATTTAGAGGGGATTTCATATCATGGGCAGTAGTGTAGGCGAATCTTTCAAGATTGGCATTAATTTCTTCAAGCTCTGATCTTTTGACCATATTCGATTTCAACTCTTCGCTCAGCATATTCAGTCCTGCGGCAATAGCATCAATCTTGTCAGCTTTTCTACTTAATTTGAGCTTTTGGGTAAAGTCCATAGAAGCGATGCTTTCCAGCATCGACAGTACGGCATCAAATCGTTCATCAAATTGCAGCTCACTCATTGCTGAAAGTGTGTAACCATTTAATTGCTTCCTTTGAATTTGTGAACAATCTGGTTGGCGTAATTGGTTTGTTCAGACCAAGAAAGAAGTTTCCGATTACTCTACTTACTGATGAGCCGATCAGCAATGCTGTTGCCCGTTGAATGGATGCCGTTCTTTCATTAGCCAAGTAATCTCTCGCTTCTTTTGATATTTCAGATACTGTTGTCATATCTATAATCACCCGAGTTTTCTTTTTATTCATGTTATTACGAACTCTCTCCTGTGCATCAATATTTTTTTTAGCAAGCTCTTCTGTTGTTATGTCAGCGAACAGTTCCCCCCATACAATCTCATTTTCACTATCCCAATATATTCTTTGAGTTAAAGTTTCCTCCTTAAGTTCTTTCATAATTTTCCCATTTCGTTAATAATTATTACCGCCAACTTGTGTACATCACAAACATAGCAAAAAAGGTCTTCTTATCGACCTCCATGGGAACGGGATCAATAGTCTTAGACCGAATAATCTTAAAGTTGAAAACTATCATTTTGGTTCTGTTGCATTAATTCCGATTGAATCCAAAAATTACTGATTATCAAGTTTTCTTAAGTTGCTAAAGACTTAAAAGTAGCAAACCTAAAGATTTGACAAATTGCATGAGTTAATGCGACAGAACCAAAACTAATCTTTTACTCAATTGATGGGATTAATGCATTGGTTCTGAAAAGATTCAACGTTTATTCTATATGTTCGCGTTAGCCAACCAACTTGGATAAATGGGATTACACCGAATTTTGAACTTACATTTCAAACAAAAAATGAAAAAGACTCGATTTAAGACCTCAGTAATGGGGTTGGTGATGCTATGGGCATTGACGATTCTTACCTACAGCAATACAAAAGCTCAATTATACGGCGAAGTGGGAGTTCCGGAGGTAAAATATTCCTTGGTGAGTAAAGCTCCTCTTCCTCTTGCTGAGAAGTTGGGGTTCTATTCTCATCTAGGTTATGACTTTGACAGGTTTGGCTTAAATGGAAAGTATTACCGGGCCAATGGGTTTCAAGATATAAAAGGTGTAGGACTAGGTTATTATTATATGCTGGAACCTTTGAAAGCAGTTCCTCAATTCAGTATAAATGCGGGTTTAGGTTTTATGTATTTAAGAAATCGCCACCGAAACCCAGTTCAGAGTTATACAGACTACGATTCGTATAATCTATTGTTGGAATTGAAAGTTAATTACAAAATTGTTAATCGGTTCAGAATCTCAACTGGGTTCTCGTTTGGATATGGACATCAAGAATATTTGTTTTTAAATAATGACAACATTGGACTAAGTTCTCTCGCACCTTATAGAATCTCCTTTGGTGTTGGGTACGCATTAAAAAAGAGGAATACCCGTTAAGTTTGATGGTTGAATCATAAGAATTTTGTCCGACTTGCCTAGAGGTCAAAAACTATATTTTCAAATAGGTTCGAAACAAAGAACCAAGAAAAATCAACTACTTAAAAACATAAACTACTGACCACAAATCAAATACATTAGAAAAATGTTCGACTTAAGGCCCCTACCGCTTACTGCCTAAAAGATTGGCTGCTACTTAAGAATCGGATTCGAGTTTATAAGTCCATTTTTTCATGAAAACATCATCAATAACGATTGTGTCCACCTTCAAGGTCCTAGGGAAGATTTCTGCTTTAAATAAAGTATCTCTTTTAAGAGAGTCTAAACCATAGAGTATTACCTTAACCGTGAGATTCGAGTTTTTTCTCCAATCATCGAATGCAACTTGTTCCGACTCCCCTGTTTTAATTAAAACGGGAGAGAAGTTAAAAGTATGTAAGTCACCATTAAGATATAAGATTGGATGAACATAAATATCCTCCGATATATTGTTCTTAACAACCACCATTTTATAACACGACGTCGCCATACAAATTATGGCCCCTACAATTAAGAATAGTACGTTTTTAGTCTTCATTTACAATGTGTAAAATTAAAAATTATTGATTCTGTCGCATTAATTATTTTTTGAGCGTTTTCTCCAAAATGCACGTATTTAGAAAACGTTTAAATACACATTACCAGCAACTTATGTTTTTGAGTTTTTGTAATATTTGAAGAAAATTGGTTGATTTTGAATTAATGCGACAGAACCGGTAATATATTCCTGCCGGTAAGTTGTTACGAGGTAGTTGTATTTTGTTTTCATTTTTCAATCATAGACCTTCAACGATAAATATTGCATTCTTATTTAAATCATAGAATCCAAATTCATTCGTATTCCATGGTGTTCCGAGTCGCAACTTTTCAGGTACTATCGTTCCTTTTTTTACAAATTCTTCATAAATGGGATTAATATCTTTTACGAAAATCTTGACAACCGAACCTCCTAATAATGGATCCTCTTTGGTGTCTGCATGCCATTGAAGGTGAATAAAGATATTCGCTCTTCTTATAACAGCATACATGTCATCTTTTTGAACCAATTTAAACCCAACATACTCCTCGTACCATTTTAGGTCTCTGTCAATATTTTGACTTGGAATTACAGGAGAAATTTCTAATAATTCTGTTTTCATTTCTGATTTTTTAAATGTGCGATATATAGTGTTAGCAGTATTTAATATTTTTCCTGTCGAATGATTTCCTTAGTTTTAGCATTGTAATATGTCCAGCTAAGAAAACTCGATATTTAGTAATTATTGGATTCTAATGTAGTTAATGCCACAGAACCCTTTTATTTCTTTAAAGTAAAACTTTCAAGAGCGTTGCAATTTTTTATTAGGATCATCAAATCGTATTTAAACATTAAGTCCTGCAACTTATCGGAATATAAATTGAAGTCTAAACGAAGTTTAGTTAAATCCAGAACCAAAAATTTCTTTTCCTGATTACTTATCTGTTTTTGAATCTCGATTGGGAACGTTTCTGTATTGTCAAAAGGGGTCCTGGGTATTGGGGCGAATGGATTGCTTATACTTTTTTCACCATCTATACCTATTGCATAAATGTGAAGAGAACTTTTATTATTCATAATTGCCAATTCCGATATTAAATTAGATACATCATATATATTGGTCTTAGAAAGTCCCTTTGCTACATGGTTTGCTCCAAGTTTAAAAACAACTTTTGGAAGAGTGTCCTTTTCAAGAGCCTGATTATAATACATCATAAAATTTCGCTTCATCAGCGTTGCTCTTGTACTATTGTTTAGGTATGGTCGGCCAGAAAAATTATACCCATATATCTCTTTTGTATTCCATAATTGTTTGATCACTTCTTTTTCTTCCTCCTTTTTAGCCAAGTTGAGTAGTTCATTATGAGTCCTCAGGTCATAACTAAAAATATATGGTGCCATGTAGTTTTTTTCTACAATTGCTTTGTGATATCCCTTCTCTGCTAACACCTTAAGTTCTTTAATTCTATTTTTAAATTTATCATTTGAAGTTGTCCTAATCAAATAATCAAAATTCAGCCGGAATTGAGTCATAAAAGTTTGGTCTATTCCCCAAATATCTCCACCACTATCCGTCACTCTCTTAAATAGTTTAACATCATCATAGTTATTATAAAATGGTATCGAAAAAGGAAATTTCTGGTTAAAATTGATGGAAGAATCAATGGGAAATTTAGATAATTCAGATAGAGTAACGGCCGCAATCTCATCTGTTTCAATACACAATTTGTTATAACCAAAAGGCTGTGCCAAATCATATAAAACACCTGTAATTTCTCCAACCTCCTTTATGCCATGTTGTTCCCCTAATAGGATAAATTGACTGTTTTGGAGTTTACTATTTATTAAATCTTTGAAGTTTTGATCGTCAAGACTGTCAATAAAAAAAATATGCTCGTCAATCTTTTCGACTTGGGCAGTTAATATGCTATAATGCAGTAGTGATAACAGTATCGTTAGAAAAATATTTTTCATTTATTTTGTTTTAATTGTTGCCAACGTTTTGTGTAAACTCAGTGCGGAACGATTAATGTGGGTTTGACTTGAAGATAAAACATCAGGTTAAAAGAACCATCATTGACTAAACGCTACCGAGCATTGAGTTTACACGTTGTTACCCACTTTATTTATATGTGTATTTATATATGCTAAATTCTCCATTATTTACAAGTGTCTTGGAAGCGATTAAACCATTTTCTGCATATTCATAGATTGTTTTCACATAAGATTCACCTGGCCACATGGCGACAACTCGAGAACTACTTTTAAGTATGTTGTTCTTATATTTCAAGACAGTATCAAATAGGTCATTTTCCCCTTGATAGATGTTTCCTAATTCCTCCGTTGCAGGATCGAGAGCAAGCATCCATGTATTGGTAACCCTAACAAGACGATTTTGCTTGTCATATATGAATTGATTTGTTCTGTCGAGCGTATTTGTTGTATTAGCTCTCGTTTTTATTTTTTTTATCGCACCTGAATTCATGTACCAAATACTATCAATTATGATTAATCCCTCATTCTGGTTCGTGGTTTTAACAATATGTAGTTCTTCTTTTAGATGAAGGTGTTCAATTTTAATTTTGTTCGAATCTTCGATTACTTCTAATAACTCTTGGGAAATTATATCAGACGTATCATTTTCATATAGGATGGAATATTTATTTGTTTCGGTCCTATTGTAAGATTTTATGAGTGTTGTTTTCAGCAATAACCTTCCTCTTGGATCATAAGAAAAATAGACTTTTGATTTTATGTAGTCTTCATGTATGATAGAGTCTAGGCGTCCCAACTCACTGTAATACCAAACATCTTTATATCCTTTTTCAAGAATTGGCTCTTTTGAATCCGTACTTTGTTTCCACTTTTCAACTGAACTAATTCGAATATGATGTTTTTTGATATTCTCGAACTGTATTTCAATCGAAGGATCATGAGCAATCTGAGTAAACTGAGCATACGTCTGTGATTTTATCAGAAGTGAGGTTAACACAGCGTAAATGAATAATAATATTCTATGCATCGGATTCAATATTGTGGGTAACGTTTCGGCTGTGCGTAGTGCGGGATTTCAAAGCTCCAAACTTTCAATTTACTACCAAAACCCGCATTACGTATAGCCCTTGTAATAGTCTGTGTTTCTTTTTATTTGTTGCCAAAATTTGATGAAGCACCTTGTTTTATTTTTCCGTCTAACACAAGTCTAACCGCTTTTTTTAAATTCTCTAACGGGATTGTATCTGTATCCCATCCATATGGATAAGTGATATGTGAACCAGTCTTTTTATCCTTTTCACAAAGCAAATGTTTTGGGCCACCTGGCAATTGAATTGTCTGCTCTATCATAAAAGTTCTCTCAACCTTATCACCTGCTTTTGTCAATAGATAAACTTTGTAGGAAATATCTAAACTCTCTTTGGGGTCATCAAGGTATTTGTCAACTATAAGTTTTTGTCCGTTCCATACGGATTCATCAATCGCTATATTTTTAAACTTCATATCCTTTTCTGAAAGTTCTTTGTTGTTGTATGCGATTTTCATTATTCCAAAAATACTGTCGGCTTGCGTATACTCTTTTGCCCCATTATATGCTTTGATTAGTTTAGGATAATATTCGTAGTCTTTTGGATTAATGTTTATGACTTGTTTATATGCTTTAGCAGATTTCAAGTAGTTTTTTGTATTTGTGTATTCAAGTTGACCAATACTTTGAAGCGTTGTTAAGTAATAACCGTTTGTTTTAGGAACACTGTCCAAGGCGACGTAATACAAATCCAAAGCTTTTTTAAAGTCTTGTTTCCCGTGATAAATATATGCTACCCAAAAGAATGGCTCACCGAATGTATTTGGGAGCTTTGTAGCTTCTAAGAAATACTCTAGAGCTTTATCTTCTTGTCCTTGATATCTATAAATCTGGCCTTTTTGATTCATAAATTCTTGGTTAGTTGGTTCTTTTATTAGTGATATGTCTATTTGTTTTAACGCTTCGTCATATTTTTTAAGGTAACATAATGAGAGCCCTTTATAAAAGTAAACAGAGCCATTATCAAGTCCTTTCGAAATAGCCTTGTCGTAAAACTCAATTGCTTTGTTGTCGTTTTCAAGTTGGAAAAACGCAAAGCCTACCATATATAGTTCATCAGGGGTTAGCTTGTTAGACTTCTTTTCAAACGCAACAAGCTCCTGATAATTCTTATCAGTGTAAAATTCAGATACTGTCTGTCCGTATGAAAACGAAAAGAGTAAAATTGTTAAAATTAATATCAGTGGTTTTTTCATTTACCTGTCTTTTAGCATTGGTTATAACTTGTGTATATCACGAACATAGCAAAAAAGGTCATCTTATCGACCTCCATGTGAACGGAATCAATAGTCTTAGACTGAATAATCTTAAAGATGAAAACTATCATTTTCGTCCATATTGGGATTATATAAAGACTTTGGTTCCGTCGCATTAATTCTTTTTGACTCTGGAAATCACTAAATATTGGTCTTTCTTAAGCCGCTAAAGACTTAAAAGTAGCAAATCCAAAGATTTGGCAAATTGCACAAGTTAATGCGACAGTACCAGATGACTATTAGTTCTCCTTCCAATTTGAACGATGAGGCGTGTATGGAATATTCTTGCTGTCGAGTTGAGATTCGATGGCCTGAACGCCTGATCGAAGCTCGTCGAGTCTTGTTCTAATTCCGGTATATTCTTCGCTGGCCAATTCATACTGCTCTTTATTTGTAGTAGTCGGATTAGACGTAGAATACCAGGAAGCCGAAACTATGTTTTCTATCCGGCTCCCTGTTCCTGGAATGGTTTCAACGTCTCTTTTAGACTGGTGATGATCTCCCCACATCATGATGCGAATATCGTGGGAAGCTCTTTCTAACGCTTTTACCTGCTTCATCCATTCAATATCAGCACCCGGGTAGCTTTGAATCGCTTTTTTAACGTGCTTCAAACGCTTATCTAACTCTCCTTGTTCATTTGTGCTTCCTCTGATCTTTCTTCGAAGCTCTTGTACTTGTCTCTTAAAAGCAATATTTGATTCGGTCTGTCGGTCTAACGAAGAATTCTCCATCGGTATCACTTCAAAAGCAGTCGGTTCAACCAACTTTTTAAGCACGCCATTATCTGCCTGCCAAAGCTCAACCGTATAGTTTCCAGGAATAGCCAAAGGACCTTCATTCTGGATGTTGTAACGGCCCACTTTGACTGTGTCGGTTCGAATCGGTGTGGTTGGCGGATAACGCAAATTCCAACTTGTTCGTTGGATTCCTTTTGTTGCAGGCTTTTTGATTTTACGAATTTCATTTCCCGAAGCATCTTTTATGATAAAAAGAAGATAGGCAACTTCAAAATTGTCCTCAGCGACAAAGTCGTCGTATGTTGGATAATCAATATCAACCTTATCCTCCTTGGCTTTCTTCTCTTTTTCTTGACGCTGTTCTTTAGGAGATTTGGGTTTCTCTTTTACATAGTAAGTAAAAGTGGCACCGAATTCAGGATTTGGTGCTGCATACATTGAGGCACCCTGACTTGCTACCCCTCGAAGTCCTAGGGGATTTGATTCGACATAGGCCAACGACTTCTTGATTGGGAAGATCTTCGCATCCTTATCTAAGTCTTCTTTTTTCAACTTTCTCAACGGACTGTAGTCGTCTAAGATATAAAATCCTCTGCCGAAGGTTCCAAGCACCAAATCATTTTCCCTTTTCTGAATGGCCATGTCACGGACACAAATTGTTGGAAGGCCTGCACTTAACTCTATCCAGTTCTGTCCTCCGTTAACACTTACATAGCAGCCGAATTCTGTTCCAGCAAAGAGCAACATCGAATCGACATGATCTTCTGCAATGGAATAAACCGTACCTCGTTCGGGTAGGTCATTCTGGAGCGTCGTCCAATTATTTCCTCTATCAATACTCTTCATGATATACGGCTTGAAGTCACCTCTCTTATGATTATTGAATGTGGCGTAAACTACATTTTTATCGTGCTGCGATGCCCACAGCATATTGACATAGGTCATGTTTGGTACACCCGGAAATACTTCCTTTTTATTCCATGTTGCACCACCGTCTTCCGACACTTGAATCAATCCATCATCCGTGCCGGCATAAAGCAGATTCGCATCTTTTGGCGATTGGTCAAAGGCAACGATGTTTCCATAAATGGTTGTAGACTTGTTCTTCATCACCACATCTGGAGACTGTACCTCACCCATGACCTTCAATTGATTTCTATCAATTTGTCTGGTCAGATCTGGAGAGATTGCCTTCCAACTGTTTCCACGATTTTCCGTTTTGAAAACCTTATTGGCACAGAAGAAAAGCGTTTTGGGATCGTGAGGTGAGATTAGTAATGGCGCATCCCAATTCCATCGGAAGGCTGCTTCGTCCTTTCCAGGTTGAGGTTTAATTCCGATCCTTTCTCCAGATTGTCGGTCATACCGAATCAATCCACCATACTGCCACTGAGCATATATGATATTCGGATTTGTAGGATCTACCTGAGTCTCATATCCATCTCCGCCAACCGTTATGTACCAATCGGAATTCAGAATTCCTGCGTTGTTGATAGTCCTCGATGGACCACCTTGAGAGTTATTATCTTGTGTTCCACCATAGACGTTATAGAATGGTTTGTCATAATCGATCGACACTTTATAAAATTGTGTAATAGGCAGGTTCGCCTTGTATTCCCAATTGGCTGCATGATCATAGGTTTCATAGATTCCTCCATCACAACCCACTATCCAGTGGTCGGTATTCGTAGGATTAATCCATATGCAGTGATTATCGACATGCTTTTTAGATTCACCTGTAGGCATGAAGGTTTTTCCTCCATTTTCAGTATGATGAAGCCAAGTATTCATACTGAATACCTTGTCGACATCATTAGGGTCGCAGTAAATCTCTTGATAATAATTTCCTGAAGTCGTGTACTTGCTCCGCTTTTCCCAAGTCGCCCCTTTATTTGTTGAACGAAAAAACCCGTGGGCATCTCCTTCTGCTTCAACGATGGCGTAAACCACATTTGCATCAGCTGGCGAAATTGCTAAGCCAATACGCCCCATTTTTCCTTCCGGTAGTCCACTCTTCGATTCTTTCCATGTTTTACCTCCATCAATTGTTTTGTAAATCGCACTTTCCGCCCCTCCACCGATGTACGTAAATACATGTCGCCTTCTCTGATGAACCCCTTCATAAAGAATGTCGGGATTGGTTGGGTCCATTACCAAATCACAGGTTCCAGTTTTGTCTGAGACTAAATGGACTTGCTCCCAATTCTCACCTCCATCTATAGATTTGTATACTCCCCGATCTCCTCCGTCTGACCACAATGGGCCATATGCCGCAGCATAAACGACGTCAGAATTTCTTGGATCGACAATGATTTTGGAAATGTGCTCAGACTCTTTCAATCCCATATTTTTCCAGGACTTTCCACCATCGGTAGATTTATACACTCCATCGCCATAACCGACAGATCGCTGGTTGTTATTTTCACCTGTTCCTACCCAAATTGTTGACGATTGACTCGGGTCGATAGTGATACATCCAATGGAGTAGGATCCTTCAGCATCGAAGATTGGCTTGTAGCTCACACCATGATTGGTCGTCTTCCAAACTCCTCCAGAAGCAACTGAAATGTAGTATTCATTGGAGTTGTTTGGGTTTACAGCAATATCCGAAACCCTTCCAGAAGTCAACGCCGGACCAATACTGCGGAATTTTAGTCCATTGAGTTGACTTGATTGTAACCAATATTTATTGGCATTAGGGTCAGAATCCTTTTTCTTCTGGGCATAAATACCTGAGGTAAGGACCATTAAAATTAGGCAAGGGAGAAGATGTTTAAATTTCATATTCAGCGATATACAAGTTTTCTGAATTTAATCCTCAGAAATTCGAAGTTTTAAAAATAAAACTAAAAAGCTATCCTTGGTTCTGTCCCTTTAATTCCTTTAAAACCAATAGTCGAAGTTCAAATAACTGGTAAACGCCTGGTTTACAAAGCAACTATTCTTAAAAAAAACGTGTTCGCGAAAAGGAACAACCAAAATGGCTCTTCTAAAAACCTTAAGAACTTGATTACAAGACAAATGCCATAAGAAAATGTTCGACTTAAGGAGCCTAGGGGCTACGAAGTAGCTAAACGAGAAAGCTCAACCGTACCAGGTTGGGTCATGTCAAGACATTTATCGTCTTGGCCACGTCAAGACATTTATCGTCTTGGTTTTTTGTTGTCGCAATATTTCTTCAACATCTCAGGAGCTCAGGGCAAATCTCAACTTAAAGTAAACCGCATGAAGGATTATTGACTTTGGATACCTGTGAGTTTGTACGTGATCGTAGCATAGATGAACCTAATCATCTCTTCAATTGATTAGTTGACAGTTGTGGCAACAGAACCTATGACATTGCCTTAATTTATTAAGGCGGTTCTAAGAAAATCATTCAGCTTTTTTCCAGCCAAATAGTATTCCATCAGCCGATCTGGAAGTTCATCCTTGGTAAGGAGCTCAGAACCTATTTCGGCTGAATAATAAAATTGTTTATTCATAATGAGAGGTTCTTTAGCCACTGCCGCTTCTAACTCCTTGGGGATTCTTTTGTGTTTTTCTCCTTGAATAGATTTGTATTTTTCTTTAAAACTTTTGTCGTTATAGGCATGAGAAAAATCCAATAAATTATCTGATATGTAGTTCCTCACCTTGCTGAGGGTGCTCGTATCCATCATATACGCTCCTCCATAAATCTCAATTTTGTCGTGCGAAAGTTGAAAATAAATGCCCGGGTAAGATTTGTCCTTTTTCCCATAGACAGAAATGTTTGCAGAAACATTGACTTTATAAGGTGTTTTGTCATTTGAGAACCGAACGTCTTTGTTAATTCTCATTATGGCATCTGAGGGTTTTATATTGATCTCAGGTTCAAATTGTTGAATACGATGGATCATTTCTTCAATGAATTTTGAAAAAGGTTCCTTTACTTCCTTTTTGTAGGTATTTCGGTTTTCATCAAACCATTCCTTATTGTTATTTTTTGATAGTTCTTTGAAAAACGTTTTAAAACCAGGTCTAAAATAACTCATAGGGTTGAAATAAAATGTTAAACATTATTTAAAGATTCGCATTCAGCGATTTTTTTTTCAAGGAATTGTTTGTCGGCAGGTGATGTTGCTACTTGAAATGCATGTTTAAATGCTTTTTTCGCAAGATCAACTTTCCCAGTACGTTTTAATATATCACCTTCAGCAGCGTGAAAGAGATAGTGTTTTTGATTAGGGGCTTTGTCTATAAGTTCTCTAATATTACCCAACATATCCAAAGGGTTGTGCAAATAACTTTGTGCTACTATTTTATTTAAGGTAACTAAAGGGGAAGGAGCTACAATTTCAATCTGCTCATAAAGGAATACAATCGTCTTCCAGTCAGTCGTTTCAAAACGTTTAGCAGAGCAGTGTATGGATGCGATAATTGCTTCAAGATGATAACGGTTCAACGCTTTGTGGTCTGAAGATCGGTTTAAATAAAAATACCCCTCTTCAATGAGAGCAGAATTCCATTTTTTTCTATCTTGATCCGCCAGTGCAATAATTTCGCCTTGAGGTGTCATACGTGATGGAAAACGAGCCAGGTTGAAAAACATAAGAGCCAAAAGTGTACTACTGTCGTTTTGCAATGAAACGCCTTTTCTCAAAAGTAATTTTGCAAGTCGTATGGCCTCATAACACAAATCGTGGTTGATTATTTCCTTGGAACGAGTGGTTTTGTAACCTTCGTTAAACATCAGATACAAAATGGTGTGTACAACGCGAATTCGTTTTTCTAATTTTAAGGGTAAAGGTGTGTGAAGGATTCGGCCCTTTTCTTTAAGCTGGGCCTTAGCCCGAGAAAGTGCTTTTTTTACCGCTTCTACTTTCATAAGCAATGCATTTGAGATTTCAGTTGCACCAAAACCGCAAAGCACGTTGAGGGTAAGTATTATTTGGCTCTTGTCAGAAAATTCATGATGACAACACGTTAGTAACAAACGAAGTTGACTGTCGTCTATTTCGTTAGGAAGAAAAAAATGGTCCACTTCCGAGACTGTCAAATCAGAATGGTTCAAATTTTCGGCAAACAAAGAAGGGTCATACAAGGAAACTTTACCTTCTCTTTTAAAGGTATTAATTGCTTTATTTTTTGCTACTTGCATTAACCAACCCGAGGGATTGTCCGGAACTTCAGAATATTTCCATTTAGTAAGTGCTGTTTCAAATGAGTCATGAACAACGTCCATAATACGATCGATGTGTTGCAACCCATGTATCCGGCATAAAACGGATACCATTTTTCCCGAATTTTCTCGGAATAGATGTCCGGTTAAGGCGTTTACGTCTCTGGGGGTTTCAGCCAAAACTAATTGCCAGTTTGGATTAATTCCCGTATTTCTAACGTAGCTCCTATATCAATAGAAGGGCAGCCTTTTGCTATTTCCGCTGCTTCTTCAAGAGAATTGGCGAGTAGGAAATAGAATCCGCTGATTCCCTCCTTCACTTCTATATAAGGTCCGTCAGTTATGATTTTTTTCTTTATATGTTTCCCTCTTGGGGTTAACGGGTTCCCATTCTTGAAATTTCCATTTTTGACCAGTTGTTCAACCCATTTAACGTGTTTTTCAATATCCTTTTGCATTTCTTCAGGAGTCATTTTGCCGTAGAGGTCTATATCTTCTCTAATTAACATTAAATATTCGTGCATGATATTGTGTTTTTGTCGTTTAGTAATAGTGACAAACGGATGTTGTGGTTGGGGACAAATTTAAGGAAATAATTTTCCGATGATAAATTTCACCTCTGCCAAACATCTTGTAAAGATGGTCCATATGGTTCCCAATATGTATGCGAACTAGAAGTTCTTTTGGCAAAGAATTATAACAATATCGTACGGCATTACACCCATAATTCAATGTAAACGCCAGTCTTCTAATCGGTTACCCTTTTGCCAAATTTCCATACGCCTAACAGGTTGCTGGTATCAATATCATTCTTGATAGGGTTCCCTTTCATAAGAACAAAATCTGAGCTATATCCAATCTTTATAAAACCTCTTTGATCAAGATTAAAATGCCTTGAGGGGTTCGATGTAGCAGCTTTTAACGCTTCTATATTTGACAAACCTGATTTGACCAATAGCTCCATTTCTTTAAAAAGGTCGGAACCATAATTAATGGTCTGATTGGGAGAGTCAGTTCCTGCCAAAATGGAAATTCCTGATTGATGCAATCTAAGCACATCGT
>CAYZWM010000069.1:0-18310 GCA_964482155.1 uncultured Chitinophagaceae bacterium | reverse complement strand
TTATTACTATTTTTATGAAAAGAAAATTATTTGCACTTGCAACTCTAGGAGTTGTATTTGCTCTAAATGCTAACGCACAAGACAACGGTAACGATGCTCACACTGTTGCAATCTCAATCCCAGAAGTAGCTATTTTAGACTTAGAAGGAACCACTAGTGTTTCTCTTGCTGTTGAAGCTCCAACCGAAGCGGGTGAAGCTGTTGATTTCTCGAATGCCACAAACAGTGACGTTTGGATCAACTACTCTTCTATCGTAGGTGTTGCTGAAACTTCTAGAACTGTTGCTGCTAAAATCTCTTCTGCTAACGCGGTTCCAGGTGGAATGCTTTTGAAAGTTACTGCTGCTGCTGATGCAGGTAATGGTGACGGTACAATGGGTAGCACTGCTGGTCAAATCACATTAACTTCTTTAGATCAGACTGTAGTTAGTGGTATCGGAAGTTGCTATACTGGAGACGGTTCAAACAACGGTCACAACTTAACATATGCATTGGAGCTTGATCCTACTGCTGGAAGTTATGCTGACATCGATTTTGATGAAGACGTTACACTTACGATCACGTATACGATCTCAAATAACTAATTCCCACAAAGCACTACTATATTTTCAAAATGCAGTAGTTCAATATAGATCGGGGCGGCTTATGGCCGCCCTGTTCTTTTTTACAGACACTTTCACCCTAACTTTGAAGAAATAAAGAAGCATTACCCATTTACTTTTTGTTGCTTCGTAACATTCATTCACATCGTCTATCATCTTATGAAACGAATATTATCAATTCTTATATTGCTGTTATCAGGACACCTGGCCCAGGCCAGCCTTGTCATAGTTAATGGCCTATCTCATGAGCATGTTGTTCATGTTGGAAACAGATCCCAGGGATCTATCATAATAAAAAACACGGCCGATAAGGCGAAACGAGCTCGTATTTACAAAACAGATGTAGAACATGACTGCGATGGACAGACCCGATTTACGGTAGGCTCAGCACGAAATCGATGCAATTCAGACTGGACATTACTTTCGGACAATGAAGTGGTTATTGGCGCAAAACAAACCTATACTCTTACGTATGAAATTGATCCGAATGCGGATGTAGATCAAAGTGGAAGCTACTGGGGTGTAATAATGGTTGAAGAAATCAAAGACCTCGATACACTGACTCCACAACGTGGGGTAACGGTGACTTCCTTAATTCGATATGCGATACAAATCGTAACGCACTTTGAAGGAAAGAGTATCAAAAACCTGGAAATCCTCTCTGTAAATATTGACACGACCAAGGAGGTCAACTTGCTCGCAGTTAGTATTAGCAACACTGGAAATTTCATGCTCAAGCCCATAATGATATTGGAATTGTATAACGAATCTGGAGAACAGGTGTATCGCCATGAAATCCCTTATCAAAAGGTATATCCTGGTTTATGCAAATTATTTGAACTGCCCGTAAACGACGTACCCAAAGGCACCTATAATGGAATTTTAGTTGCCGATTGTGGCGAAGAAAATATTTATGGGTTAAACCTTGAACTGGATGTTCCACAACCGAAATCCAAATTGTAACGCCTATGCCAAAAAGGCTCTTTTTCAGGGCTTTAATTGCGGCTTTATCACTCCTGTACTTGCCCGCATCTGCGCAGATAGAATTAAAACTTTCTAACCTGCCTAATGAAGAGCTACAACCTGGAACCACCAGAACCATTGTACTCAACGTAAAAAACACACAAAACGACACCCTTGACCTCAAATTAGTCAAGACCATACCCCGTCCTCTTCGCGCATTGATTTTTACAACCAAGATCAAAATACCTCCGAAATCAACAAAAAATGTCCTGATTCCCATAAGTATTCCAAGAGCCACAAGTTCCGGAGAATACACATTATCTTTTGGCCTAAACCAAAATGGAGTTGAAATCGTTTCTCGAGAAGCCAAACTCCAAATTGCTAAAATAATTGACCTGACCATCGACCTGATCCAAAAACCAGCATACGCACGGACAATTGATACTATTTCTGCCCGGTTTATGATTATGAACAATGGTACCGCTACTGAATCCGTCAAGTTGCGAAGCGCAAATGGTCTGATAAAAGGAATCAATGTGATTCAAATCCATCCCGATTCCAACAGTTTTGTCGACATTACTATAACCAATGACCCTCAATCTTATGAGGTTGAAGATCAATTAATAGACCTCTTTGGACGGATAGCTGGCATCAAACAATCGGTTGGAGATCAGGAAGTTATTAAGGTCTATCCAACTAAAACACGTAAGGTAGATCCCTTTTTTAGATTCCCAGTCGTTGCTAATTTTAACTATTTCACGCAGAACACGAATGGAGAATACCACAACGGTTTATTCCAATTTCAAATTACCGGCAAGGGCCCTCTAGATGTAGATAAAAAGCATCGTGTAGATTTCTCCTATCGCGGACCTGGAGCCATTCGGATTACCCGATTAGGTAACTTTTCCCAAAAATATGTTCATTATTCCGGCCCAAAACTCAATGTGACTATTGGCGAAAAAACGTACGGATTATCTGATCTCACAGAGAACTTTCGTTTTGGAACTGGGATCGAAATGGGTGCTAAACCCAACGAGAACATCTCCTTTGGTGGATACTACAACCGTCCAATTTTTCAGCCTGATATTCGAGAGCAGTTTGGCGGTTTTGTGAGCTATACCATAAGGAAAAAATATACCTACAGAATCAACTCGTTGAACAATTTTTTGAGAAACGGACAAACCATCAACTTAACGTCTGTTCGCACCGACTTTACGAATTTTGATAACTGGCGATTTGCAACCGAATTTTCCAGAAGTTTTAGTATGGGTAAAGATGGAATTGCGGCTATGTTCAATACCAATTTGATTTCGGGTAAGCTAACCATGTCGAGTAACGGTTTATATGCGGACAAACACTTTAAAGGATACTACAACAACTCTCTTTTCGGTGGATTAAACATGGCCTACAACTTTGAGAAAATTGGTTTCACAGCAAATGCCAACTACAACAACTCAAGTCCCAATCTTGACACCGTTTATAGTGTAGCGCCCATTAGTTTCTTTTCAAGTTTTGGCATCGTGCTCAAACCATTCAAGTCACTGAATATTCAGGCTCATGGACTGTATAGAGAAAAAACCGATCGTTTGGCCAGCAAAAACTTTGATTATTCTGAGGAACGAATTCGAGTAACGATGAACTTTAAACGGGGAACTATTTCGTCTAGACTTCTAACAGAAGCTGGTAACACATACAGCAACCTATCAAACACTTTACAAAAATCGTTTGGATACGATGCACAAATGCAGGTTAGTTATCGGCCTAAACAATACATTGGTATTACTGTGTTTTCTCAATTCTTGAGCAACACACGTTTCACCAATGCCACAACCCAATACCTATTGTATGGCGCGGACATATTTTATCGGTATAAAAAACGAATTAACATGTCGGTTGAATTTCAAAACAACTACCTCATTGAGGACTTGTATAACGATCGAAACCTGTTTAATCTAAAAATGGGCTACAACATTACAAGGTGGCAAAGTCTCAACATCATTGCGAACTATGGAATCTTACATCAAAGCCCCATTCGTAGAGAATGGTATCTG
This sequence comes from uncultured Chitinophagaceae bacterium, assembly GCA_964482155.1. Taxonomy (GTDB): domain Bacteria; phylum Bacteroidota; class Bacteroidia; order NS11-12g; family UBA9320; genus UBA987. The sequence goes on along the minus strand of CAYZWM010000069.1, from coordinate 14,694 downwards.
TCGGCAAACTATTTGCTTAAACTAGGTGTCCCCATGATTCGTATTACCGAATTAGGCAGCTTAGAGGGCAAATTACTCAATGGCGGTGTTGAATCTGTAGATAACATTGTTCTTATGATGGATGGGCAGCTGGTTACCACAGATAAAGAGGGGTTTTTCTCCTTCAACAATGTACGGCCTGGTATACATCAATTATTCATTGATCGTGCAACCATTGGGGTAAGAGACCTTCCTGATGTAACGCTTCCAATCGAAGTAGAAATATTTCCGGAACAAACTCAAACAACGTCCATAACAATGACCAAAAGTGCCCGGGTTACGGGTAAAATAGATCTGGACAAGTCGGTCCGTTCAATACAGTCTAAGAAACAGGAGGCAAAATTTCCTTCCATCATCGTTGAAGCCACCAATGGAGAAGAAAGTTTACTTACGAGAGCCGATGATAACGGTAATTTCGTGTTTGGTAGTTTGAGGCCGGGTAATTGGAAAATTCGTATGGTACCCACATATTGGAAGGACGACTTTGTGGTAAAAAAACCGTATGTTCACCTTGATTTAGCTGCTGGACAAGAAGAACATATTACCATGATATTAACACCAAAAGTTCGACGAATTCGATTCTTGAATCAAAAAACCTTAAAAGTAGGAGGCAAATAATGAAGTCTATTTTTACCTATATGTTGTTCGTACTGCCCATGGTTTACGCTAATGCGCAATCATTTTGGAGCCAGGATGATCATGGGTTATCTTTAAAAATGCCTGAAATCTCGTTGGTTACTGTTATGCCGATCAACTATTCCGTTAACCTAAGTCTCGGACTTCCTGAAACTGCGGGTGCAAAACCTGGTGAAGTAGATGAGACGATGGACGACAACTCATGGCTCAATTACAGTTGCTCATTACGCCATAAAGGAGGAAGCCGGAAGGTCTATGCACAAATCACATCGGGTTCTGTTCCTGAGGGCATAAATCTCGAGCTTGAAGTTAAAAATCTAAAATCTCCTGGTAAAGGAAAATGGGGTAAACGCTATAAAGAAACGACTATTCTTTCCAACCAACCCCAGGTTGTCGTATACCGAATTGGAGGAGGATGCACCAAGCGGGGCAAAAGTTTTGGACATCAACTTATTTACCGTCTAAAGCTGGCCGACATTAACGACCTTGCCGTAAAGGAACCAAAAACCGTCCTAACCATTACATACACCATAAGCGACTAAAAACATGACCAAGTACCTCATTTTCTTCTGCCTGGTGATCGTTTCTCAATTGGGACTTTCACAAGAAATTAGGATAAAAGGGGAAGTTGAATTCTCCTTTAATTATTCGAACATTAAGGCTGGGGAAGACTACGAATTGGAGACCAGTAGCCAGCGGGATGGAGCAACCCTAAGCATCAAAAAGTTAAAAAAGAATTCCTATTGGTCGGTCACGGTATACAAGAGTGACATTAACTGGAATCGATCAGTAAAAGTGTACGTCAGACGGACTAACAACGGCTCAGGAAGCGGCTCTACCTGGGGTGGGTCTAACTACAGACAAATTAGAAACATCCCACTTACTTTTTTACAGGGATCAGGAACGTTAAGCAACATCTACCTGCAGTACAAACTGTCTGGTATATCTGTCAACCTACCATCCAACACTTATTATACCGACATTGTCTATACGCTCTACGAGCAATAAGGGTCGGTTAAGAACATTCAAGTATAGAAATCTATATTACATGGTTTGATCGACATGTCGTTTTGATTGGGTTCGCCAGAAAGCTTAAAACCGTATTTTTGATGCAAACACACACATGAAAACGTCTGGCATATTTCTTTTGATATCGGTTTTACTGTGGTCATGTCGAAGTCAAATGCCCAGTTCAAACCAACTAAAGGATGAACCTATATTGACAGAATCTGATTCCGTTTGGGTTACACTGACGGCTCAAAACCTGAGTGAAGACATGAGCCTTTTTTCTACCCACAATGACGAAATCCTATTTTTTATATACGTTGAGAATGACTCAGCGTTAGCCGACCCGATTTTTACCATACAAACCATCTTCGATGCGAATCATGCCACTCAAAGAATCTTTTGGGATAGTGACTCAAACCTTCAGGGAAAATCTGTATTTCTGGTTTTGATTGAACAAGATGACGACTTGCCCATTGACCATCTAGACAGTATTATTCGAAACCATAAACCCCAAATAATAAGAGATTTTAAGGCGAACGCATATTCAAGTATCCGATCCTACCTGGGCGATGAAGACGTTTTGGGAGTGCGGGTAGTTTCTCTCGCTAATCTGAACGAGCCCATTGAAATTCGCATGTACGGAATTCACAAGGCGGACACGTATGAATATCAAATTCAGATTAAAAAGTAGGCTCTCCGAAATCAACTTAACCGTCATAAAATCACTTGTATTTGTATTCTTTTGATCGATGTTATACCTTACAACTGCCCTATTTTTTAGTGAAACCAAATTCTCTGTTATGAATAAATTCAAATCACTACCAAGATTAACCCAATCAGCGCTTGTCTTACTTTTTACCATTCTGGGTACTCTTCAGGTTTGGTCCCAGAATTTTAATTCGAAAACGGCCAGTTTTAACCACCTAAAGGAAGTGAATGCACAATGGGAGAATCACCTGGACGTGGCTCCGGAATATGAGGTACAATTTAATTCGGACAATGATCGAATTCAATTTCATCTGATACAGGTGATCAAACACCTCAAACAACATCCTGATCAGCCATTGTCTCCAAATATAGAGGCCAAACGTCTCCATTTACTGGAAGATCTTAAGGAATATGCAGAACGAAAACGATTCCCACAAAATGTGTATCACCCATCGCGAAGACCTTATTTTATTGACCATTCTGGTGTTCATTGTGCCGTCGGTTATTTGATTGCTCGATCGGGGCATCAAGACCTTGCTAATCGGATTAGCAACGAACACAACTACGACTACATCACTGATATGATTACGGAAGGATTGCTGGAATGGGCAAAGACCTATGGTTTTTCGGTAAACGAATTGAAGTGGATTCAACCTGCTTACAGCCCAAGTGCCGTCATTAAGACTGTTGGAACAGGCACCAACGGTCCAATCCGAGATTTTTATACAGACACGACACATAACAGACTACTCGTTTCAGGGGAATTTGACGTACTAAATGATCTGCCTTGCCTCCATATTGGGGTCTACCAAAACAACCAGCTTTCCTGTTTGGGAAATGGAATACCAGGTGTGATCAAAGACGTTTTTATGCTTGATAATGACATTATTGTTGTAGGCCGGTTTGAGCACAACTCAGTCGTCTACCCTATAGCAAAATTCCATGCCAATACCTGGAGATTTATAGCTATACCTAACCGTTCTGGAGCGATTGCCACAGCTGGGTTGGGTCTTGACAGCTCGCGAACCATGGAAGTTGTGATATCTCACACCAGCTTAACGGATAAACAGGAAATATGGAAACTCGAAACCACTGGAAGTTGGACATGGAAAGCTACGATCACGGGAATTATTAATGACGTTGCCGCGAATAGTGATCGGGTTGTTTATGCTGGCCATATCGACTCATTGACGACGGCAAATTCGAAAGGAAAATTGGAAACTGAACCCGCAAGCAACGCCATTTATCAGGACAAAACCTCCTCTACATTTACGTCATTTAAAGGAAAAATGTCTGATTCCATCCACGTGTCACGTTTTATTGAAGGCACACTATACCTAGGAGGAACGTGTTCCTGGTCAACCAAGGATTCCGTTTGTTTGTCTGAACTCCGGGAAGATGACCAGATGACACCTATTTTGCAACGCCATCAAATTAACCAAGGTCACGGTCTAAATCAAGGTCACGGTCTAAAAAATAACGCTACCATTAGCGCCATTCTTCCTCACCCAGGAAATAAAGACTGGTTTTACTTAGGAGGTGATTTTAAAGATGAAGTAATGCTTCTTGGAAGCTATGGTATCAACCTATCTTTTTTTGACAAAAGTGAAGGCATGAGCCTTGACCCTTTGGAGGGGCTCGCTGGATTAAACAATCCTGTATATGGATTGGTCGAATTTAATGGTGAAATAATTTTGGGTGGTTCATTTACCAAATCAAGTGAACGATCGGCTCTTTTTCTTGCTCAACTAACAGGTTACTCGGATGTTTCTTCAATACGTCAGGACAATCCTTCAATCTATCCAAATCCGTTCCATAACGTCATACGTATATCCAAATACGATTCACAAACACAATACACTGTTTATGAGGTCAATGGAAGTAAAATACGGGAAGGCATGGTAACGAACAATGGTTCAATGAACCTCGAAAATCTTTCCCCAGGTGTGTACATTTTATATGTAAAATCAGGTAATACCTTTTCAGTACATAAGCTGATAAAAAACTAGGTTTACAATCTTTCGTAGACCCCGGCAATGCCCTGGCCTCCACCTATACAGGCTGAAACAATGCCATATTTCTGATTGCGCCGTTTCATCTCATTCAAGAGTTGAATGGACAACTTCGCTCCTGTACAACCCAACGGATGACCCAATGCAATGGCACCTCCATTTACATTGACAATGTCTGGATTTAACCCCAATTCGCGAATAACGGCCAAACTTTGAGAGGCAAATGCCTCGTTCAATTCGATTTGATCAATATCGTTCAAGCTTAATCCTGCACGCTTCAATGCCCGTGGAACTGCCTCCACTGGTCCAATACCCATATACCTCGGATTTACTCCGGCACTCGCTACCGAAACCAATCTAGCAATTGGTTCTAACCCCTGTGCTTTCATCATTTCTTCACTCATCACAATCACAAACGCTGCACCGTCAGACGTCTGGGATGAGTTTCCGGCAGTTACACTGCCTCCCTGCTTGAAAGCTGGTCTTAGCTTTCCTAACACCTCCAGGCTGGTATCTTTTCGAGGCCCTTCATCGGTATCAACCACAAAACTTCTTGTTTTTCGTTTCTGCTTTTCAGCATCGTAGTATACTTCCTCTACTTCATAAGGCACAATCTCATCTTTAAACTTCCCTTGTTCAATAGCCCTAAGTGCCTTGACATGAGAATTCAATGCGAATTGATCCTGATCTTCTCTGCCCACATTAAACTTTGAGGCGACTTCTTCAGCTGTTAACCCCATGCCCAAAAAGTAGTCGGGATGTTCTAAAGCTATGTTATAATTCGGCACTGTTTTAAACCCAACCGTAGGGACTAAACTCATGCTTTCTGTCCCACCAGCAATAATACAATCGGCCATGCCTGCTTGAATCTTACCGACGGCCATGCTAATGGTCTCCAAACCACTTCCACAATACCGGTTTACCGTTGCGCCACCAACATTTAATGGGAGCTTGGACTTCACACCTACCCATCGAGCCATTTGAAGACCCTGCTCAGCCTCCGGCACAGCATTTCCAACCAATAGGTCTTCAACCACGGTTGGATCAAAACCCGGGGTATTGTCTATTAAATAATCGATCACCGCGGCACCAAAATCAACCGGTGAGGTAAATCGAAACCCACCCTTCTTGGCTTTTCCAACAGCGGTTCTGTATCCGTTTATTATGTATGCATTTGACATATGTGAGTCTTTAGTTCGTAGTTCTTAGTTCTTAGTCTTTAGTTTTATTCAACACACCTTTTTTAAGCGCATAAATCATTTTCTGTAATTCAATATTTAAAGAAACCAGAGCTTCATACTCGTTCATCTGTATGAAATCCAGATCATGCGAAATAATTAACAAATTCTCTGTCTCAACAGCAGAGGCATACGCTATATCCAAAAATCTGGCAAAATCTTTACTACTGCTTCTTCCAGATCCTTCAACAATATTATTTGAAATCGAAACACAAGCTCTTCTTATCTGAGATGTAATTCCATAAATCTCCTCTTTTGGAAATTTCCGTGTTATCAGGTACACTTCTTTAATAAATACTCTGCATTTCTTCCAAACGTTTAAATTCTTATAATTACTCATTATTCTAGTTCATCTAAGAACTCCCAACTAAAGACTAAGAACTAATTCCTTAACGGTTTCCCGGTCTTTAATAAATGCTGTATTCTTTCCAGGGTTTTTCGTTCTCCAAGGAGGGACAAAAATGCTTCGCGTTCAAGGTCCAGTAAGTACTGTTCGGAGACCCGTGTTGCTTGAGACAAATCACCTCCAGCCATTACATAAGCCAGCTTTCGCCCAATTTTTTGATCGTGTTCGGAGGCAAAGTTACTCACGCCGAATGCTTCAACTCCTGCATAAAGCGCGCCTAAAGCCGTCCTGCCCAGAACCAAAATATCATCTCGCTGTACCGGCATGCTGTAGCCTTCATTAAACAGGTCTATCACTTTTTGCCTGGCACTGGCAATTAAACGTTGTTGGTTTAAAACCACTACATCCTTGTCGTGATGCAACACCCCAATATCGAAGGCTTCAAAACCTGAAGTAGCCACCTTAGCTGTTGCAATGGTCGTAAATCGTTCCTGTAAAGAAGGAAGTTGAGGGTCTCCCGTATAAAACCCGTCGCTCGTTCGTAACACAAACTCTTTGGTTCCACCACCTCCCGGAATTAAGCCTGCTCCAAATTCCACCAATCCGATGTAAGTCTCTGCTGCTGCAACAGTAGAATCTGCATGTAAACTCATCTCACAACCACCACCCAGTGTAAGTCCGTGTGGAGCCATCACCACAGGTATAGACGAATAACGCAATCGCATGACCGTGTTTTGGAAATATCGAATAGCCATATTCAACTCGTCATATTCCTGTTCTATGGCCAGCATTAACATCATTGCGAGGTTGGCGCCTGCAGAGAAATTAGTTGCATCATTGCCAATAACAAGTCCTTTCCAGCCTTGTTTTTCAGCAATGTCGATCGATTTGTTTATTCCCTGAAGGATCTCAGAACCGATTGCATTCATTTTAGTGTGAAACTCCAAACAGAGAACTCCATCACCAATATCGTGGAGACTTGCTCCTTTGTTTCCCCAAATCAACTTATTTGATCGGTAGTTGTCCAAGACTATGATTTCTTCTGAACCGGGAATAATTTGATACTGTTTGGACTCCATATCGTAAAAATATCGGGCACCTCCTTCTGTTTTATAAAAGGAGTCTATACCCGATGCCAACATCTCTTCTACCCAGGCAGCGGGTTGAACACCTGCCGCTTTCATTTTTTCCAATGTACGTTTTACCCCAAGCACATCCCAGGTTTCAAACGGGCCAAGTTCCCAACCAAATCCGGCCTTCATGGCATCATCAACCTGGTACAGCTTATCGGCAATTTCTGGGACTCTGTGGCTTGAATAGGCAAACACCTTTACGTTTAAGGCTTGAAGGAATTTAGCTGCTTTATCGGTGCCTTTGGCTAATATTTTCAACCTGTGCTTGAGTCCGTTGCCCTGTCGGGCAGCACCCACAGACTCAAATCGGGGTTTGGTCTTCGGTTTATATTCAAACGTTTTGAGATCCAATGCCTCAATAACCCGCTTGCCTTCAGAATCTTTGGATTTCTTATAAAACCCCTGTTTTGTTTTATCTCCCAGCCACTTGTTGTCGACCATTTTCGTTAAAAATGGTGGAATCGCAAAAAGCTCTTTAGCCTCGTCATTCGGACAGTTTTGGCCCACACCTTGAGCCACTTTTACAAGGGTATCGATCCCCACCAAATCACTGGTTCGAAACGTAGCGGATTTGGGTCTTCTGTAATGGTATCGACTTCTTCAATCGTTAGCCCCATTTCTTCCATCAAGTGAAAAATGGCCATAATGCTAAACACCCCAATTCGGTTGGCAATAAATGCCGGCGTGTCTTTACAAAGCACCGTTTGTTTGCCCAAAAACAAATCCCCATAATGCATGAGAAACTTAGTGACCTCAGGGTGCGTTTTTTGAGTTGGAATAATCTCAAGAAGTCTTAAATACCGGGGTGGATTAAAAAAGTGTGTCCCACAAAAATGTGCTTGAAAGTCGTCTGAACGATTTTTGAGCATCATGGTGATGGGAATGCCCGATGTATTGGACGTAATCAAGGTTCCTGGTTTGCGAAATTTCTCTACGTTCTCAAAAACCTCCATTTTGATATCCAGGTTCTCGATCACCGCTTCTATGATCCAATCCACTTTCGATAACCAATCCATATTATCATCGAAATTTCCGGTCGATATTCGTTTAGCGACTTCTTTGGTATATACCGGTGAGGGTTTCGTTTTTAAGGCTGTTTTTAGAGCGGTATCAACGATCCTATTTTTCACCCTTTGGTCGTCTTTTTCCTCTTCTTTGATGTCAAAAGGAACAATATCGAGCAAAAAAACTTTTAATCCGATATTGGCATAATGGCAGGCCAACTGGCTACCCATTATTCCAGAGCCCAATATGGCCACTGATCGGATTCTTCTTTTATTGGCTTCTAAAACGTGCATAATGAATTAAAATGGGTATTTGTTGGCTTCAATCATTTTATCGGCTATGGACTGTCTCGCAGCAATGGTGTTCATGGTTTCATACTTCGTAAATCGCTTCAAACCAATCAGCATCATACGCAGTTCATCTCCTTCAGCAAAACCTGCCACCGCATGTTTACCTGCAATGTTCATTCGTTCCAACGCGTTTGACAAAAAGGTCTTCGCCATCAAAATCTGAGTTGCTGAGGCCTCTTCTCCTTTCATCTCAACCATCTTTTCGGTTCGTAACAAGGTACTCTCAGCGGTAAACACATCGATGGCCATATCGGCGAGATTCATCAATACTTCTTGTTGATTTTCCAACTCCATCATGTACTTCTGGGCTGCTGCTCCCGCGGCCATAAGAATAGCCTTCTTTGCGTTGGCTATCGCCTTTTTCTCAGCAAAAAAGAAGACTTCATCATCTTCATCATCAAAATCAGGAATGGCCATAAGTTCTTGCTGTATCTGTATAGCTGGAGTCATTAAATCCAACTCGCCTCTCATTGCCTTCTTCATCATTTGGCCTACGGCAAGCATTCGATTGATTTCATTGGTGCCTTCAAAGATTCGATTAATTCGTGCGTCTCTATACATTCTAGCAATTGGATACTCTTCTGAATACCCGGTGCCTCCAAAAATCTGAACCGCCTCGTCGATTACATAATCCAGAGCCTCAGAACCAAGTACTTTTAGAATGGCACATTCAATGCTGTATTCTTCGGCAGCCTTTAATTTGGCTTCTGCTTTTGTTAAACCTTCTTTTTTTAACTGTCCAATTTTATCGGTGATTAAACCGGCAACTCGATACGTCGCCGAATCTGTTGCATACGTTCGGATAGCCATTTCGGCCAGTTTGTGTTTAATGGCTCCAAAACCTGAGATCGCCTGGCCAAACTGGTGCCGCTCATTCGCATAACTCGTGGCGATATTGATGGCCTTTTTGCAGCCTCCCATCACCATGGCACAAAGCTTAAACCGGCCAATATTGAGCACGTTAAATGCAATTTTATGTCCCTTGCCTATTTCTCCAAGAAGATTCCCTTTTGGAATTCTAACATTCTCAAAAAACACCTGTCGTGTACTCGACCCCTTGATACCAAGCTTAACCTCTTCATCTCCTAACGTCAAACCCGGGGTGTTCCGCTCAACGACAAAGCCGGTAAATTTATCTCCGTCAACCTGAGCAAAAACAATATACAAATCAGCAAAACCTGCGTTTGTAATCCACATTTTTTGTCCGTTCAGCACCCACTCATCACCGTCGAGTATGGCCTTGGTTTTGGCGGCTAACGCGTCTGAACCAGAATCCGGTTCGGTTAGGCAATAACTTGCTTTAAGTTCACCAGTAGCCATTCCAGGTAAATATCTTGCTTTCTGCTCTTCTGTACCGAAATACAAAATGGGTAGGGTTCCAATTCCTGTATGTGCAGCAACGGCTACACCAAATGAAAGAGATTTTCCCAACTCCTCGCTTAACACAGTCTCCGTATTGAAATCTACCCCCATTCCTCCATACTCTTCTGGCAGCCCCGCACCCAAAATACCGAGCTCACCAATTTCGTCGAGTAGGTTCGGAACCATATCAGGGTTTTCCAATTGCTTGTCAATCTTTGCCACATTTGGCCAGATTTTAGACTCTATAAAATCCAACGTCATGCTCCTAAACATGAGTTGTTCTTCGTTCAATTCTTCGGGGATAAAGACGTCTTTCGCCTCTTGAGTTGTGATTAAAAATTCACCGCCTTTCATAGAGATATACTTTATTTATCGTTTAGGTTAATCTTTGTTTTATCTAATGTAAAGGTCAATTTTCATAAAAAAACCGATCCCTCCCTCAAAAAAACAGCTTTCTTTTCTTTAAAAAAAGAATTTTCGTTAAAATTGTCGTACGCAACTATATCTTGTACGATATATTTGCATGGTCAGACATTAAAAGAACATTTTGAGCAAAAAACACACATCAATGAACGACAACTCACCTCTTCTACTACCCGAACAGGTATGCTTTCCGTTGTATGCTAGTTCCAGAATGATTACCCGATTGTATCAACCGTTACTCGAAAAATTTGATCTCACCTACCCTCAATACCTTGTGTTATTGGTTATGTGGCAAGAAGAGAAATTATCGGTAAGTGAATTGGGAAGTCGACTATATCTCAAAACCAACACGCTCACTCCACTCATCAAAAAGATGAAGGAAAAAGACTTGTTGACGAAACAACGCTCCAGCAAAGATGAACGAACGGTTTTTATAGAATTAACGGAAAAGGGGAAGGCATTAGAAGACCCAGCCAAAAGCGTTCCAAATTCTCTGATTAAGTCATTAAACATGAGCCATGAAGATCTCGAACAGATTCGAGCAATTATGTGGCGATTTTTAAACGGGTTTAAAGAAACTTCCTAGCCTACGCCGTAACCTTCTTTTTCAAATGTTTCTCTGCATGATAGCTTGAGCGCACAAGAGGACCACTCTCTACATATTCGTAGCCCATTGCCTCAGCCCAGTCTTTATATCGCGCAAATTCATCTGGCGTTACATATCGATCCACTTTTAAATGACGTGGAGTAGGTTGAAGGTATTGCCCCATGGTAATGATCGAAACACCAACAGCTCTTAAGTCCGCAAGGGTCTCTCGTACTTCGTCATCCGTTTCTCCCATTCCAAGCATCAAACCACTTTTGGTTTTCATGCCCTTCTCAAGAAGATATTTTAAGACGTCCATACTCCGATCGTACTTCGCCTGAATTCGTATTTCTCTGCTCAATCGCCGAACCGTTTCAATGTTGTGTGAAACAATTTCTGGATGCACTGCTATGATATTGTCGATTTGGTCTGTGTTGCCCTGAAAATCAGGTATGAGGGTTTCGAGGGTTGTCTCTGGATTCCACTTGCGTATTTCCAAAACAGTTTTGGCCCAATGTTCAGAACCTCCATCTGCAAGGTCATCGCGATCGACACTTGTTACAACAGCGTGTTTAATCCCCATTATGTTAATGGACTGAGAAATCTTAAACGGCTCCATAGCATCGAGAACCTCTCCTTTGCCTGTTGCCACGTTGCAAAACTGACATGACCGGGTACACGTATTTCCACCGATCATAAATGTTGCCGTTCCTGCTCCCCAACACTCTCCAATGTTCGGACACTTTCCACTTTCACAAATCGTGTTAAGACCGTGCTTTTGCACCAGTCCCTTCATTTCAGCGTATTTTCCCCCACCAGCAATATCCACTTTTAACCAATCTGGTTTTATGCGTTTTTTCTGGACAATTTTAACAGGTTCCTTGTTTTCGATCTTGTTTGCCATTCGCTGCAAAGTTAAATTTTGTTTTTTTCTTGTAACATAGTTAGTGATAACAATTTTAACCCAAATCCGTTTTGTTCTTGAGGTCGTTCAATCGGCCCAATTAATCTGTAATTTTGTATTGATTAAAAAGATGTCTAGACCCTTTATTTTAACACTAACACTTCTTCTGGCAAATTCTGTTTTTGCGCAGAAAGCTGAAGTCCCAATTGGCCAGTGGAGAATCCACCTGCCCTATAATGCTGTTAACAGTATTGCTGAGACCCCAACCTACCTCTTTGTAGGCGCCGAACGAGGTTTCTATAGTTTTCACAAACAGTCTGGAGAGATGGAACTTTACTCCAAGGTAAATGGGTTTTCCGACGTTGAAGTAAAACTGTTAAAGTACCACGAAGGCCTGGACATTTTATTGGTTGCCTACGAGAATACCAACATTGATATTCTTCAGGGAAATTCAATATTTAACATCTCAGACATACTCCGAAAGTCTATTCTAGGTCAAAAAACAATAAATGATATTCATTTCGAAGGGAATTTAGCCTACCTATCCTGTTCTTTTGGGATCGTCATAATCGACCTTGAGAAAAAGGCCATTAAGGACTCGTATCTCAATATTGGGCCAAACGGCATTCCAACGGCGATTAACTCCATTACTTTTTATGGTGATAGCATTTATGCTGGAACCAATCTTGGTATTCTCAAAGCGCCTAAAACGGGCTTAAACTTAAGCGATTTTAACAGTTGGAACGGGCCCATTGATATCATCTATAGAGGGACCAATTACATCGGAGCTGTTCATCTATTACGTGTCTTTAGAAACCAAATATATTGCGAGCTAGGCAAACGGTTGATATTTTACGATAACAACCAATGGCAATTCCCAGGGGACACCGTTCCTCAATACAGACGTGACATCAGAAGTATGGAGATTTGTCACGATCATTTGGTGGTTGTCGAAGTTCCAGACAGTCCTAGTGTTAGTCCAGGTATCCGAATCTTTGACCCTGCTGGCCAGGAGCGATTTATTAAGGAAAATGTCAATAATTTTGGCATCCTTGACTTTCAAAGCAACATCTGGACAGGCGGAGATTTTACTGGTCTGGTTAAGATCGCACCCAACGGACAATACTCGTTTGCCAAGCCAAACGGCCCTCAACGATCTACGTCCTTCTCTATGACTCCAATAGGTGAGGAAATGTGGGTTGCCGGAGGAGGCACCTCTCCCCAATGGCATCCCATATTTAGCAAAGCAGGGTACTACGTTTTTCATGAAGGCCTTTGGAAAGGACGGATTGATGAACCCCGAATTCAATTTGCACACGACATCCTCAGTATTGCAGCTAACGAGGCCACCAATGAAGTTTTTGTGGGAACACACGGTTTTGGGTTGATTCATTTAAAAAACAACGCACTTGTCGATATATATACAGACACGAACAGCCCGTTATATAGAACGCCGAGTGGATTTGTTCAAACAGACGGATTAGCATTTGACAGTGAAGGCAACCTTTGGATGACGAACTACGATTCGGATGAAGGACTTAAAGTACGAACACCAACTGGGGTATGGAACGAGTACCCTTTACCCACCACAAGACCCACAGAGATTGTTATAGATGCCTATGATCAGAAATGGATGACCACACGAGACCTGTCTACTGGAATTGTGGTTTTTAAAGAGACCGAAGGTGTATTGAGTTCAACCCATCAGGTAAAGAAGCTTCAAACGACGGTTGGACGTGGCAGTTTGCCCTCTAATGAAGTGAATGCTCTGGTGGTTGACGAAGACGGTGAAATATGGGTTGGAACTGCTGAAGGTCTGGCTGTTTTCTATAATCCAGGTGGTCTATTTGAAAGTGAAGAATTTGCAGAAGCTAAGCGGTTCATCATAGACGATGGAAAAGATGTAGGGTATTTACTGGGGAGTGAAGTTATTAATGATATTCAAATAGATGGAGCCAACCGAAAATGGGTGGCTACCAATACCGGTGCCTGGCTCATTGCAGCGGATGGTTCGGAAGTCATTCGTCACTTCACGACTCAAAACAGCCCACTGCTTAGTAATGAAGTTAGTTGTGTAGGGATTTTACCCATAACAGGTGAAGTCTTTTTTGGCACAACAAAAGGCATGGTTTCTTATAGAGGTGATGCGACAGATGCTAATGACAAACACGGTAACGTTATTATATTTCCCAATCCTGTAAGGCCAGCCTACAAAGGTCCTATCACGATTACAGGTTTACCGGATAATGCAACCGTAAAAATTACGGATGTTGCTGGTCGGGTTGTTTACGAGATGTTGGCGAATGGTGGCACTGCTGTCTGGGACGGAAATAATTTTAGTGGTCAACGAGCTCAAACTGGCATCTATCTATTTATTACCGCTAATGAGGATGATGAAGACCCTAGAGTCACCAAACTATTGTTGGTGAATTAAATTATGATCAAGAAGACGCGTGGTATTGTATTGCGAAACACGAATTATCGCGACAACAGCGTAATCAGCCATATTTACACCGAGGAATTTGGAATCCAAAGTTTCATTCTTAACGGGGTACGAAACCAAAAAGGGAACATTCGACCTTCCCATATCATGCCGCTAAACTTGTTAGATTTGGTGGTTTACAAAAAAGAAAATACCGGCATTCATCGAATTAAAGAGCTTCGGTGTCAACCCATTTTACAGTCCATACACTTCGATGTACTCAAAAACAGTGTCGCCCTCTTTGTCTCTGAAATTTTGAATGCAAGTTTGGCCGAGGAAGAAGCCAACCCGGAGTTATTCCATTTTCTCGATCACTTTATTCGAATTTTGGATTTAGAAGATGAAAAAATAGGCAACTACCCCATATATTTTCTCATTCATCTTACCCGCTATCTTGGCTTTTATCCGAAAGGAGCTTATACGGAAAAACAAGTACTCAACTTACAGGAGGGGCTGTTTGTT
>CAYZWM010000068.1:0-18333 GCA_964482155.1 uncultured Chitinophagaceae bacterium | reverse complement strand
ATTTTTTTTTAGAAATAAAAATAGAAGGTTCTATTTAAGAATCTATCTAGAAATAGGTCGAAGATTTTATAAGACGGCGGTAGTATGCTTTATTTCTTCGAGTACGACATGACCAATTAAGTCCTTAATGTTGTCCATCGCACTAATCTTTAAGGACAGGAAATCCCAGTAAAGTGAAATATGGGATACATGGACTTTTGCCACAAAGTGGTATCGACCAGAGGTATGATGCAGTTGCACTATTTGAGGAAGAAACGCCAGTTGTTGAGCCATTAACTCCCGTGCACCTTTCTCATGATTTTGCATGGATATGTACAAGAAAACCACCACATTCATATTGAGTGGTTCGGGGTCCAAAATAGCCACGTATTTTTTAATAAAGCCCTGGCGTTCGAGCTTTTTAATACGTTCATAGATAGGTGTTAAAGATAGGGAAATTTGATCACCTAAATCTTTAGCAGTAATTTTTGCATTGGTCTGAAGAAGTCGTAGTATTTTAAGATCAACCTCATCCAAAGACGTCGTATACCTCATATAATTTTTAACAACAAGTTTGTGGTAACGATCTGAAGAGCCAACGTAGTCGTTAACGAAAGAAAATTCAGCTTATTGTAATAAATTGAGGTTTAATTTGAAGAGTAAGCTATTTAGAATTAGTCTATTCTTGTTGACTTGATACTGGCTTTCAGGAGTATCAAATTCTGCTTTGATATGTATAGAGTTCATAGTATCGACCTTCTTTAGCCAACAATTCCTGATGTTTCCCCTGTTCTACAATGCGCCCATCTTCAATAACCAGGATTTGATCTGCTTGCTGAATAGTACTCAGACGGTGAGCGATAACAAACGTGGTTCTGTTCTCCATCAACATCCCTAAACTCTTTTGAATATATGACTCACTCTGTGTATCCAGGTTCGAGGTTGCTTCGTCTAGAATAATGATTTTCGGATCTGCAAGCAAAGCCCTGGCGATCGATATTCGTTGGCGTTGTCCGCCGGATAACTTAACACCTCGTTCTCCAATTACGGTATCTAATCCATCGTCAAATCGGTCCGTAAATTCCTTGACATAAGCGCCGGAAACAGCCGCCAAAAGTTGTTCTTCTGTGGCATTGGGTCTTGGAAATAAAATGTTTTCGCGAATCGTGCCTTCGTACAAAAAGTCGTCTTGTAATACGACGCCTAGATTTTGTCGATAACTGCTTAGATTCACACCGGACAGGTCGACACCATCAAGTGAAACGATACCGTCTGTTGGATTTAAAAAAGTGGCTGCCAATCCCGCAATTGTCGACTTGCCTGAACCAGATGAACCAACTAATGCTGTGACACTTCCCGCGTCTGCCTTAAACGATATGTTGTGCAAGACTTCCTTGGAATCTTCATAGCTAAACGACACATTTTTGAACTCTATGTTTCCTGTAATGCCTTCCAATTTATGGGTACGGGTTTCCGCATCATCTTCTTCTGTCATTTCCATCAGTTCCTGGGTTCTGTCCAGCCCTGCTAAAGCCTCTGTCAACTGACTGCCTATGTTACTCATTTGCACTATTGGAGCAATCATAAAACCAAGGAAGAGGGTAAACGAAAGGAACTCCCCATAGGTCATGGTTTCCTGCATCATAAAATAGCCTCCAATTCCCATAATTCCTGCAGATGCGAGCCCAAGCAAAAAGGCAGAAGAACTCGTGATTAGGGCCGTGGCGGTTAAACTCTTTTTTACGTTTAAGAAAATCCGATCCACACCTTCGGCGAACGCGTCATTCTCTTGCTGCTCGGCATTAAAACCCTTAATGACACGAACACCGTTTAACGTTTCCGTAAGTCGTCCGGTTACTTCAGCATTAATTTTCCCTCTTTCGCGAAATATGGGACGGATATATCCAAACGCTTTTAGGGCGACCAATGCAAATATGACAACTGGAACGAGCACAAGAAGTGTCATCGTGGCATTTATTTTAATTAATACCACCAATGAAATAACGGCTGTAATGCTTCCTCCAATGAGTTGGACAAGGCCTGTACCAACCAAATTTCGAACTCCTTCTACGTCTGACATGACTCTTGAAACCAATGCCCCAGACTTATTGTTGTCAAAAAAACTGATGGGTAAGGTAAGGAGCTTGCGCTGAACCTTTGCCCGCAATTCGGAGATTAAGTGCTGAGCTTCAACACTGAGCAGCCTGGTTAGCGCAAAGGACGTGATGGCCTGAATTAATATGGCCAAACCTACAAATAACAACAGGTTTATTAAGGTGTGCATATCCTTTGATGGTATCACCTCATCCATCAAACTTTTACTGGCATAGGGCAAAACCAAACCGGATAAACTCTTGATAATAATAAGAACAAGACCAACGGATATTATTTTTCTTCTGGGCCAGATAAATTCCTTAAATGCCCATGAAAAAGAGACTTTCTTTTTACTCATACCCGTATATAGACGAATATCACGCCAAAATGTTTGTTCTGACGATTAGGCAGTGTTTATCGGACAACGTAAAAGGAAAATTGGTGGAAGGTTGTCTTACCTTCGCAGCTTATTCTTTAATAACATAATGACCGATACGTCTTTTACCTCATTGGGCTTGCCTCAATATTTCGATTTAGTTCTGGAAGAACAGAAGTACAGTCAACCATACCCCATTCAGGAACAAGTAATACCCATTATTTTAAATGGACGTGATGTGTTGGGAATTGCACAAACGGGATCCGGAAAAACAGCCGGTTATGTATTACCCATATTGACTAAACTGGGAAAGTCTAAGACCCAACGGAACCGCCACATAGATGTATTGGTGATGGTGCCAACCCGGGAATTGGCCGAACAGGTTAAGGACGTTTTTCAAACCTTTTCGGTAGCTCTACCCCAGCGTATCAAGTGCCTGGCTGTATATGGTGGTGTGTCAATCAATCCACAAATGCTGGCGCTACAAGGAACCAATGTGTTGGTGGCTACGCCGGGTAGACTGTTGGATTTGATTGAGTCCAACGCGGTAAATTTGGATGAAATTCATACCCTGGTTTTGGATGAAGCTGACAAAATGCTCAATTTGGGTTTCGAAGATGAAATGAAAATCATTTTTGGCATGCTGCCACTCATGCGACAAAATTTACTGTTCTCAGCAACGCTGAATGACAATGTAAAAGAGATCAAGCAGTTTTTGCTAAACGCCCCGAAGGTGGTCAAAATCGAACCCAAGAAGGAAACCACTGAACTGATTGATCAAGTGGCCTATACAGTGAGCGAAGATCGAAAAGGACCGTTTCTCCGTGAACTAATTACCGGTAAAAACATGCAACGGGTATTGGTATTTACGGCGTCTTCATATAAAGCTGACAATGTGGCTAACAAGCTGAGAAAAAACGGGATTTCTGCCTCGGCCATCCATGGCAAAAAGACGCAATCTGTGCGAATGGAAACCCTGGAGAAATTCAAATCCGGGGAAGTACGTGTTTTAGTCTCTACAGATTTATTGGCTCGTGGAATAGACATCGAACTATTGCCTTACGTTATTAACTATGAATTGCCACGATCACCAAAAGACTATGTTCATCGTATTGGTCGAACAGGTAGAGCCGAATCTAAAGGACAAGCCATTACATTTATTACCCCAGAAGATGAACACCACTTTAAAATCATCCAAAAAAAGATGGGTAAGCAGGTTGCCAGGATCGAAAGCGAGGGTCTCGATTTAAGCACTAAAAAAGAGTAATCAGACTGTATATAGACGTGTGCTAATTTAATTCGTAGTGAAGCACGCCTTGAACGTATACTTCTACATACGATTGTGTTTGGTCATCCCACCTCATATAGTTTCCATAAAATGTGAGGTCTCCAATTCCACCAGGGGTTGTTTCCATTTTAGTTGGGGCCACCGAAATTCCCACCGCCAAAATAGGCTTTGAACTAGCTGGATAGGTTGAGAAATCTATTTGTCTAGAAGGTGAATTATTGAAAACATAAACGTGTTTTTGTTGTGGAATAGGATCCTGATAAGTTGAATTAAAAGTTAACGTGAAGAAGTTTTGGTCTGAATTACCTTCTGCCGCGTTCCCAATTCGGATGATCAGTCTACCGGTGCCAAGATTTTTACTTATTTGGAATCCGTCTGTTATTTGGATGTGGGAACCTTGACCTACGCTGTAACTGAGTAAAAAGCTCTTCACATCATCAATAAACACGTCTACACTGCCTTCACAGAATTTAACCGAACCAACATTGGTGTCTTTTTCTTGAATATTCCACGTAAAATATTGCGAACGGGTAAAATCCGTTTTATGAATTGCTTGAACTCTGTATTTTGTATAATCAGTGGTTTGAAACGAGAAATGACCATTCACTACAGGGACGAAATGGCGTCCATCGATTTGAAGTGCAACATCGGTGGTAAGTTGACCATCGCAATCTACGGTACTACCCGTTACTTCTAATGTTTTGGAGAAAAACTCATACGGAATTATAATATCCTCAATTAGTCCGTCATTGGCAATAATAATTTTTTTAGTGTACGACCTGATTTCCATTGGCCCTCCTGAAACTAAAATCGTTATTTCAACATTGATGGGCATTAACCCACCAAACGAGCCATTCGAACTGCTTACGCCACTGCTCGGACGGGCAACTGGTGTGGTCATTTGGATACGTGTATAAGGTATGCCCTGGCCATCTTCGCGCAAAATTCGTCCGAATGCTTTTGTCGCATCAATTTTTATGTCCCAATTCCAAAATGAAAAATGACTTACATCACCAACATACGCATTCCCAACTTTTTTCGCTTCTCCCTCTTCCACCCAATATCCACCCTCTTCGTCAAAGTGCCAAAGAGGTATGGTTGATGGTGAGATGAATCGCAATCCAGCGGGAATAGGCATCGAGATTTCGGCAGTGTTTCCTTCGGTTAGTTGGATTTCTTTGCCCTGATTGTCAGTAAGTTCAACCGCTAACATGCCGTAAGTGGCCAGCAGTGATTCGCCATCTGGTCCTATGCCACGTAGACTTCCTGGCATTTCTGTATCCAAGTCTTTTCCCAGTGGGTCAATATATTTGGCAAATACTGTGACGTTGCCATTGTATTCGTCTCCATTTTTAGTGATAAAACCACTGCCAATATCGATCGAAATACCTTCAAAAGTGAGCGTACCACCTGAGGCAGAATTAAAGCTGCCAACCTTTTTCTTTTGGATTAATTTAATCGAAACCGTATTGATACCATTGGTCGGATAAAAACTTCGGCTTCCTAAAAAGTATCCGAATTTATTCACGCGAACGTAGGCGTGGTTTTCGTAAACGTCTGCGTCGAAAAAGGCAAAAAAGCCTTCATCATTCGTGGTCGTTGTTTTTCCCATTAGCTCAACTTCTGCGCCACCTAGTGGATTGTTTAAATGGTCAACAACAAGGCCGGTAACAGTTCTTTGAATCGTGTTTCCAACTTCAATTTCATACGTCGGAGTGACTACAGACACTGGGTCAGTGCGATCTGTACAGTTGGTGAAGGTAAGAAGGAAAGAAGCAAACAGCAGGTAGACAATTTTAGGATTTGGTTTTTTCATAAGGACTTGGATACTTAGGTACAAGGTAGGAAATCGTGTTACGAATAAAAAATAATAGCGACTAGTCATATGTTGTTAAATTTGGGCTAAGCCCATATGGTTGTTGAATAAGCGAAATATCGTTTGGTTGAAAAATGTCAGGCCTCTGACAAAGTAATGGACGTCTATTGACAAACAATTGAGCCAAAAAGCTATTCAGATGAGTTGTTAAGATTTTAAACATGATTCATGTTTTTAATGTTCTTAGGGAATGGACCGCGTTAACTGGAAGAGACTACAACTAAGGGCTGCTGTAATCTCTCCAGTACCTACGGTTCAAGGTTAGTTTAATTCATATTCTATTATTCCATCTGTTACCTTACGCTCCACGTCCTGGTTAGTCTGTTCATCCCATTCAGTAAAAATCCCGCTAAACGTAATTCGGCCTTTTCCTCCTGTCACAAATTGAGCCAGTGGGATGGATACTTTTATCGCTTCGGATTTAATGGGCCTTGATTTAACCCAATCTGTGGTGAAATCAATAAACCAAACGGAGTTTGTGTCATTATCAAATAGGTAGTGATGGTTGGGTACGCTGGTGTCCCAATACCCACTTGACATATCTATACTTAAAGAGGTTTGGCTGCTTGTGGTGCCAAAAGCCGCATTGCCAAGATTAAGTTCGAACTTCTCATTGAGGCGGTCTTTAAAAAACTCAAAACCTTCTGTTATTCGGTGATTAATTCCATCTACGGTATAACTGGCGTAAAATGACTTTACGTCTTTACTGTATACATGGGTGTATGGTATCTCCTCCTTCTTTTTTGGAATGCAAAAGCTCACTCGTCCAACATCAAGGTCTGTGTCACCAACCAACCACTTTTTACCGCTTGTAGGGACTGATTTAGAATTATGAATTAGTTGGACGGAATAGTTTACGTTCATAGGAAGGTCGATCGAAAACTGATCTTCAATCATTTCAGCTCTATAGGAATTGTTAAAAAGCAGATAGGCATCATTGACAAATTCACCATCACAATCTATGACCTGGCCAAACACCGTCACTTTAGTTTCGACTTTTACGTAATCGTCAGAGAGAACAATGTCCTCAATTATTCCATTTGGGGGCAATACGAATGAATGTGTAAATACTTCTTTATCGTATGAAGCCCTTATGGTCATGGTAAGTTGGACATTAATGGGCATAATGCCACTGTATAAACCTTGAGATGATGTCCGTCCATAAGTTTGCCCAGCACCAGGAGCGGAGATAGTCACACCCGCATATGAAACGGGGTCGCCATTTTTATTAATTATTCTTCCAGATCCTTGAATAGCAGGAATTTTAATATCAAAGTTCCAAAACGAAAAGTGACCAACCTCTCCGACATAGGTGTTGTTGATTTTTTTTGCTTCTCCCTCTTCAATCCAATATCCTTTTTCTTCGTCGAAATGCCATAATGGAATGGTCGTGGGAGAGACATACTGCAATCCTTCTGGTATGGGCATGGTTAGTTCGGCAGAATTGCCATTGCTTAGTTGGATCTCATTGCCCTTATCGTCGGTTAATTCAACAGCGATCATACCATATGTTGTTAGAAGTGTTTCTCCATCAGGACCCGTGCCTCTGAGACTCCCAGGCATTTCTGAGTTAAGGTCTTTTCCCAGCGGGTCAATGTATTTGGCGAATACGTTTACCTCCCCCTCGTAAGTACTTCCATCGGAAGTCATAAAACCTGCCCCCATCTCAATGGAAACGCCTTCAAATTTTACCGTTCCTCCCTCTGAAGAAGTCAATGTGCCCACTTGTTTTCGTGCTAATAGTTGAATGACTACCTGATTAATCCCTTCGGTTGGAATGATACTCCTGCTTCCAAGAAAATAACCTGGATGATGAACTTTAACGTAAACGTGTTTTTCATAAACCTCTTGATCCATAAAAGCGAAAAAGCCTTCTTCATTACTGGTCGTATTTTCGCCCCTAAGTTCAATTTTAGCATCCGAAACTGGGTTGCCGGAAGGATCAAAAACGAAACCAGAAATGCTTCGTTTAACCACAGTACCCAAGTCAATATCGTACGCGGGGGTATTGACGACTTCTCGATCTGAACAGTTTGAAAATGTGAAGAGAATCAACGCAAACAACAGAGTGGTAATTTTAGAAGCTGGTTTTTTCATATCGTGCTTTATACCTTGACACGGAAGTGAAAATTAGGTTGCGATAACCAATTACAAGCGACATGTCGTTTTTAGGGACACTTGTGATGCAAAGCCTTGCTGCTGTTGGTTTTGTGAATTTTAAATAAAGTTTAAAGATGTCTAGTCCATGACAAATCCATGAGGGTTTTGTGACAAAAAAGGACCTATCGAATCAATGTTATGGTTCCACTGGCTTTGGAAATGTCACCACAATCGGTACCCACCAGTCCAACCCAAAAATAGGTTCCTGAGGGTAGTTTACGAGATTTATAGGTGCCGTCCCAACGAACACTTCCCTCTTCGATTTTATAAAGCAATTCGCCCCAACGATTAAAGATTCGGAAGTAATCAACCACATAATCGTCTAACGAGATTAGGTAGGAGTCATTATATTGGTCTGAATTGGGTGTAAATACATTGGGGATGAAGATTTCGCTTAAGGCTTTGGGTATGGTAACGTCAGCCGAATCTTCTCTAAAACAGCCTTTGTCATCGTATATTTTTACCTTATACTGGCCGATGTTATCTACATATAAACGGTTCAACGTGTCAGAAGTGGAGGTAGACCACTGATAGTAATATCCTTCGTCAACTTCCAGAAATAGGGAATCACTGGCGCACAACGTATAGTTTGATTCGAGGTCAAGCGGTGGGAGCGGGGCGTTTGTTACCAAAATGCTATCCGTAAACCGACAGCCTGATGAATCTAGAATGTGAACGATGTATAAACCACTGGAATAGATGTGATTTACCGAGTCGGTCGTTAGATCATTCCATAGGTAAGATTCAAATTGAGGCCGATACGTATTCAACAGCACGCCTTTTGGATTATTACATATTACCGTATCTGGATAGAGGTCAAGGCTCAGATTATTTTCTTTAATCACAATCCTCTTTTCTGTGGTGTCGGAATCACACGAAGAATAGGTAATGAGTTGTACGATGTAAACACCAGGTTTGTCAAAGGTCTTATGATATTCTGAGCCAACACCTAATGTGCTATCACTAAACCGCCAGGAATATGAAAAGTTCGATCGATCGTGGCAGGCGTTAAATCGTATGGGTGCTCCGGCTAAAAACTCTTTGCATAATTCGTTAACCGATTCAAAGCTCATATCGCAACTTAAATCAACTAGAGAAACGCCTGCAGCATACGCATAGGACTCCGCACTGCCCAACCCAATAGCATAGGCAAGAAATCCGCAGCCGGTGGTGGTAAGTTGATATGAGTTTGCAGGGACTTTAAACGAGGAAGACGAATACGTCGAATCCATGGGCAACACCGTAAAACCAAAAAGAATACTGCCGTTTAATTTAAGTGTACCTGTGTCCGCGGTACGCGTAATGACGTGAATGAAGCTCTCCGCAATGGCGTAATCGTCTACCGTAAAAAAGGTTATGGAGTCGAGTAACATTTGCTCATTTGGGTTGACCATTATGACCGATGGATCCCCGTTTGGACTGTTGCCACAGCCTGCCGCCGTTATGGTAAATATTCCAACCGAAATGGCTGCACTTCCTTCTACCAGAGTAGATTGGGTGTAGACAAATTCGTATACCTGCCCCGCATTTAGGGTCTGTTGGTTCAAACCGTTGAACGTAACCGTGGTATTATCGTTGGCCGCCATCACGCGACTAACATCTTTACCCGAAGTGGGTGTAGGCAGTAAAATATAGGACTTTCCCCAGGTAGGGACTGGAAACATTTGTTCATACAACGGGTCGGAGTTGGAGCCACATAATATTCGTGCCCAAACATGGCCTCCGAATACCGCAATCGGATGTCCTGCGCCAATGGATACTACAGAAGTACCGGTAAGGTCGTCGTTCAATGCGTTGGCCTGCACCATATATACGTCGCCCTGGTTTAGGGAAATACTAAATGCTGTCCCAGCCGTTTTTCCTGTACTCGTATTCGACGTGGGCGTTATCCGAATGGTTGTATTGTTTGCGGTGGCAACAACAATAAATTCTGATTTCCAGAGCTTCCCACTTTTCGTTTGAGTAGGGTAAGACATCACACGATAATTGGTACCTAAAGAAGGGATAGGCAACACTAATGAAGCCTCACTTCGTGCGGAATGTATCGTACCGGCATAAACCGAAATAGGGTTTATTGACGTGACGTGTATACCTCGTGCCAATACCTGTTCCTGCTGAGTAATGGTCGCATCTACGGAGGGAAGGCTAATCTTAGTGACTTGCCCAATCACCGTTGAGAAGTTTTTGCTAAAACCGGTACCTGGTATAGACACGGTTCCAGTGGTTGCCGTGTTGGATGAAATATAGATAATGTATTCGGCGTTGGTCAGATCGTAAAATTCAGGAAATGCAAGCCAGAACTCCGTTCCTGAATTGGTGAAGTCTTGTGCTTTAACGGGTTGTGCAAGGGCTATCAGGCAAAAAAGGAAGCATAAATAAAGGCGTAGCCTGAGCAAGCAGTGTGTGTTTAGAATTGATGTCATCAGAAATCTTTGCACATGTAATATACAAAAAAAAAAGCACAGTGGGATGATGCGAAGTGCACGTAATACGTACTGCCAGAGATTTAAAGGCATGTTTAAGATGCAAAACTGTCCAGAATAAAATCATTAGGTATGGTGATTTTATTGATGGATTGCATTCTTACCTTTCCAACTCAGAAACAAACCCTATCCAAGTTTGTCGAACTAACATTATCTATCCATTTTCTTGCTTGACTTGTCCGCAATTCGGGAGTTATTGATTTACTAAAAAGAAAGAGCTTAAGGCGGAAACCGAAAAGCCTAAACAGAGTAGGTACTACACTATTTATTTTTTTTTATGAAAATTTTCAAAAGCTTATTTCTAATCTTGTTTGTAACCCTTGCTGGGATGTCTTATGGGCAAACCATCACGATTACCAACAATTGTGGCGCAAACATTGATGTCATTATTTACGACAATGGAACCACTCAGAACATTAATGGAGTGACGACTACCCCCACTACGTACGGTATCAATGCGAGTCTCAACATCTTAGATCAAATAGATGTTGCCTTTTCATCTTCTGGGTGTGGAGAAATGTTTGGCGTGGTTACTGGTTTTGTACCAGCCATTCCGGCCAACACGTACAACAACATTTGGATTCCTAACTGTGCAGGAGGGAATTATTTTAACAGTATTTTTATTGCTGCCACCTATATCGGAGGTGCAATACATTACGACGTACACATCAATTAAAATTAATCGTTAATTTAAAGTCGCATTTATTTTGATGATAAGGCGATCGAGAGGTCGCCTTTTTTATTCGCCTTTAAACTCAACCTTTAAGGCTTTGCTTACAAACCATTTGGTATCATACGCCGTAATGTAATACGTGTATTTTTTGGAAGATTTAGCATGTCGATCCAAATAGACTGGATCTTTCGTTTTGTGCTCTTTAACCAATTGCACGACAGCAGAACCGGCTTCCTGACGCTCAATTAAATAACCGATCGTTCTTGGGTCAGTTGAAACATCCCACCGTAGAAAAATAGAACCGTTTGAATCAATGGCCTGACCATTGCCAGGGGGGCTTAATGAAAATTCCGGCTGAAACGCTATGGCATGGTCTTCGCTCTGTTTACTCTCATTTCCATCTCGATCTAAAGCGGTTATTGCATATCGATATTCGTTTTCTGTTGATAAGGTATCTAGCAGTGAATTTGTCGACGTGGTTTTGTATTTGATTTGGTTTCCACTGCCTTCATTTCTGTAGACCGTATATTGATCAAAGTCGTCTTCCAAATTAGGCGTCCAGCGCAATTGGAGGATCGAATCCGTTAACATCACATACGTAATGGTTGGTACTCTAGGCGCTATATCGTCTGGCCTACGCAGTCGAATTGGTATCGAGCCAATACTTCTGTTATAACTCTGATCTATGGCATAAATAACATATCGATACGCCGATTGGGATCGGTCTCCAAGACCTTCGGTGAATTGACTGGTTGTAATCGGCTTCGGAGTCAGCAAGAAGTTATTAGTTCCAGAATCTCCAGTATATCGTTCGACTTCATAACCCAACAGGTCAGATTCGTCATTCGCCTTCCATGATAAGCTAACAACCCCAGTTTTGCTAACGCTTCCCTTTATTTCGGTTGGCGCAGACGGTGGTGTTTTATCGTTAAGCATAAACGATATGGTATCCGAAGAAATGGATTGGGTTCCATTGGCCGTTTCAACGTAATAATAGTACAATACCCCTTGCTCCGCGGTGCGATCCAGGTAATGAAAGTCATTAAACAAAATTCGACTTGATGGCGGGTAGACGACCTCAAAATCTGTGGTATACTTTGTACTTCGATAAATAGTAAAGTTTTGAACGGTGGGCGTTGAATCCCAATCCAACTGCGGAATCCCAACGGTTTCTGATGCCGTAAAATTGGTGACCGGTTGTAAATCGTCATCATCACTTAAGACAACCTTAATGATTTCACTCCCGTCGCTTTCTAACCCAAACACATTGTAGTTGGTTACATAGTAGTAATACGTACCAATATCCATATAGTCATCTACATAGCCGTTTACAGATTGTTCTTGTCCGAAGGTAGAAAAGACCATACCAATGGAATTCATTTTGTTGAATGGGCCGAGAAGGGATTTGCTGCGGTACACGTAAAAACCCACTATTTGCTCTGAAGCACCTTCGTCTTTATTCCAAACCAGTTCGACCGACTCAGCGTGTGGAATACCCACTAAATCATGTGGTATTTCTATCTTTTCTTTACCACGAATGGATACCACTACTTCGCCATAATCGCGTTCGTCACTTCCATAAAGGGCAGTTATCTTAATTCGAACCGTTTCTCCCGTTAAGGATTTCGTTTTTAATTTATAATACTCACCCATGGCTTGAGCCATATTGACATCAAGTACCGTCATGGCTCCAAAAAATTGATACGCCTCATCGTTTGCAATTAAACGGGCATACAGGTCGTTGGTAAAGTCACTTGTGGCGGTTTGAGCACCGGCTAGCTTTAAATAGAGCTCGGCCTGCCCACCTACTATATCCTTGATTTTTGAATTTTTGACCAGCCGATTGTTGTCGGAGACTTTTTTCCATTTCCCATTGTTATCTCGATAGATACGGTAACCGGTTAAATTGGCATCTGGAATTCCTTTCCAACGTAAATGCACATCGTCGCCATCAAAAAATGTCAAAATATCATCGGAATTTTGACCAAAAGCGAAGCTCATACTGAACAGCAGAAATAGAAAAAGGATATGTTTTATGAGCGTTTTCAAATTGATGTACTGTTATCTACTTTGATGGATTTATTTCCTTTGTACCAGAGTACCTGATACGAAACGGATGCGGTACCCTTAATACTAACTTCTGATGGCGCAATCCTTAATTCTGCCTGCGATATGCTTACCCGACCCGACATGATGTCAAAACTTTTAGAGAAGGCTTCAATATTAACATCCCAATTACCTGTCAGTGAAGGTTTAGCTGTGCCGACATTGGTTTTATACACGTATTTCAAATCAAGACGAGCATCCAGATCAAAATTCGCGTTGAGCGTTCCAAAACCTAAGGGGATTTCTTTGTTTACATCGTAATATATTTTACCCTTCATGTGTATCTGGGTTTCAGATATGACCAATGATGCATTGGCTTTAACGACTTGAAACAACGAAGCTTTTACATTTTCTGTCCATACATAGTTGCCATTTTTAGGTGGGTAACTAAAGTTCACTTTACCGCGACCCAGGAATATTTTTCCTTTGGCATCTGTAAGACCAATAAAAGCAGATATGTAACCGTCTACCCGTGGGGTAGAATTCAAATTGCGAATGTTGATTTGCCCCTGGCCATAAAGAGCTTCTTTTTTAGTCAGAGCCCACGCTTTTCCAAACAGGCTAAAATTACCGCCAGCATACGTCATCTCCATTTCACCTGCAATGATTTCACCTGTGGGCACATTGCCAATTCCAACCAATGCCTTTAACGCCAGTCCACCGTTTTGCAACGGACTTCCTTTTTGGTCACCAATAGGAGGGGAGAAGTTGTACCCAACGCCTCCTCCAAATTTAAGGAACGAGAAACCTGTTTGAGCGATAGGAATGGCTACAGAAGCGCTCAGCTCGGTATACCAGTAGTTAAACGATTTCTTTTTCGAAACCTTTTGATTTCCGACAATGACATAGCCTTTTAGGCCTTTGTTAAATTTCTTGATGAGTACGTCAAAACCACCTTCAAAAACCGCGTTTGAATAGGTGAATTTCCCCTTGAAGTTAATGGGGCCCGTTTCGAAATCGATGTTGAGTTTTTCGAAGCTCAGGCTTGGTCCGGGTTTAAGTAGGGCTTTGGCCTCAACGGCCCCAATGCCTTTAAGGTCCAACTTGCCCTCAAAATTCATGGAGTAATCGGTTCGGTCTTTAAACTTAAAGCCCAGTGTTTTTAAGTTCATCTTAAAACCACCACCAATCGTAATATCTTTTTCGACAGAGATTGATTCTGCCTCTACTTCTCCATTCGATTTGAGAACAAAGCCTTCTATTTTTATGTCTCCAAACTTGGTAGAGTTAATTAGCGCACTGAGTTCTAAGGTGCCAATTTCTTTTGTAAAGTCATACGCCAGGCTCGCTTTTTTCAATACAAACGTGGTTTTGAACTGAGGCAGTTGAATCGGTTTGTCCGTTTTTAATTCGGCGGCAAACTTGTCGCTTGAAGATGTAATACTAATACCCACGTTGCCTTCCATTGGGCTCGGTAAAACCATCTCTCCACTAAAACTACCTTCTTTTAATACACTTCGTTCAAACTTTACTTTAACCGAGTTTACACGCAGCTCGTAACCCGAGAAACCCATTGAAAGCAACTGCCCTTTCGATTCAATGGTTCCGCCAAACCCCTCCTTAGAAATGTAAAAATCTTCTACGGAGATCGTTGTCGGTTCATCGACACCCTCCCGATTAAACGACTTGGGTAATTCCAATTCAGCTTGCTGAATGACAATGCCATAAAATGCACCTTTATAGGGAATGACATCTTTTGACCGGTCACTGTGCATATCCAACACAATGCTTGCACCCTTTTTGAGTTTAAAATCTTTGACGTTAATTTCTGGTAAGTTGGAGAGCTTACCGAGGAAATTGCCCGAAGGGTCGATTTCCGCTTCAAAATTGACTGCCTCTTCTAATTTTGCGTGTTTCACCTTTCCGGCCAGTACTCCACCAGAACCCGCTGTAACTCCAAAAGAAGAAATGGTAAAATCAAAACTACTTAATGCGGTAAACTTGATCCCGTCTGTGCTTTCGTAAATGACTTTTCCCTTGGTCGCAATCAGATCGTCACCCTTTTTTTCCACCTCAACATCTACAATCTTCAGTTCCAGTTTCTTAAGCACGTTTAAAACCTCCAGATCCGACGATAAACCAGCAATCGACAACGTTCCTTTTCCATTAATGGCTTCACCCGGACTAACCTCTTTCTCTAACTTAATGACAAACAGGCTGTTGCTGCTTCCAATCTTAAATTCTTCAATTTTATCTGTGTCAATCTTGCCTTCTGCTTCATATTTTTCGGTAATGTCTTTATACTTCTCTGGTGCTGTTGAGGTAACACTAAATTGCTCGTTATCTGGCGCATCCTTCAGCATCGTCATAGCCAAACCAAACTCCGCAGTCGTTTCTTTGGCTGGATCAATCTTGGCTTTTCCCTGGGCTTTAAACTTGAGTTCAATGTCCTTAGCAAATTCCTTATCGTGTTTTTGCGTGCCGAATATCAGCCAGTTCCCTTTGTCTTCGGTATCTATACTTGACAGCGCTGATTCAACAGAAGCACTACCACTTTTTAACATTTTAATAGCTTGATCTAATGATTTTTTATTCACCTGATAACCCAACATGCGGTAATTGTGGAGTAGGGGAGATTCGGCTTTGATTTTCTTCTCTTGAACAACCTCACCGCCTCGTTTCCACTGAACGGTAATTTCAAATTTCCCATACCCTTCACCAAAATAGAAGAAGACCTCTTCCATATAGCCTAAGCCCACCGTCTTTTTGTCTGTTGAGGGTGTACCACCTTCAGCGAAACCATATTTTTCGGCGTCGCCGTAAGTCCTTTTTACTTCAAGGTGTATTTGTTCGCCTTCCAATCCACTGTGATCTCCTTTCACAACACGAGTCACAATTTTGGCCTTCCCTTCCGGAGAACCTTTTAGGGTTGAAGCCGTCGTTTCGATCATTACTCCAGCTCGAACGCTAAACTCGGTTTTCCCTTTGGCCTCATCGTCTTCATAGATGACATCGGCATCGTATTTAGCCGACATCTTTTGTATATCATCTTTCTTTGTATCATCTACCTCTTGGGGTTCCCAAAGAAATTGAGCTAACGTGGTGCTGGAACTGTTTCCTACTATCTTAGATGCGCTAAACGTAATAAGACCTAGATCAACAATAGTGTCGCTTAGGCCAACCACAGACATACAGGCGTCATCATCCTCTTCCTCCTCCGTTTCGCTCCCATCGTCTACCACCGTACCGTCACCGTCTCGTGTGCGCGTTCCTTCACCGTCGGTCCTCTCTCGTGTTCGTGTCGTTCCAGTTCCTTCAGATGCGTCACCGGTGTTGTTTCCACCAGTTGCATCACCACTGGAGGTTGCGCCCTCGCCACCCGTTGCGCTTCCTTCGCCACTGGAAGACTCTCCTGAATTTCCTTCAGAATCCAATCGGTAATATTTTTCTTCAGGCGATTCGCTTTCCGAAATACATTCATATTTCAGTTCGTCTTTGTCGTCAACGATTCCTATGCTGACAATAACCACGTCTTTGGCCAATAACGGCGTATTGTCTGGAATAACGGCCCACTTATCATACAATAATCGGCCATCATCATAAAGCATCGCCAGGGTACGTGGTTCTTTTCCAATACCGAATCCAGCAACACCTGGAGGATCCAACTTGTCTGCTTCAATTATGGCATAACACTTCGAGGGTTTTTCTTCTTTTGCTCCACCGCCACTGGCTTTTGGTCCGATTAACGTGGCGACACGTTTGTTATATACCAGCGTAACGTTTTCTATTTTAGGGTCATCTTTAGAACGCCACTTGTCAATCACATCATCGGTGGCAATGATCTTAAGTTTAGTCGAAAAACTGGCGTTGTCAAATTCTTTTTCAATGAACTCCTTTAAATCGTCCTTCGCTTTTTTAAGTTCTTCTTCCGCGTGATCCACGGCTTTTTTAACCTTGTCTTCAGCCTTTTTCTTATCGTCTAAGGTGGTTTCAATATTTGCCTTCGCTTTTTCCTTGTCCTTTTCAAGTTTCTTTAACTTTCCATCAATCTCTTCGGCTTTCTTTTTCGCTTTTTGAAAGTCTTCATCTTTTTTGAGAAGGCTATCTACATTTTCCCTCTCCTCATTACCCGTTTTTATCGTGTGGAGTTTCTTATCATCTTTTTTTGCCTGAAGAAGTTTTGCATTGGTTTCGTCATGTCCGTCTTCGTATTCTTTTAAGGTAAGTCTGCGCTCACGTTGTATGGAGTTAATGGTGTTGTACTTGTCCGTTTGTTGGTCAATGACATCATCGATAGCCTTAATCTTATCATTGGTCTTTTTTAGATCGGCGGCCATAATGCCTAATTCCTCAACGTAAAAATTAACTTCGGTCTTGTTTTCCTCCAGTTGCTTTTTTAAGGCGTCGAGTTCATTGCGAAATTGTGCAATAGCGGCAGTATTGTCGGCAGCTGATGCACGAGACAGGCTATTATTTGCACGACCAATTTCTTTCTTTAACCGTGTTTCGATCTCCTTTTTAGCTCTCAGTTTTGTGGTATTGTCACTGATGTTGCTCTTGCGTTGAGATGCATTAAGCTCTTCTTCTTTTCGTTCAGCTCTTTTTTCCTTAACACGTTTGATAATATTCGCCAATAAAGAATCATTTTTACGAACCAACTCGCGGTAATCGTCCAATTCCTTTTTAGCACTTTTTGACTTATCGGTAAGCGACTTTATCTCCTCCTTAAGCTTCTTTTTCTTTTCTTCGACAGCCTTCTTTTTGGCTTCCTCTTTTTCTCGTGCTTCCTTTATTTTCTTACCAGATTCCAACTTTTGATCTGCCGCTTTATCATCGGCTGTCTTCTTCTCTTTATCCAGTTCTTTCTTCGACTCTTCAAAACCTTTTAAAGCAATTAACTCCTTAGCAATGTCTACAATCATGCCACTGAATTTTAATTGCAAGCCTTCTTTTAGTTTCATGGCCTGCTTCAACGAATCTTTTTGATCTTCCACTTTTAAGACCAGTTCTTTAAATTTCGTTTCAGCAGCTGTTCCTTTCAGCAATTCGTCAATAGTTGGAGGTATATAATAGACATAAGCTCCTGTAGCTGTTTTTCTGGCATTGTTAGCCACTTCAAGGTTGCCAATAAGTTCTTTTTTCTTTTTTTGAAGATCGTCCAGTGTCTTGTTGTCTTTGGTAAGCTCCTTTTTGAGATCGGCCTTCTTTTTATCCAGATCTTTATTCTCCTGTTCCAGCAATTTTATTTTTTCTTCGATCTCCGTTTTTTGCTTCCTGATTTCCTTCTTGTCGGCTTCCACAAACTTGATTTCTTTAGCCGTTTTTGAAGAGTCCTTTTGACCTTTTATTATTTTTTCA
>CAYZWM010000067.1:9138-18352 GCA_964482155.1 uncultured Chitinophagaceae bacterium | reverse complement strand
AAAACCCGAGCACGACCATGTTATCCAAAGAAGACCTGTCTTCCATTAAGTCAAGAGATCTCACAACATACATTCATGAGCTGAGTTCTTACCCACACAGAGTTTGGTACTCGGGCGATTTGTCTATGGCTGCTTTGCAAACGATGTTAAAAGAAGTACACCCCATTGTTGCTACACCAAAGAAAGTTCCAACATTAACCACTTTTGTAATGAAAGAAACGACTACGCCCACCGTTTATTTCGCTCATTATGATATGGTGCAAGGCGAGGTAATGTGGTTGAAAAAATCGAACGTGGTTGATTTTAATGAATCGGGAGATATCAATATGTTCAACAAATATTTCGGTGGTGGCATGAGTAGCATTGTATTTCAAGAAATTAGAGAATCAAAAGCCCTGGCGTATTCCACCTATGGTTACTACTCTCGTGCTTCTAAGCCTGGTGACCCCAATGTTGTGATGGCATATGTTGGCACACAAGCAGACAAACTAGGAGAAGCCATTCCTGCCATGAATGAATTGCTTAACGACATGCCTGTGGACTCCGCTGCTTTTGAAAATGCACGAGGAGCGTTACTTCAGTCCATGGAAACAAGCCGGATTTTGCGAACCTCTATATTGTTTGATTACGACAATACCCTTAAAATGGGTCTGGAAGACAACCTCCGCAGTCAAGTATACAAGCGTTTAGAAAACATCACTTTAGGTGATGTTACCTCGTTTCACAAAAACAAAATTAAAGGAGATTATGTCTACATCGTTTTAGGATCTAAAGACAAAGTTGACCAATCGCTTTTGGAGTCATTTGGCACGTATGTTCCATTAACTCTGGAACAACTGTTTGGATACTAACTCAGAACGTACGCTCATAAAAAAAGGCCTGAACAGTTGTTCAGGCCTTTTTGCATTAAATCGTTTTAATATTAGTCTTTCAAGACGTCTCTTGAAATTACAATTCGTTGAATCTCAGAGGTTCCCTCATAGATTTGGGTAATTTTTGCATCTCTCATCATCCGTTCTACGTGGTACTCTTTTACATAGCCATATCCACCGTGAACCTGAATAGCTTCAATCGTTGTTTTCATTGCCGTTTCAGACGAAACCAGTTTGGCCATACTACTCGCTCGTGCGTAATCTTTTCCCTCATCTTTTAACCACGCCGCTTTCAAGCAGAGCAATCTTGACATTTCTATTTCTGTTGCCATATCGGCAAGCTTAAACGCGATTGCCTGATGTCTCATAATTTCTTTGCCAAACGCCTTGCGTTCTTTTGAATATGCCAGCGATCGTTCGTAAGCCCCTGATGCAATTCCTAATGCTTGCGAAGCGATACCAATACGACCACCTGCCAATACCTTCATGGCAAATTTGAAACCAAATCCATCCTCACCAATTCTATTCTCTTTAGGCACTTTTACATCCTGAAACATTAACGAATGTGTGTCAGAACCTCGTATACCGAGTTTGTCTTCTTTCTTACCAACCACAAAACCCGGCATATCTTTCGTTAGAATAAGGGCGTTAATTCCTCGGTGCCCTTTTTCAACGTCGGTTTGAGCAATGACCAAAAAGGTATCTGCCGTTCCACCATTGGTAATCCAGTTTTTGGTACCGTTTACCAAATAATGGTCACCCATATCAATTGCCGTTGTTTTTTGTGACGTTGCGTCGCTACCTGCTTCAGGTTCTGACAGGCAAAATGCGCCATGTATTACACCCTGAGCAAGAGGTACTAAGAATTTTTGCTTTTGTTCTTCCGTACCGTATTCCTCTAAACCCCAACAAACCAAACTGTTGTTTACAGACATCACGACTGATGCCGATGCATCCACTTTCGAAATCTCTTCCATGGCAAGCACATATGAAATAGCGTCCATACCGGCTCCGCCATATTTCGGATCAACCATAAGCCCCATAAAACCGAGCTCACCCATTTTCCGTATTTGTTCCATGGGAAATCGTTGCGCATTATCACGCTCAATTACCTCAGGTAAAAGCTCCGTTTCTGCAAAATCTCGAGCTGCTTGTTGAATCATCAAGTGCTCTTCTGTAAAATCAAAATTCATACGCTTTCTGTGAAGATTATCTGGCCGCGAAATTACGCTTTATCTACGCTTTTTGCGAACTGACATTTAATCCAGTTATTTGCTTAAATGAAAAGGCCACCATTTCTAAAACCCGGTTCGAGCGTTCGAATTATTTCAACAGCACGTAAGATTTCACAATCTGAGGTAGAACCTTCTATCAAGTTGTTGGAATCCTGGGGTTTGTCTGTTCAGCTAGGCGAACATCTTTTTGACGAGTTTGATCAGTTTGCTGGAAATGATCAAGCACGTACCGACGACTTACAATCTGCCTTAAACGATACATCGGTTGGTATGATCTGGTGTTCTCGTGGGGGATACGGCACGGTTAAACTCATTGATGCACTGGATTTTTCCGTTTTCCTTCATAAACCCAAGTGGGTCGTTGGGTACAGCGACATCACCGGTTTGCTTTGTCACCTAACCCAGTGTCTTGACGTGGCTACTCTACATGCCACCATGCCCATCAATATTACGAACACACCGACTCCCGAAGACCTTGTTTCGATGGATTCGTTGAGAAACGCACTTTTTGGAAAAGGTGGGCGCTATGCATTGCAGCCTCATGCTCTTTCCAGACCAGGTAATTGCTCTGGTCAATTGATTGGTGGAAATCTGTCGATTGTCTACAGCCTACTAGGCTCCGAGTCGAGTCCACAAACAAATGGGAAGATTCTATTTCTCGAAGATCTCGACGAATATTTATATCACATCGATCGTATGATGGTTAACCTGAAACGCAATGGTTTGTTGAGTAAACTATCCGGACTTGTGATCGGTGGGCTTTCAGACATGAACGACAACACGGTTCCATATGGAAAAACGGCTGAAGAAATCGTACTGGAACATGTTAGCGAGTTTGATTATCCGGTCTATTTTGGCTTTGA
Source organism: uncultured Chitinophagaceae bacterium (assembly GCA_964482155.1). Lineage (GTDB taxonomy): Bacteria > Bacteroidota > Bacteroidia > NS11-12g > UBA9320 > UBA987. The sequence continues at coordinate 15,382 of CAYZWM010000067.1, read as the reverse complement.
TGCAGGCCATGTTTCCCCGAACCTGGCGCTTCCTTTTGGCATGGATGTCCAAATCCAAAACTATGTATTAACCTTTTGATTGTCAACGACTAGCTTCTTGGATGGTGCTCTTTGATCACCTCCTTAAGGTAGGTTCGATCCAGGTGGGTATAAATCTCTGTTGTAGTAATGGATTTATGACCGAGCATTTGTTGAACTGCTCTTAAATCCGCTCCAGCCTCTACTAAGCTTGTTGCGAATGAGTGCCGAAATGTATGTGGGCTAATTTCTTTGTTCAGGTTTATGATCTGAGCCAACTCCTTAACCATTTTAAATACGTAGACTCTCGATAGCTTTTTACCTCGTTGATTGAGAAACAAAACGGATTCAAACCCCTTTTGTATGTCGATGTGGTTTCGGAAGTATTCCAGGTATAAACGGATCTGTTTAAGTGCGAAACTTCCGATGGGAACTATCCGTTGTTTGTTCCCTTTTCCCGTGACAATAATAAGGCCTTCATCAAAAAGGATGTCGTTCATTTTCAGATCAATAAGTTCTGAAACACGCAGTCCTGAACCATACAAAAATTCGATAATCGCTTTATCTCGTTCACCCCCCTTTTTTGATAAATCTATGGCGTCAATTAACGTGTTGATTTCATCGTAACTCAACACATCGGGTAGTTTCCGACTTAGTCTTGGGGTCTCCAGCAGTTCGGAAGGGTTAATGGGAATGATATTCTCCAGTTTCAGGTAGGCGTAGTAGGCTTTAATACCGGATATAATCCGTGCCTGGGTTCGATCCGCCAAACCCATTTCTTTTATCCATTTCAGAAATTTCAGTAAGTCTTTAAAAGAAAGTTGGGTGGTCGGTTTCTCTTTTTCTATGGCAAACGACTCCAGTTTGTCGACATCACTTAGGTACGCTTCAATGGAGTTCTTTGACAGCGCAAGTTCGAGTTGTAAGTAAATTTTAAAGCCTTTGGTCAGGCTGCTCATGGCTGAATCGCCTTTTCAATGCATTGCAATACTTCGCTGGAACTGCCCCCATCTCTATTGATCAATACGACAATGGCGCAATTTTCGATCACATATTTTTCCGGTATGTCTATTTCAAACCCTTTTTCGAACACCGTTCCACGTTCAATAGGTTCGTTAAACTCTGTTCCAGTATAAAAGGTCACTCCTTCTCGTAAAATGTAATTGTGTACATAATCATAGTTTGGAGACCTGTCTGGCATCTTTTGTCTGGACACAATTTCGCTTTCTAAAATAAAAATCGAGAACATGGTGGGTAATGTTTGAGCTTCGTAAAAGGTTGCCTTAATGTTAGCAATGACTTTTCGATCTGACAATTGAATCAATTCCAGTTCGACGTCCACATCCCCCTTCTCTTGTAATTCTTGTTCAACATAACTCCTCCAAGAATCATAATTCCTCAAAGGGATGATCGGGTTAGTCGCATCCAACTCTTTTCTATTGATCGCGCCATTTGGTAAGCTCCCTACATTTTGAATAATCGTTTCAACGATGTCCGTTGCTTCATTACAGTTAAGAGAGTCCTGACTGTCTTCGTATGGTTCTGTTAATTTCGAATAAACCCCAAGCGGGTGTTCTGTTATGACCACCACCCTTCCTGGGTTCTCTTCCTTAAGGTTGTGTGCAACAAGTGCTGCATTGGGGCAAATATTACATTTCACTCCAGAAATATCCTCAATCAAGACATTCTTCAACGGTTTATTTTGAAGATTGTGGTTGAAGTAGGTGGTGTCTCTTGAAAGTACTATGGGCTCAGAAAAATCAATACGTGGAGCAATTTCGCCACATGATATTACGGCTAAACCAACGATCCAAAGTACCAAACGTCCTCCTTTCATTATTGTCTAATCGATTTGTCCTTCCGCGCTTTGAAGCACTTCGTTACTTGTCGCGCCAATTTTATTAATCAATACAACAATTGAGCAATTCTCAATTTTATACTTTTCTGGAATATCAATCTCAAAGCCTTTTTCAAATACGCGTCCAACCTCTACACTTTCCGCCAATCTAAGCCCACTAAATGTGGTAACACCTTTTCGTAAAATAAAGTTGTGTTCAAAATTCTTGTCATACGTATTGTCTGGCATCTTTTGTTTCGAAAGAATGTGGCTTTCTGTAATAAAAACAGACATATAAACCGGTGTTGCATCGTCTTCTAAGAAGGTTGCTTTAACATTGGCAATAATGGTTCTTCCAGGCTTTCGGATGATTTCAACATCAACCAGGACTTTAGGTGTTTCCAACAATTGTTCGTCCACCTTGGTTTCCCATTTAGCGTAAGCCAATAAACTCTGTGTTTCACCGTCAAAAACTTTACGGTCAATACATCCAGTTGGTAGTCCAGCGACATTTCCGATATATAGATCCTGAATAATTTGAGTCGCTTCTGCCGTGTTAAAGGTGTCTTTGCTATCGGCGTATGGCGATGTAAACGCACCAAAATCGTTTGAGTGTAATGTCATGACTATTACCCGCCCTTCTGCATACTTTTTCTGTACGTCGTGGGCAATTATGGCCGCTCTTGGACAGTTGTTGCATTTGACCCCAGAAACATCTTCAATCAAAACCGATTTTAATGGGTTTTGAGGGATGTCTGTTGTAACATAAGTTGTGTCTCTTGCTAATAAAATGGGTTCCGAAAAATCAATCAATGGTGGAACTTCTTTACACGACAAAACTCCCGTGCAAATACACAGGGCAAGTACTATTCTTCGCACATTTATATTCATACTACAGTAACTTTGATCAAAATTAACCGATTCTGGCTACCCGTTTCAACTGGCTAACCTCTTTTTCTGTCAAATTTCTCCATTGTCCTCGTGCCAGGCCTTGTTTATCAAGGTTGGCATAAATCACTCTATCCAGTTTAACCACCTCATAGCCAAGAGCTTCGAACATACGTCGAACCACACGGTTTCGACCGCTATGAATTTGAACACCTATCTTTCTCTTGTCTGCTCGATCAACCAAAGCCAGTTTATCCGGCTTCATCATTCCATCAAACAACTTGATTCCGTTTTGTATTTTGTAGAAGTGTTTTTCTTCAATGGGTTGACTAAGTTCTACTGAGTAGATCTTGGTTACGTCACCACTTGGGTGCATTAACTTCTGTGCGAGATCGCCATCGTTGGTAAAAATGAGGATGCCTGTTGTGTTTCGATCAAGTCGTCCCACTGGATAAACCCGTTCTGCTTCAACATCTTCGATCAAGTCCATTACGGTTTTCCGTTGCTGGGGATCGTTGGTTGTTGTAATGTAATCTTTGGGTTTATTCAAAAGCACGTATACTTTTTTGGTTGGTGATACCACTTTACCGTCCACCGAAACCTCGTCCGTTTTCTTTTGAACCTTGTGTCCAAGGGTGGTTACTTTTTCACCATTCACCTGAACTCTTCCTGCAGAAATAATTTCGTCTGCTTCCCGTCTGCTGCATACACCACTGTTACTGATGTACTTGTTTAATCGAACTTCCGTTGGCTCTTCCTTTTTAGGTCTTTCCTGGGTAATTCGTTTTACCTCTCCTGGTCGACTAACTCGCTTTCTCTTTCTAAGTCTACCGTCACCACCTTCAGAACCGTAGTCTTCTCGATTGGAACCGGTATTCCCATACCTTGTTCCGTTTTCATCTTTTGTCATACTGCAAAATTAATTATAACTTTCATCTTGTTGGTACTCATTTTACACCCTTTTCTTGTCATGATTTGGGGCAGAACACCTTCAATTATAGGTATACAACGTAATACGAGTATCATTTATTCGATAGGAGTGGTTGTATTTGCTTGATTTTCACAACATTTGCATAAGAAATACGTTAAATATCTCGTGTCGGTTAGAACTCTTTTGGTCGTACTACTGGTTTCCACATGGAACTTTGCCTTTGCCGTTACCTCTGCGCCGGTGTTAACTCGTGCGTGTTTGGATAACAACGACAGCACAGTAACCATTACCTATTCGAGTATTTCTGATGTTTGTGGTTCGTTTGTCGTACATCACATTTATGGTTCTGAAACGGGAACCAACTACAAACTCCTTTCTACCGAAACAAATTTCAACGTAAATACCGTTAAGATTAAACTTCCTAATGCGAATCCTACCTGGTCTTTTTACATCAATACTCGTTTTCTATGTAATGGAGTAGACTCTGTTCAATCCAACACCTTGTTTATAGACTTAGACAAACCCGATTTGAACCCGATTGACTCGGTTAGTATAGACATTACAACTCAAAAACTTCTGATTGGCTGGCAAAAGAACATCGCCACTGATATCAGTGGGTATCGTATTTATAAAAATTCTGGTGGCTCTAACAGCCGGATTGGAGACACGTCATCGACACACTTTGTCGTTAACAATCAAGCGATTAACATCAATTCGGTCATTACAATAGCGGCATTTGACAGCTGCAATTTATTCTCCGAAATATCTTCGGGCCATCGAGCTATGAGCCTTTCCAGCGCGTTGGATACATGTACTCGTACAGTGAACTTAAATTGGACGAAGTATTTAGGGTGGAGTGTTGACGCTCAAGATCTTTACGTTTCGACCAATGGTTCTAGTTATGTTGGTCAAGCCATCGATAAGTTAAGCCTGGGTACACCTTTTCCTGGTTTGAATTTTGGTGACAGTGTTTGTTTCTTTATTCGTGCACGAAACACAACGGGTACCGCTAAAAGTTCTTCGTCGAATATTACGTGTGCTAAACTTTATCGACCATTGCTTCCGAAAACAACGTACTTATCTGAGGTTACAGTAGAAAACAATACCCATCTAAAAATTGAGTGTTACGTTGATAATCAAGGAGTTTCCGACAGTGTCGTTTTGTATCGGTCTACTTCTGGAGAGGTGACAATAGGCAGCAAGAAACTAGTAACTGGACCCAATTTCTATTCCTGGACGGACAATTCAGTGTCGATAACCAAACAACCGGAAATATACTTTATACGAACCTTCGCCCCTTGTTTGGGTGGAACCAGCACATCTCTTCCTTCATCTTCCATTTTACTAAAAATTGTAGATGAGAGTTTAACCTGGAACAAATATGATAATTGGGACGGTGGCGTAAATGAATACCTGGTGTATGCATATGATGGTTCCACGTGGAACATTTTGACAAGTACACAAGATTTGTTCTATGAAAACATCGACACCACTTTAATCTGTTTTCGTATTGAAGCCGTTGAAAATCAGAACTCCTTCGGTTTTAACAAGACCTCAGAATCCAACGAAGTTTGTGCCAAACGTGAGCCTCGTTTCTTTGTTCCGAACACGTTAAACCCTCTTTCTCATAACAGTCGTTTTCGGGTTATTGGTCCTTCTATTGATAAGTCGAATTCTACCATGCGTATATTTAATCGTTGGGGAGAAATAATATTCACCACCAATAATGTAGATGAAGGATGGTCTGTTGCAGCCGAGGAAATATTTATTCCCTTAGGCATCTATTTTTATGATGTAGCTTTGTTAGACTTAAATGGTAATAAACACCGCCTTTCTGGGTCGGTACGAGTAATACGCTAAATGATAAACTTTTCGTTTCACGAAGTGGTAAAACCAACTTCTTTTGACCTTAATGATCGCTGGGCAAACACCTGTGCCACGTCTTTGTTTAAAGAAGTGGGTCAGATTGATTATGTATTTTGTTCCGACAATTACCTGCTTGAGATAAATCAGAAGGCCCTTAACCACGACTATTACACTGACATCATCACGTTTGATCTCCGGGAAGAACAAGGTTTGCCTCTTGACGCAGAAATCTACATCAGCCTGGATCGTGTTCGTGAAAATGCTGAACGTTATAGTTGTACATTTGCAGAAGAAATTCGCCGCGTTATGATTCATGGATTGCTACACCTATCTGGGTTAAACGATTCAACCGAAGAAGAAAAATCGCACATGAGGCAAATGGAAAACAAATACATTGATCTCTTTTAATTGTTCCACGTGGAACGTTGTTTATGGAACACGGTAAATATGATGTAATCGTTGTTGGTGCTGGCCATGCCGGTTGTGAAGCAGCACATGCTGCTGCAACACTAGGTAGTCAGGTTTTGCTTATTACGATGAATATGGAAAGCATCGCTAAGATGTCCTGCAACCCCGCTATGGGTGGTGTCGCTAAAGGGCAAATCGTACGCGAAATAGATGCCCTTGGTGGTATGAGTGGCCTGGTATCCGACAAATCTGCTATCCAGTTCCGGATGCTTAATAAGTCAAAGGGAGCTGCTATG
>CAYZWM010000067.1:0-9105 GCA_964482155.1 uncultured Chitinophagaceae bacterium | reverse complement strand
CAACCTACTGGCGTGAAATCATTGAAGAGAACCCAAACATATCGTTATTTCAGGATATGGTTTCCACTCTCATCATCGAAGACAATACGGTTAAAGGTGTAAACACTTCAATGGGTTTTGTATTTACTTCCACCTCTGTTGTTTTAACAAGCGGAACCTTTATGAACGGTTTAATACATATCGGACGTAATCAATTTGGTGGTGGACGAATGGCGGAAAAGGCATCTACCGGAATTACAGAGCAATTGGTTTCTTTAGGTTTCCAGGCCGGTCGGATGAAGACAGGAACTCCCCCACGAATTGATGGAAGAACCTTAGACTATTCCAAAATGGAAGAGCAAAAGGGTGACGAGAAACCTTCTTCCTTTTCTTACCTAACCGAAAAGCCTCTAACCAAGCAACGAAGTTGTTACATCACCTATACAAACCCTGCTGTTCATCAAGCCCTACAAAAAGGCTTTGACGACAGCCCCATGTTTAATGGTACCATAAAGAGCCTAGGACCTCGCTATTGTCCAAGCATAGAAGATAAAATAAACCGGTTTGCCGAACGAGATAGACATCAGATTTTTGTTGAACCAGAAGGTTGGAATACCGTGGAGATATATGTTAATGGTTTCTCGACATCTCTCCCAGCCGATATTCAAATAGAAGCCCTGCAGTTAATTCCTGGTTTTGAAAATGCGAAGATCTTCCGTCCGGGTTATGCCATCGAATATGACTTCTTCCCTCCTACTCAGCTGGCTGTAAATTTGGAGACAAAAATTATTTCCAACTTATTCTTTGCTGGTCAGATAAATGGAACCACCGGTTATGAAGAAGCTGCTTGTCAGGGACTTATGGCAGGTATCAATGCCCACCAAAAGATAAACTCACTAGAGGCTTTCATTCTGTCTCGATCAGAAGCCTATATAGGCGTTTTAATAGACGATCTTATTAATAAGGGTACTGAAGAGCCGTATAGAATGTTTACTTCTCGGGCAGAATATAGAATCCTTCTGCGACAGGATAATGCCGATGGTCGCTTAACCGAAAAAGGGTATCAATTGGGTTTGGTCTCGGATATCAGACACGAAACCTACCTTAAAAAACAAAAAAACCTCGAAGAACTGAAACACTATATTGAAACCACCGGTATACCTCCCGAAGAAATAAACCCTGTATTAATAGAAAAAGAAACCGCAGTCGTTGACCAAAAATATAAATTTAAAAAATTGCTTTCTCGTCCACAATTACACACGGGTGATTTTAGCGAACTACCCACGTGTAAAGACTTTTTAAGCCGGTTTGGTGATGATGTAAAAGAGCAAGTTGAAATTTTAATTAAGTATCAGGGTTATATTGAAAAAGAACGTGAAATGGCACTAAAAATAGACAAGTTTGAGAGTCTTTTTATTAAGCCAGACTTTGACTTTGATCAACTTCCATCCTTGTCCTCAGAGGCAAAGGAGAAGTTAGGCAAAATACGACCCCACACCATTGGTCAGGCTTCACGAATTAGCGGTGTTAGTCCTTCTGATATTTCTGTACTATTGGTTTACTTTGGCAGATGAAAATAACTTGTTTTGTTACCATCTTATTCCTTTTATACTCGTGTGCAACGGTTGACTTGCCACCCGGTGGTGATGTCGATAAACAAGCACCGATCGTACTAAGTTCTTTTCCTGATAGTGCCCAGGTTAATGTTTCTGGTAATCAGTTACATCTCACTTTTGATGAATATTTTACCACCGATAATTTATCCTCCAACCTCCTCATATCTCCACCATTCGAAAAGGCCATTACTTCCAAGGTTAAAGGTAAAACCCTTACTATATACCTTCCGAATAACCTAAAGGACAGTACCACCTACCAGTTCTTTTTTGGTAATACCATTGCTGATTTGAACGAAGGGAATAAAACGTCAAACCTACGGTTGGTCTTTTCAACAGGACCTTCGATTGACTCAGCCACGTTAACAGGTCGTGTTGTCAATGCGTTTTCCAGTGAGCCTGAAAAAGAGCGGAAAGTGTTTTTATATAAAACTTTGCGTGATAGTCAATTGATGTTAAACCCACCTTATTACGTTACGTTGACCGATAAAACCGGTTCTTTTTCCTTTCAAAATATCTCCAACCAGGACTATATTATATATGCGTTGAATGATAAGAATAACAACAATCGTCTCGATAAAGATGAAGAGGTTGCCTTTCTAACCCATTACGTATCGGCGGATTCTACGGCCGAAGATCTTTTATTTTCCACTCCTATTCATGACGTAACACTTAAAACAACGTCGCTAACTCAAACCAGTTCCGCTGGTTTTAAATTGGTCTTTAATAAACCCCTTCATATATCCCCTACAGTTCTATCGGGTAATATAGACGCATCGAGTATTTCCAAAACCAATACGTATCCCTGGTATTTTGGTGAAACCACAGACACTATTTACCTCTTTGTACCTCTGCCAACATTACAAAACCATGACAGCTTACTCCTTGATATCCGTGTTGACAGTGTTCAACTCAATAGCAAAATATCCCTAGAAGACGTGGATTCTGATCCACCACATGTTGAATTAATGCATTCCCTTATTTCACCAAACGACCCCATTACCCTATTGACGAACTATCCTGTACGCAAAACAACCACGGAACATTTCCTTCTTTTTAATACAAACGATAGTATCCCGGTTGTTATTGACAGTGTTTTACTATCCAAAACAAACCATATTCAACTCTTTTCAAAACTAAAAGAAGATAAAAAGTACTCGCTCATTCTAAATGACGATGCCATTAAACTCCTTAACGAAAAAAATAATACGATAGATACCTTCCTTTTTGCAACGCATTCTACTACCCAAACTGGACAACTAGAGATGGGTGTAAGCTTCGACTCTTCTTTTCAAAAAGAGGGTAACTACTTCCTGATACTTCCAGGAACAAATAAAAGTAAGACAACCGAACCCATTTTGATTTCAAACGATACTGTTATAACATTTAATTACCTCGCACCTGATAAATACCTCCCGTATATTTTTGAAGATCTCGATGGTGATGAAAATTGGTCGGGGAGCAATTATATCAAAAACACCCTTCCAGAGCGCATTTGGAGAATAAATTCCCCCATTGAAGTACGTGCCAACTGGAATACCAAAGATATTTTACTTTCAATCGAATAACTATCTAATAATCAACTACTTAATAAAATTCTAAAATGTTAATATTTGGGGTATTAATTGTTAATAACCACCCAAAGTCACCTACTTATTTTACACCCTGTTCAAAACCATGAATTTATTAGTCATTTATACAACGACCATTAACACCAATTGTCAAAAGAGATATTCACAATTGTTGTTTAAACATTCAATGATATAAACAATACAAAAAGTATTTTTCAAGTATAACGGCGTTTGTCAAATAAGTGTAATGTTGATTGGTTGTTATTTACGTTTCAAAAAAGGGTTTTTTTTTTCCTTGTCCACAAATCCACAGCCCTTTATAAAGAAAGAAGAATCTTTTAAATATTATATATTATTATTTATGTTGATTACCAATAAAACTAAAACCCTTTTCAAAACTGAAGTACTTTTGCCTCGATGAAACAAATCATTGCACAAACGAAAGAGAAGATTGAATCAATAAAAATTGAAACGGCTGAAGAGCTGGAAAAATTTCGTTTGCGATTTTTAACGAAAAAGGGAGAATTGAATGATTTGTTCAATTCCTTCAAAAAAATACCGAATCAAGAAAAAAGGGAAGTGGGACAGTTGTTGAATAATTTGAAGCAACTGGCACAAACGAGATTCGAGGAATTAAAAGGACATCTGGATCAAGGGGAGGAAGAAAAAGCCGAAAAGGACACAACATTACCTGGAATAAATGTTTCTCTTGGAGGAAGACACCCGTTGTCGATTGTCCAGAATAAGATGATTGCCATCTTTGAGCAAATGGGTTTTTCTATTTCAGAAGGACCAGAAATTGAGGATGATTGGCATAATTTCAGTGCTCTAAACTTCCCAAAAAACCACCCTGCAAGAGATATGCAGGACACGTTTTTCATTGATAAGGATATTTCATTGAGAACACATACCTCATCGGTTCAGGTTCGGGTAATGGAGACAGAAAAACCACCGATACGAACGATATCACCGGGTAGGGTATACCGAAACGAGGCAATCAGTGCCAGATCCAATAGTTTTTTCCATCAGGTAGAAGGTTTATATATCGACGAGGGCGTGTCGTTTGCAGATTTAAAGCAAACGTTGTTTTTGTTTGTACAGCAATTTTTTGGAGAAAACACCCGAGTCCGGTTTAGGCCAAGTTATTTTCCGTTTACGGAACCAAGTGCAGAAATGGATATTTACCTGGGAACAGACACAGAAGAGGATTATAGACTGACTAAAGGAACGGGTTGGTTGGAGATTTTGGGTTGCGGAATGGTAGATAATAATGTGTTGGATAATTGTGGAATAGATACAAAAAAATACAGTGGTTTCGCCTTCGGTATGGGGGTAGAAAGAATAACGATGTTTCAATATGGGGTAAAAGATATTAGAACGTTATTTGAAAATGATATTCGATTTTTGGAGCAATTCAGATCGCTTAGTTAAGAATTTTTTTACATCGTTCGGGATGTAGCTTAGTCCGGTTAAAGTGCTCGTCTGGGGGGCGAGAGATCGGAGGTTCGAATCCTCTCATCCCGACAACCAAAGCCTTCTACGTAAGTAGAGGGCTTTTTATTTGAGCCAAAACCAAATGCATTTGGGTTTTGGTAAAAAACAAAAAACCCACAAAGAGCGCAGCGAATAAGGCATGGTTGATCGTCCCACAAAACGGATCATGAAATAATCCTTTCTTCGGACAAAACAATTGGTGACGTTTGTTTTTCTAATTAATAGGAACCTCTTTATACTACCTTCGTTCATCATAAAAAGGAAATGAAAAAATTACTTATTGGTCTCATCATTCTTGCGGTAATCGCCACGGTTACAAATCCAAGTGAACAAACACATAAGGACGCAGTAAAAAAAGAACTTAAAAGTGAACTGGATTTTTCCGGAATTGCAGAAGAGTTAAATCTCGGAAGCTTTTTGATAAACAACCTAATAATAAGAGAAAACCATTACGTGTATTCAATCACCAAGTTGAAGATAATGGGTGAGGAGAAAGTAGTTGGTTATGGTGCTTTTGGTATGGTTTTTATTAATCGAGATGCCTTAACTAATTAACCCTTATTGCCTGGTTAAAAATGCGACCATTTTAGCTATTGCACGTCCCCGGTGACTCACAGAATTTTTCTCGGCTGAGGACATTTCAGCAAATGTCTTATCAAAACCATCCGGTACAAATATTGGATCATAACCAAAACCATGATCACCCCTTTTTACACTGATTATATGGCCTGTAACGACACCTTCGAATACATGTGGTGTATTGTCCCAAAACAATGAAATAACGGTCTTAAAACGCGCTTTCTTATTATCAAATGAACGGAGTTTAGCCAACACTAAGTCCATGTTTGCGTCGTTGTTTTTATCATCGCCGGCATAACGGGCAGAATACACACCAGGTTCACCCTTTAAGGCCGTAATTTCTAAACCGGTATCATCGCTAAACACGTTGCATTGAAAGCGATCATAAATGTGTTTCGACTTCAATACTGCATTGCCTTCAAGCGTGGTTTCGGTTTCTTCAATATCGTCATAAAATTGAATATCACTCAGGGTTTTAATTCGGAAAGAATCGCCTAAAATTGCCTGAATTTCTGACGCTTTATTCGCATTATTTGTGGCAAAAACCAGTTCTTTTTTGTCCATTATTTGACAGCAATCACGCTAATTTCTACGTTAACAGATTTTGGAAGTGTTTTGACCGCAACAGCTTCCCGTGCAGGTGGAATATCAGTGAAATATTTCGCATAAACGTCGTTGATGGTGGCATAATCATCCATACTGGCCATAAAAATGGATGATTTTACGATGTTGGAATAATCCATATCGGCAGCTTGAAGAACCGCACCAATATTTTTTAGAACCTGATGTGTTTCGGCTTCTATACTGTCGAGCACAAGGTTTCCGGTTTCCGGATTAATAGCGATTTGGCCGGAGCAAAATAAGGTGTTTCCGGCAAGGATGGCCTGACTATAAGGTCCAATAGCTTTTGGAGCGCCGTCAGTGTGAATGTTTTTTTTTGTAGTTTTCATATGTTGTTAAACAGCAATTGTATTTTTGTCCGAATCTGTAGAGCATGAGGATAGGAGTAATAGGTACACCCAACAGAATAGAGGAGCTGAATAATAAGGTTTCTTCAAGTCACGAATTGGTAGAAGTCAAAAATAATCAATTTGAGGATTATGATTTGATCATGGATTTAACTTTTGATGATTTCCCTGAACGCATTGATCATTATGCATCATTAACGAACAAAATAGTGGTTGTAAGTGCGGCAAAATATCAAATTGAAGCCGCCGTTTCTAAAGCAAAAAACAAAATAGAATGTGTTTTATTTGGTATGAATACCTTACCAAGTTTTATAAACAGGGAACTGGCAGAAGTATGTTCGCTAAACGCATCGGAACGAAGCAAACTTGAGGAAAAATTTGAGGCGTTAGACTGGCGTTTAAAATGGGTAGAAAGTCGGGTAGGTTTAGTAACTCCACGAATCATTCTTATGATTATTAACGAGGCGTATTATACCGTACAAGAAGGAACAGCAAGTAAAGAAGATATTGATGTAGGCATGAAACTAGGTACAGCCTATCCAAAAGGACCATTTGAATGGGTGAAAGAGATTGGCGTGAACCACGTATATGAAGTTCTTGAAGCGATGTATATGGATACGCACGATGAGCGTTACAAGGTGTGTCCGCTGTTAAAAACAGAATATTTACAAAACACCGTGGTGGTATAGTTTTGCGAGAAATTTATCGTTTCATTTTTAAACTGGCTGGTTGGAGAACCGTTGGCTCTTTACCCCAATACAAAAAGTACATCATTATTGTTGCACCACACACCAGTAACTGGGACTTTTTGCTGGGTTTAGGTTCGAGAGCGGTATATGATTTTAATCCACGGTACGTAGGGAAAAAGGAGCTGTTTGTTTGGCCGTTGGGCGGGTTGTTTAGAAAATTAGGCGGCTACCCGGTAGAGCGAAAAAAGAACAGCAATTTTGTTCAGAGTATTGTAGAGATCTTTAACAAAGAAGAGGAGTTTATTCTAACCATAACTCCAGAAGGTACGCGCAGTTATAACGATAATTGGAAAACAGGGTTTTACTACATTGCCAAAGAACTGGATATACCCATTATTCCAGTCGCGTTTGACTACAAAAACAAACAAGTCATTATGGGCGATGTGGTTCGTACCACAAAAGAAGTGGAGGAAGTGGTTTCCGACCTCAAGGTATGGTACAGCCAGTTTGAAGGAAAAAACCCCGAAAACGGTGTTCGTTAAGTAATTGTTCTAATTCGATTGGCTGTTAAAAATACGTGGACATGATGTAGACAAAACCCATCGCACCAGCAGGTATCGATAAATTGTCCCAACCACGTACAGAAACAAGCTCTAATAACGTAATTATTAGCGAAGCGACTACCAGGGTAGCCCAACCCCATTGATGGTTAAAATAGGCCTTATAACCAGACAAAATTAGAAGAGTACTCACAAAAAAAGCCCCACTGCCTCCAAGGGTCTTTATGTTGCCAAAAACCTGAATAGGACCAAAATTGAAGCGTTTGCCGACCACAGCTGCCAACGGGTCTGAAACGGTAAGAACCAAAATGGGTAAATAATAGTAACCTAAGTTGTTGAAGGTCAGTTGCACATAAAAGCAGACCAAAACGATTAAGGCAAATAACCAACTGCCGTAAGACTTCCGCTCAACGGCTGTTATTGATTTAAACCATCCGAATTTCTCACTCACGGCCAGAAGGACCAAAAAGGAAGAGCAAAGGACAATAACCTGCCAAAACGCAGTTAAATAAAACGGGAAGGTAAGGGCTATTATGCCTGTTGAGATATGGACTATTTTTCGGGTTATTTCAACTTTAATGTTGGCCTTGTAATAGAGCAAATCGGTAAACCCAAATAGAACCAAATACAAGGTGCTGTAGATGAGAATCTCAATCATACGTTACGTGGTTTGAGGAATGTTTAATAGAAATAAAGTCTCTCATATTACCGTCCTAGACTTTGGTGGGCCGAAGTAAAATGTCCTTCTGCCAGGGCAGAAGCAATGGAGAGCTCACCGCAAAGGAGCAGTGCAGCACATATTTCGGCAAATTTTCGGGCTTTTCCTTTTCCCAAACACCCCATAATGGCTAAACATTCTTGCTGGGTTGGAAACTTGGTTCCTCCCCCAATGGTGCCTACAATGAGGTTTGGCAGGGTAACCGAAACATAGAGATCATGTTTATTGCAAACCTCCATTCGGGTAACCCCAACCGAAGCTTCTGAAACGCAGGCGACGTCTTGTCCTGTGGCCATAAACAAGGCTGTCAGGCCATTGGCAAAGTGTCCCTGGGCACCAATACTGCCTGTTTGGATGACAGAAACGGTACTGGCACGCCAATATTGAGCAACGGAAGCTGCAGTGGTTTTAAGGACCTCTTCTAAAACGGTTTGAGAAACAACACACTCAGCGGTCACCTTTTTTCCTCGCACCGAAGTGAAGGAGATGGCACTTGCTTTTTTATCACCGGAATAGTTCCCTTCAACATACCAGTATTTCGGTTCGACTGGGGAGTTGGCTACCAGGTATTGACAAATGGCATTTGTACAAATGGTGACCATGTTTTGTCCGGAGGCATCACCGGTTAAATATTCGAAGGTCAAAATAATATGGTTTCCTTCAATGTTAAATTCGACGTCGTTCAATCGGCCGTGATTGGTGGTTTTCGATACAATATCACCAAACGTGTCTTTGATGCTGGTCACCCACATCAAAAAGCGAATGCCTTGCTCAATGGTTTCAAACCCAAAAAGAGGGCTTCGTTTTACGCCTTCAGTCAAACACACGGTTGATATACCGCCAGACAACAGGGTCGCTTTTGCACCGCGATGGTAGGAGGCCACCAAAGCACCTTCTGTTGTAGCCAAAGGGACATAAACATCGGAACACTCTT
>CAYZWM010000066.1:0-18665 GCA_964482155.1 uncultured Chitinophagaceae bacterium | reverse complement strand
TGCGTTCAACCCGGTAAATTGGAAGCCGTGGAATGAACAAACCCTGGCCTTTGCAAAGGAAAATGACTTACCCATTTTGGTTTCTGTTGGATATTCAGCCTGTCACTGGTGCCATGTAATGGAACACGAGAGCTTTGAGAACCAAGAAGTTGCTCAACTTATGAACGATCATTTTGTTTGCATTAAGGTTGACCGGGAAGAACGACCTGATGTGGATCAATTGTATATGAATGCTGCACAGCTCATATCAGGCAGAGGTGGATGGCCGTTGAACTGTTTTGCCTTTCCAGATGGTCGACCATTTTACGCAGGAACGTATTATCCGAAAGATAACTGGATGGAACTGTTGCGAAATATTCGGAGTGAGTATGATTCTAACAGGCCAAAACTGGAGGACTATGCCAATAAGTTGTTGGCTGGTATTAAACAGACGTCGAGTATAGAATATGAAGCTGGTTTTTCGTCTACCACAGAAAACATCTTAAAACAAGTTGACCAATCGGTTATTCAATGGAGTCAAAAATTTGATCTAGAATTCGGTGGGAGCGAGGGGGCTCCTAAGTTCTCATTACCCAATAATCTGATTTTTTTGGCTCGATATGCATTTCATTTTGAGAATGCACCCATTGCCAAATTTGTTGACTTAACACTAACACAAATGGCTCGTGGTGGTATCTACGATCAAATTGGTGGTGCATTTGCTCGATACTCGGTAGATACCCATTGGAAACTACCTCATTTTGAAAAAATGTTATACGACAATGGGCAGCTGCTCGAATTGTATGCAAACGAATATAAACGATCTAAAAATGTGGAATATCTCCATGTTGTGAATCAAACAGCTCAATTTGTTCAACGTGAAATGATGGACTCATCGAATTCATTTTATTCGGCCTATGACGCAGACAGCGAAGGTGTTGAGGGTAAGTTTTATGTATGGAAAAAGGATGAACTAGAGCAGTTGTTAGGAAACGATTTTTCGCTTTGCGCCGACTACTACAGTGTCGACACGCGTGGATATTGGGAGGACGACAATTTTATTTTGCTTCGCGGAGAATCGGCTGATGTAATGCTCAAACACAGCTTATCTGCCGTAGAACTGGAACAAAAGATCAAGTCGATTGACCAACGTTTGTTAACCGAACGGAGTAAACGCGTAAAACCAGGTTTAGACGATAAGAGTTTAACCAATTGGAATGCACTGATGATTAGTGGTTATGTAGAAGCGTATAAAGCCACCAGCACAATTGAATACTTGAATATCGCTCAAGCCGCTGGAGAATTTTTGGTCGACAAACAACTCAACGATGACTATAGCCTTTGGCACAGTTACAAAAATGGGTTGAGTACCATTTCTGGCTTTTTGGAAGACTATGCCAGCGTTATTAAGGCTTTCCTGGATTTATTTTCGGCAACCTCAGAAGTTATTTGGGCCAAACTGGCCAACAAATTATGCGACTTCACCCTCCATAATTTCCATTCCGCCGAAACGGGTTTTTTCCAATTTACGTCGCATACCAGTACGGATTTGGTGGCCAAAAACGTAGACTATTTCGACAACGTTATTCCGTCGTCAAACTCCATGATGTGTAGAAACCTCATCCGGCTTGATCAACTTTTTCTCCAAAGAGAATACAAAGATATCGCCGTTGAAATGATCAATAAAATTGCACCGAAAGTGATATCCTATGGTTCTGGGTTTAGTAACTGGATGCTAGCCATGTTGGATGAATGTCATGTAGTCAATGAAATTGTGATTGTCGGACCAAATGCTTCGGTGTTTCGGGACACATTTAATGGAATGTACCTACCGAACTGTCTCATTTCATCGAGTAAAGAAGGGGTGGGGTTACCCATTTTTGAAGATCGTTTTGTAGAGGGGCAAACCTTAATTTATGTATGCCAAAACAACACGTGTCAGGCGCCCGTTGATTCGGTTGATGCTGCCGTATCGCTTCTGAAAAAGTAGACAAAAAAAATCGGCGAAGTACAGACTTCGCCGATTCTAAATAGGGTAGAGGCGCTTATTTAATTAGCGTCATTTCGTCTACCAGGTGGCCTGCATTCGCAAATACATCAATCACCCATAGCGTATATCTAATATCTACCGAAATAGTTCGTTGTAGTTTATGCTCAAAGGCAATGTCGCCACTCATGGCTTCCCAGTTGCCGTCGAATGCCGTTCCGATCAGATGACCTTCAGCGTTAATAACTGGACTACCCGAGTTACCTCCCGTAATGTCGTTGTTAGACAAGAAGCATATATGAAGTTCACCATCTCTGTCGGCGTACTGACCATATTCTTTTTGAGTAGCCAATTCGACAAATCGATCGGGTAAATCAAATTCAATATCTTGAGGTACATACTTTTCCATTACACCACCCATAGTCGTGTAGTGGTTATAGTGTACGGCATCTGCAGGATAATAGTCCAACACCTGACCGTAAGTTACACGCATTGTGCTGTTTGCATCTGACGCATATCGATGACCTGGGTTCATTTCGATCAATCCTTTTACATAAAGCCTTTTTGCTTTGCTCAATGCTTCATTCGATTCGCTCATTGCAGGTCGAATATTAAGGATGTAATTATTCAAGAACATGTTCATCACCTTATATAGAGGGTCTTTTGCTAATTTTTTAGCATTGGGTTTCTCCAAAAAGGCCATTACTTTATCCTCGTCCACCATCATAGACTTTTTAAACAGTCCAGCAACCATATTGGTAAAATCACCTTTATATTTTTTTACCATTTTGATAAAATCATCCGGTTGCTGATCTACAGGGATGTCGTTGTAGAAATGTTTTAACATTTCGGCACATACTTCCTGATCAATAGGCTTGTAATAATCCTTAAAGTGTCCAGCTGCTGCTGCAGATAAAGCACTTGCTGCCATTGCAAGATCATCGCCTTCTGCATTAGCCATACGCCTAAAACTGGCAGCATAAGCGACAGATTCAATGCCAAAAATGGCTTCGTTGATGTAGGTTTGAGACAGTTTATAATTGTGCATCGTTCCAAAGCCTTTCTCATATAAGTTGATGACTTCACCATACGTTCCTTTTCGATCGGTATCTGCATTTGCCCACGTATTGAACGCGTCTTCCTGAGCTTTTTTCTGATCGTATATACCCAGTCTTTTTAATCCTTTGGTTTGGCCAATAAAGTATTTCCAATAGTTACTTACCTGGGCATGCTTTGCAGCATAAGAAATTCGAGTTGCCTGAGACTCTACCATGTATTTTTCGTAGATATCTAGTTTAGCTCTTCTTACCTTAACACGCGATGGTTGGTCAATGTCAGTAGCAAATTTGACACCATACGACGTAAGGTATCGGTCTGTGCTACCTGGGTAACCAAAAATCATGGCATAGTCTCCTTTTTGAACACCTTTCATAGATATTGGTAGGTGATGCTTCGGTTTATAAGGAACGTTGTCTTCGCTGTACTCAGCTGGGTTGTTGTCTATGTCTGCATAAACTCTAAACATAGAGAAATCGCAGGTGTGTCGTGGCCACATCCAGTTGTCTGTGTCACCTCCATATTTACCTAGTGACTGAGGAGGAGCTCCAACCAATCGTACATCAGGGAATGTTTGATAAACAAATACGTAGAAATTATTGCCTTCAAAGAAACTTTTAACGACAGAACTTAAATGCGCATCTTCATCATCATATTCTTTCGTAATTTCCTTATACGCTGCTCTGATTTTTTCTGTTCGACTTGAGGCGCTCATGGTTTCGCTTAAGTCTGCAGTTACCTGATCCGTTACGTCTACCACTTTTAACAGAAACGATACGGAGAAACCAGCTTTCAATTCCTGATCTCGGCTCATTGCCCAAAAACCATCTTGAAGATAGTCGTGGTCAACACTGCTTAAACCTTGAATAGCGCTAAAACCACAGTGGTGATTCGTTAACATGAGTCCTTCAGCAGAAATCATTTCTCCAGTACAAAAACCTCCACCTAAGCGAACAATGGCGTCTTTAAGACTTGAATTGTTTACGTCGTAGATTTGTTCAGGGGTTAGTTTAATACCTAAACGAACCATTTCGTCGTAGGTCTGTCCTTGAATAAGATGTGGCAACCACATGCCTTCATCGGCCTTTGCGTTCATGCCTAAACCAACAATGATTAGGGCGAGCACCAAGTAGATTCTCTTCATTTTTTTACGATAATTTTATTGAGGTATATCTATTATTTATAACCAGATTGCGAATTTAAACCATTCTCCCTCTTGTAAAAGAGTGATTGATGGAAGAATTGATTTATTCGATAACTGAATTCACACAAGGGATTAATACGCATTGATTTATGTACGCCAGTACAAAACACAGAAGCACTGCACCTAATTGAGGCACATTTTATATACTCACCTATTAGTTGATCGCTACAGCTCTACACCGAGTTCTTCCAATACAGCGTCTGCATGGTTGATATACTTCATAACGTACAATACGTATCGGATATCAACACCGATTGATCTGCTGTACGATTCGTTCCATTCAAAATCGTTGATGGTCGCTGAAAAAGCGCGATCAAAGTTGACTCCAACCAATTCACCTTTTGCATTTAGAATAGGGCTTCCACTATTACCACCCGTAGTATCCAGGTTGTACAATATGCCCACTACAACTTGCCCGTTGGTTGGGTGTTTTAAGTTGTCGTTGGCATGAACGGTTTTGAATTTCTCCAATATGTCTTCAGGCATGTAGTAATCACCCGATTTTTCGGCTTTGTCTAGAATGCCAGTAATGGTGGTAAACGGAGCGTTATACACCGCGTCGCTTGGGCTATATCCTCTCACATAACCATACGTTAGTCGCAGCGTTGAATTCGCGTCTGGAATAAAGGTTCCACCGTAATATGATTGTTTAATGTCGGCCAAACGAGGCATTAAGGCGTTTAACTCTGAGCTAATTTCTCCCCATGTTTTACTGGCTTCACGTGTTTTAGGTGCCAGTAATCGAGCCAGCTCCTGAACAGGATCTTTTGTTTTAAGGAATTTCGCAAAGTTTTTGTCTATGGCTGCTAACGTTGATTTTTTGTCGGCATACTTACTGGATTCCCAAATCTTTGAAATCTTCTCATACACATCCTTTTTAGACGGATTATGAAGGCCAAGATGGGCCAACACGTCGTTTGCACGACCATTGCCTGTGGCATACAACCGGTACACCAAAGAGCTAAATAATCTCTTGTCTATCTCCAGAGTGCTAAATCCATACCTTGATTTTACTCGTTTAACGGCCCCCTCTGAATTGGCCAACCATTCGGCACGTTCCTTTTTGTCAATGGCCATAAGTTCATCGTTCATGATGTTTCTCATATGGGCCACATGAAAGACTCCAGAGGCAGAGTGCATTTGATTCAACAAAATAAAGTCATCTGCCAAGGCATTTTTTGCTGCATATAATTCAGCTATTCGAGGAATTACTTTTTTCTGTGCGTCAGTCCCTTCACCCATAATATAAGCCTGCAGTTTGTCTTGCTCCTCATATCGCTGTTTTATAATGTTGGTTCGTCTAAAACCCTGCATCTTACCTTTAAAGTTTTTTGTTGTGTTACTCAAAGAAGCCAGGGTACTGGCATATCTAAGTTCTTTGGCCGGGTCTCCTTTCGCTTCGTTTTTTAACAAATCAATTCGTTCGTCAAACCACGATGAAATTACGGGCAAAAGATGCTCGTTTTGATACGTCAAAAACTGAGCAGGAAAGTGTCGATAGGTTCTACCTGGATAGCCCAGTACAAAAACAAAGTCATTCTCCTGGGTACCGTTCACATCAATTTTAAGATGTTTTTGAGGCGTATAAGGTTTCCCATTCTCATAAGCACGTACAATACTAAAATCTCCATTATGTCGTGGCCACATCCAATTGTCGCTCTCGCCACCAAATTTCCCAATGGCTTTAGGTGGAACGTATACCAGACGTACATCGTTTAGCATTTTGTATCGGAACAAGGTGTAGAATTTACCGACAAACATCTCCGATATTTCGATTTTTAAATCAGGAAATTTTTCTTGCTCACTGGCTGTTATCGCCTTTAAGTTTTCGCTAATTACTTCTTGTTGACGTTCCGGAGTGTCTTCCGAGTTTACGCCTTCCAATACCTGATCACTTACATCGTCAAACGACTGTGTAATTCGTACTGGGAGGGAAGTTTTGATTTCTTCAGATTCATTTTTGGCATAAAACCCATTGTCTAAGTAGTTCTTTTCTGGAGTACTTGCCGAAGCAACAGCACCAAACACACAATGATGGTTCGTTATTATCAGACCTTTATCAGAAATAAAAGAACCCGTACATCCTCCAAGTCTGACCAACGCATTGGTTAAACCCACTTTACCGGGTTCATAAATATCAGATTGATCCATCTCTAAACCCGCTTTCGCCAAATCGAGGCTTCCCAACTGGGCAAGAGGGTATATTCCTTCATCTTGTTCTGACAAGGTAAAAGCCATAGTAATGACCAATGCCACGGCAGCAATTATTTTCGAGTAACGAGTTATTAAACGTTTCATGTGTGATAATTATTCAAAGTAAGATGCATTAATAAATGCCTTCAATTCCTTGTTGCCAGCATGCTGGACATCATCTTTTTGACCTTCCCACCATTTTTGACCTTCATAGATAAAAATAATCTTATCGCCAATATCAAACACCGTTTTCATATCGTGGGTGTTAATGATGGTTGTCATTTTGAACTCATAGGTGATTTCCTGAAGCAATTCGTCAATGACCCGTGATGTTAACGGATCCAGGCCAGAATTTGGCTCATCGCAAAACAGGTATTTTATGTCCAGGGCAATGGCACGTGCTATACCCACACGTTTCTTCATTCCACCGCTAATCTCAGCGGGGTATTTAGAGTTAATCCCTTCTAAATGAACTTGTTCCAAACAGAAATTCACCCGATCTTTTCGTTCTGCCAGCGTCATGGTGGTAAACATCTTCAACGGGAAATCTATATTCTCCTGAACCGTATAGCTATCAAACAAGGCGTTTCCCTGAAAAAGCATTCCGATTTCTCGTCTTACTTCCCGAATCTGTTTGGAATCCAGGTTGTGAAAGTTGCGTTTATCGTAGATTACCTCTCCAGAACTTGGAGTAAGCAGGCCTACCATACATTTCATTAATACGCTTTTACCGCCTCCACTGGATCCAATAATCAAATTGGTTTTACCCGGTTCAAACTTTGTGGAGATGCCTTTAATGACGTCTTCTCCATCAAAGGATTTATGCAAATCGACCAATTCTATCATCTCTTACAGAAGTAATTGGGTTAATAAATAATCGGAAAATAAAATAAGTACCGCACTGTATACCACTGCTTTTGTACTGCTGTGACCAACTTCAAGTGCACCGCCTTCTGTTCGGTATCCATGATACGCAGATACAGATGTTATAATAAAGGCGTATACAAATGCTTTTATAAGAGAAAAGGCCAGGTTAAAGGGTAAAAAACTCTCTCGTGCTCCCTGTATAAATTCGTCGGGGGTAAGGATGCCACTGGCATATCCCGCAAATATTCCACCCACATTACTCAAAAATATGGATATAACGATGAGACACGGAATCATTATAACACCAGCAACTATTTTGGGCAAGGCCACAAAAGCTGGTGCATTAATGCCCATGATGTCGAGCGCATCAATCTGCTCGCTCACTTTCATCGTGCCAATTTCAGAGGCAATATGCGACCCCACTTTTCCTGCCAGTACCAAACAGGTAATGGTCGGAGCCAATTCCAACATGGAAGAATCACTGACAATAGAACCAATTACTGGATTTGCAACCAGGGGACTTACCAGTTGATAGGCAATCTGGAGCGTCGTTACGGCACCTTGAAATATGGCAATAATGGCAACAATGGCCAATGATCCGGCGCCAATATTTTTCATTTCAAGCAGGGTTCTTTCCCAATAAACCCACATCTTCTCGGGTTTCGATATCATTCCTTTTAAGAATAATAGGTAGCTTCCAAATTGATAAAAAATTTGCATATTTATTTTGCAGCGGTAAATATATTGGTTTAAAACAAGAGCAAACATTTATTCAACTAGATTTGCCCAAAATGTGGATATAAAGCGCATAATAATGGATAGGAAAACGGTTTTGATTACGGGTGGTACCAGGGGCATTGGTAAAGCAATT
This sequence comes from uncultured Chitinophagaceae bacterium, assembly GCA_964482155.1. GTDB lineage: Bacteria > Bacteroidota > Bacteroidia > NS11-12g > UBA9320 > UBA987. The sequence goes on along the minus strand of CAYZWM010000066.1, from coordinate 10,508 downwards.
GCCCTTCGATTTGCCAAAGAGGGATTTAACGTAGCAGTATGTGGTCGAGATTTGGTAAAGATTGATCAGTTAAAGGAAGAAATTGCCAGTTATGGCGTTGATTCTTACGTAGATGCCTGCAATGTTCGTAGTCTTGACGATATTAAGGTGTTCTTTTCTAAGTTGATTGAAAAATTCGGAGGATTGGACGTACTGGTGAACAATGCCGGTATTTTTATTCCAGGTAAGATTCAAGAGGAAAATGATGACACCTTTATTGCGACCATGGAAACCAACTTGAATGCCTCTTACCATTTTAGCAAATTGGCTATACCGTTTCTAAAAAAATCAGCCAAGGCACACCTATTTAATATATGTTCCGTGGCGAGTATTACGCCTTATATCAACGGTGGGTCATATTCAATATCAAAATATGCGCAATATGGTTTGACAAAAGTGTTGCGTGAGGAGTTAAAAGAAGACGAAATTAAGGTTACGGCCGTACTTCCTGGAGCGACACTTACCAATTCATGGAGTGGCACGGATTTACCACCATCACGGTTTATAGACGTTGATTCGTTGGCTCACATGGTCTATTCAACATACGAATTACCTCATCAGGCGGTCGTTGAAGAGATCCTTATTAGGCCCATGCAAGGTGACTTTGATTAAATAGAAGGTTTACTGGATTCTGACATGTCTGGAGAATTTTCTTCATTACCTTTGAATAAAGTATATTTTTGCAAAAAACAATAAAGGAAAATTAATGAAAAGTTTATTTACTAAGGTTTTTGCTACCGGATTTGTTGTTACGGGTGCATTGTTGGCAAACGGACAGATTAGCGTAAGCGGAAACACGGACAATGTGTTTGGTGAAGAAAGAGTAGCTACTACAGAAGAGCTTCGAGAATTTACCAAAAACGTGATTCAACGACATGGTAAAAGAGAAGTTACCGAATGGTATAGTTACATCAACGCATTATCAGAAAATGGTGAAGCGTATACCTACTTTACAGGTACGTCTATTATGCCGGATTCTTTCACGGTTCAAATTTTTACAGACGACAATGACAATCCGTATACAAGTCATGTAAGTTTATTTGCTTGTGGTCAGGTATTTGATCCAAAAAGTGAGCACTATGCGTTAATCCCAGAAACTCCACCATTATCCAAGCACAATGCATACACGGTAGATTCATTCCAATTTTTCTACAAGTATTATAATGCAAATCCAGGTGTTGTTGATACAATGCTTATCCAAGTGTTCAACAACGCTGATGTAGCTCCTCTTGTTTGGACTGACCAGTCTAGATCGGCAGCTCCAACATACCGACCATCTACTAACAAAAGCCCAGATGCGACGAATGAATTTAAGGTACCTATTTCTGAGTCTACTGCAGATTTCTACAGTAACTCAATCAGCTCGTTTTCTGGTGTTGCGGCTTTCGCAACAGGTCTAGGTGAAACAGAAAGAGGTCGATTAACTGCCTTTACAATTGCTTTCATTCCAGGTATGAGCTACCAGTTTGGCGATACTATCGTTAACGATTCTGCTGTTACAGGAAACACTAAAATCAATTCATTCATGCCGTTGATCGTTCGACAAGGAACTGCTGCAAGTCCAGCTTTCTTGACAGATACAATGATGGCTCACGGTGTATTTGCATTTACAAACCAACGATATGGTACTCCTGCTGCACGATGGTACTTCCCATACAACCCGCCAAATACGATTGAAAGACAACACGTATATGGAATATTTAAACTTGCTTCAGACAATGTAAGCCTAGATGACTTAACATTATCTGGTTACCGATTAGGAAATGCATACCCGAACCCAGCGTCAAGTAACTCGGAAGTAAACATCCCTTTTGTTTTAGGACAAAAAGAATTTGTGACTGTTCAAATGTTTGACCTTGTAGGTAAAAGCGTAGGAAGTGTGTCTAACACGTTCCAGGCTGGAGACAATACAGCGGTTTTAAGCACAACGAACTTAAGCCAGGGAATTTACCTGTACACCATTACTGCTGGGGATTTTACAGCAACTAAGAAGTTTACAATTAAGTAATAACCAATTACTTCAAATAAGAGGGTCCTGTGCATTGCACGGGACCTTTTTTAATGTAACAATTTACCAATCAAGCAATGCTTTGCTCTGTCGAAGCGGTTACACACAGAAGTGTATCAACGTTTATACGCCACTGTAATCTCTCGCTTACCCATTGGCCCTACTGGATTTGTAACCTCAAACCCAACAGATACTAAATTACGTTTAAACTGACCCTGAGAACAATACGTGGTTAGAACGCCGTCTTTGCTCAGTAGATCATAACACTTTTGAATGTTGCCTATTTGCCATGGATCTTGCTGCTTATTGGGTGCAAATGCATCAAAGTAGATGACATCATACTGCTCTTTTGGAGAGAAATCTTCTAACTTAATTTGAAACTTGGTCAAACTAAAGGTTTCTGTCAGTTCGATTGGAGTTTCCCATATAGATGTATGTATACCCATCATGATTTCAGGTTTCTCATCTAACAACTCGGCATAATTCAACTTAGACCATTCCTCTTTTATAAGGGGATAAGGCTCTAAACTGTGGAACTCAACCACCCGGTTGTTTTTTATTCCCTCCAAATAGGTCAGAAACACGTTAAGCCCAGTACCCATACCAATTTCTAATATTTGAATAGGGTTTTTGTTCGACATTTTCAAGCCGTGCTCAATATATACATGTACGGATTCTTTGATGGCTCCTTTTCGACTGTGGTACATTTCATTCATGCCTGGAATAGAGATAGAGGCTGAGCCATCGTCTGTAAATACCACCTGTCTATCTAAGCGCCTGGAATCCTTATTTTGAGTACCACTTTTGTCATCCATATTGTGTTTCTTTGCCGATTCAAAATGACAAATAACGTAGTTTCTATTGTAATTCCTGCCTACAACGAAGGCAAAACAATCCACCATATTCTGAACAAGGTTCGGGATGTTGTACTTATGAATAATCTTGGCAAAGAGATCATCATTGTAAACGATTGTTCTTCTGACGATACAACGGATGCCATTCAACGTTATCAGGCAGAAAACCCAGAAATGGGTATTCGGTTACTCGAACATGCCATAAACAAGGGTAAAGGTGCTGCATTACATACTGGAATAGCCGGTGCAACTGGTAAATATATTTTAATTCAGGATGCGGATTTGGAATATGATCCCTTTGAATACAATGAACTTTTAAAACCTTTAGAAGATGGAGTGGCTGATGTGGTTTATGGTTCTCGATTTATGGGCGGAAAACCACACCGAATTTTGTTTTTCTGGCATACACTTGGCAACAAGTTCCTAACCACACTCAACAACGCATTTACCAATTTGAACCTAACCGACATGGAAACCTGTTATAAGGTTTTCAAACGGGAAATGCTGCAGTCATTAACCTTAAAGGAAAAACGCTTTGGATTTGAACCTGAAGTAACCGCCAAAATATCACGTGTACCCAAAATTCGAATCTACGAAATTGGGATATCGTATTACGGCAGAACATACGAAGACGGCAAAAAGATTGGTTGGAAAGACGGTATTAGAGCACTATGGTGCATTGCGAAATATAATTTATGGAGTAGGTAACACCGACTATGCGGTCTGTTTACGCTTCAATAATTCTCATACTCACCCTGGTCATTTGGTCGGCTGCCAACATTATGTGGAGCGGCAACCACCACGTAGGAATCATTAAAGCAGACGGCAAAGGATATTATGCCCACCTTCCGGCCGTATTTATTTACGACGATCTCAACTTTGGTTTTTATGATTCTTTAGAGGGAGAAGGAGGGAAGTACTACAATTCTAATTATGCCTACGAGTTTCGAAAAGACATAGGTGGCAAGGCATTCAACAAGTATTACTGCGGCACCGCACTCCCCATGATGCCTTTTTTTCTTGGAGCTCACGCGTATGCACTCACTACCGATTTTGCAGCCGATGGTTATTCTAAACCGTATAATATTTCCATAGCAGCAATTTTTTATATGCTGGCCAGTTTGTGGTTAATCGTTTTGATTCTAAAACGTTTCCATGTAAAAGAGAACATAATCGCATTCGTTCTACCCATTATTGTGTTTGGCACAAACTGGTATTATTATGTGCTCAACGAACCTGCCGTATCGCACGTTTATTCGATATTTTTTATCACCTGGTTTATCTATTTAGGTTTGCAATGGGCAAAATCTTCTCGACCAAAACTCATAGGTATGGCCATCTTGTTTGGTTTGATTGTTTTAATCCGTCCTGTCAATGCCGTTGTACTACTTCTAACACCGTTTTTCTTTATCAATTTTAGCACGTTTAGAAAAGCACTTGCCAACGTGTTTCGAAATTATAAAAAGCTCATAGCTGCTCTCTTTTTCGGATTGGCTGTAGTGTCTATTCAATTGATTGTCTATAAAATTCAAACAGGGCATTTCTACGTGTACTCCTATGAAGATGAGGGCTTTAATTTTATGAAGCCTGAGATTTACAACATACTATTTAGTTATAAAAAAGGCCTGTTTCTCTATACGCCCATCCTGTTAATTTGTTTATTTGGTTGTGTTCCACTCTTCAAAAAAAGCAAATGGCAAGCCGTTAGCATTTTTGGCTTCTTAGGCTTACTGACCTATGTACTCAGCAGTTGGTGGAATTGGTACTATGGAGGAAGCTTTTCATCGCGCGTTTACCTCGATTATTTGGTGCTGTTCGCTTTGCCTTTGGCTGTATTACTAAGCCATTTTAAAACGCTTTGGAAACGGAATGCACTCTTAAGTGGGTTGTTTGTTCTGGTCCTTTTCTGCCAGTTTCAAACCTATCAATATCGCCGTAATATTATTCATTGGGATCAAATGGATAAGGCAAAATACTGGGAGGTTTTTCTAGACTTTGACGGGCTTAAATAAAACGGGACGTCTTATTTAAAACCTTCGATATTAATCCGTTGATCGCAAAAGCGATATTCTGCTGGATTATTACTAGCCACAATAAGGGTTTTATTATCAGGTAAATTCTGGATCAACTCCAAATACCATTGATACCCCTTGTCATCCAAATTGGAACATGGCTCATCCAACAGATATACATCAACTTCAGAACAAAGCGCCAAAATGAGTTTCAACCGCTGTTTCATTCCACTCGAAAATAGAGAAACCTGCTTGTTTTGATGTTTGGCCAAACCACTTTGATCTAAAATAAGCGTTAGATCAATATCGTTTCGCATTGATGTTAATTGAAAATGAAAATCAAGGCTTTCCTGAAGGGTAAATTCTTCAAGTATTTCGAGGTAGGGGGCACAATAGACAAACTGGTTATGCCAGTCTTCAAGTTCAAGAGAAACCTGGTTCGCTTTCCAATGAATCTTGCCTTCGGTCAGGCCTACATATCCGCAAACCATTTTAAGAAAAGTCGATTTACCACTACCGTTCTGTCCTAGAACAGCTGTTTTGCTGCCTTGTGAAAATGAATGAGAAATATTCCTAAAAATCCAATCTCGCTTGAATCGTTTTGAAACTTGTTCTACAACAATTTCAACCGACATATTAACGTGATAAGAAGCCCTTCATGATACCGCGATCTGAGCTTTTGATGAAACTAATGATTATGTCTCGCTCTTTCGTTGCAGGCATTTCTGCCTCAATCTTAGCAAGTGCTTTCGCATTGTTCATTCCACGGAGATAAAGCATTCTGTATATTTCCTGAATCTCGGCAATTTTATCAGATTCAAACCCTCGTCGTCTTAAACCGATTGAATTAACACCTTCGTAAGACAAAGGTTCTCGTGCTGCTTTGGTAAAAGGAGGTACGTCTTTTCGAACCAACGATCCACCAGACACCATAACATGTGGTCCTATTTTTACAAATTGATGTACGGCAGACAGACCACCTAGAATAGCGCTATCCCCAATTTCAACATGTCCAGCTAACTGAACTGCATTGGCCAACACTACGTTTTTGCCTATTATACAATCATGGGCTACATGAACATAAGCCATTACCAGGCTATTGTCGCCTATACTGGTTGAACCAGAAGCTCTTGTTCCTCGGTTAATGGTTACGCATTCTCGAATGGTAACATTGTCTCCAATTTTTACGATGGAATCTTCACCATCAAATTTTAAGTCCTGGGGAATGGCAGAAATAACCGCTCCTGGAAAAATTCGACAGTTTTTACCTATGTGGGCACCTTCCATAATGGTGACGTTGGATCCTATCCACGAACCTTCTCCAATATGGACGTTTTTGTGTATCGTAACAAAGGGTTCGACAACGACATTATTGGCAATTTTAGCCTCGGGGTTTACGTATGCTAATGGCTGAATCATTGCGGCAAAAGTATGTTATTTATTTTCAACTATTTGAGCCATCATATCCGCCTCACAAACAAGCTTGCTACCAACGTATGCTTCTCCATGCATAAGGCATAAACCACGTCGTATTGGAGCGCGTAATTCCATCTTAATCAACAGTGTATCACCAGGAACCACCTTTCCCTTAAACTTGGCATTTTCGATTTTCACGAAATATGTACTCCATTTTTCAGGGTCTTCTTTGTCGTGTAATACCAGCACACCACCAGCCTGTGCCATGGCTTCAAGTTGTAACACACCAGGCATGATCGGTTCGCCCTGAAAGTGGCCTTGAAAGAAAAATTGATCTCCGGTAACGTTTTTTACCGCTACAATAGAATTTTCCTTAATTTTTATAATCTTGTCAACCAACATAAACGGGAAGGAGTGGGGAAGAATCTTCTCAATTTGCTGGTAGGTAAATAAGGGTTCTTCGTTCGGATCGTATAGAGGTACATCTTTCAAACGAATTCGTTCCTTTTTAGTCTTTTCAATAACACTTTTTATCTTTCTGGCAAACTCAATGTTTGCGGCATGCCCTGGTCTGGCTGCCATAATTTGCGCCTTCAATGGAGTTCCAATTAAAGCTAAGTCGCCTATCATATCAAGCAACTTGTGCCGTGCAGGTTCGTTTTGAAATCGCAATTCTACATTGTTTAATATGCCTTCCTTTTTGACCTCTACCTTGGGTTTATTGAAAAGCTTGGCAATTTGACCCAGCTCATCGTCGTGAATAACCCGATCCACAATGACAATGGCATTATTCAAGTCGCCTCCCTTAATGAGGTTGTTATCGACCAACATTTCTAATTCATGCAGGAAACAAAACGTACGACAACTCGATATTTCAGTGTCAAATTCACTTAGATTGCTAATCGAAGCATGTTGACTACCCAATACAGGAGAGTTGTAATCTATCATTACGGTTAAACGGTAATCGTTCAACGGCATAGCAACCATCTCAACACCTCGCTCTGGTTCTTCAAACGCAATGTTGTAAGGAACTTCGAAATATTCTCTCTCCTTGCTTTGCTGTTTTATACCAACTTCTTTAAGCCCAGCAACAAACGGGGCAGAACTACCATCTACAATAGGCGTTTCTGCTGCATCTAATTGAATCAGTACGTTGTCAATCTCTAATCCAGCTAAAGCCGCCAACACATGTTCAACCGTGTTTATACGTGCGCCGTTTTGCTCCAAAGTCGTCCCTCTCGATACATCGACAACATAATCGACCAACGCATCCACAATGGGCTGACCTTCCAAATCTGTACGTTGAAATTTATACCCGTGATCCTCATCAGCAGGGTTAAACGTCATGTTTACAGCTTGACCAGTATGCAATCCGGTTCCCGAAATTGTAAACGATTCTTTGATGGTGGTTTGCATCTTCTCCATATCAACCTTCATTATTCTTTTTAACGATCTTTTCTAATTGTTCTAACTTTTCTTTCATTTGAGGCAGTTCGCGAAAAACGATCAGACTTCGCATTTCATCTTTCAAGAGTTGCACCGGACTACCAAACAGTCGTGTATTTTCTTCTTTCACAGACTTTCCTAATCCACTTTGAGCTCCAACCTTCGTCCCCTTAGCTATGTTGAGATGGCCTGAAAATCCTACCTGCCCTCCAATAACACAATTAGGACCTAAGGTGGTGCTTCCGGATATGCCGGTGAGTGAGGCAATGACGGTATGTTCTCCAATTTCAACATTATGAGCAACCTGAATTAGATTATCCAAACGAACACCATCATTAATAATGGTACTACCCATCGTTGCTCGATCGATTGAGCAATTGGAACCGATCTCAACATCTTTACCTATAATCACATTCCCAATCTGCGGAATCTTTATGTAGCTACCGTCTTTTTGAGGCGCATGGCCAAATCCATCGCTGCCAATAACGGCTCCCGAATGAATGATGGTGTTTTCGCCAATTTGAGTGTCGTGATAGATACTAACATTAGCATATATCAAGCAATTGTCTTCAATCGTTACCCCAGTTCCAATATAGCAATTGGGATAAATCTTGACATGATTACCTATAGTTACATTATCATCAATATACGTATTAGCTCCAACGTAAACGTCTTCACCAATTTTGGAAGACTCAGATACAACTGCGTTTTTCTCTACACCTGTTTTAGCCACTCCCGGATTGAAGTGCTTATTTAATACCTTACAAAACGCCATGTACGGGTCTTCTACCTTGATTAAGGTCTTATCTAATTTCTGATGAGGTTCGAAATCCATTTTTACCAACACTACACTTGCCGTGGTGGAATAAATGTACTCTTCGTATTTATCGTTGGCTAAAAAAGACAAAGATCCAGGAATTGAATGGTCAATTTTTGATACACCCAAAAAGGATTTAGTTTTTGGGCCGGCAAGCTCACCCCCTAGAAAATCAGCCAACTCGGCAACCAACAGACTTCTCAAATTCTTCTATTTAAAGCAAAGGTAAAACTATTTTGGACTACAAACGAAATACTTCGTAGTGACTGGGTTTGCACTGACAAAATTGTAGTTCTGAGAGGCCTGAGTCAGACCCACAAGTTGTCCATCTTTTTGCAAAATCATAATTTCTTCTTCCGACGAATGATACGCCGAATTATGCAGTTTACCAATCATAACCAGGTACTCCGCTTCTGCTGAATTCATGTTGAATTTAGCCTCGACTTCCTGAACCGTCTTACGCCAGTAATCAAGAGATATTTCTTCATTCTGAATCGTAATTTGGGGTAATCGTCGTTTTATTATTGCAGAACTCAAATACGCCAATACCTTATCGTCGTGGTCTTGCCACGCTTTTAAGCAAACCAATACATCCAAATCGTCAATCAAACTAAACCTGTGGAGCATCTGCTCCGAAACTGTAACATCATTACCAACTACCTTGTTATCTAAAAAATAGCTCAAGCCAGGCGTAGAAAACAAGTCCTTGCCTTCCGATCGCAACTGACGTGCACGATTCAACGCATTGAGCAAAATACAATCCGCGGCAATAGTCGTTTTGTGTAGATATACCTGCCAATACATCAATCTCCTGGCAATAAGAAATTTCTCAACCGAATAAATGCCTTTCTCGTCAATCACCAGGTTGTCGTTTTTGACATTCAGCATCTGAATAATCCGTTCCAACCCAATAATCCCTTCAGATACACCTGTATAAAAGCTGTCTCGTGTCAAATAATCCAGTCGGTCGACATCCAACTGACTCGAAACCAATTGATGTAGGAAGTTTTTAGGATAGTTTCCAACAAAAATTTCAATAGCCATATCGAGCGCTCCGTTGAACTCCGTGTTCAGCACCTTCATAAAAGCAAGAGAGATTTCCTCGTGTGAGATGCCTTCTATAAAGGCGTGTTCCATTACATGGCTAAAAGGGCCGTGACCGATATCGTGCAACAGAATCGCAATTTGAGCTGACGTTTCCTCGTCGGATGTAATTTCCACCCCTTTCGAACGCAAAACTTTTATAGCCTTAGTAATAAGGTGCATAGCTCCTAGAGCATGATGAAATCGAGTATGATTAGCCCCTGGATATACCAAATTGGTAAGTCCCAGTTGTTTGATTCTACGTAAGCGTTGAAAGTAGGGATGCTCAATCAAATCGAATATGAGCACGTTTTCTATGGAAACGAATCCGTATATCGGATCGTTTATGATTTTCTTTTTATTCATCACCAATGCAAAGCTAAACTTGTTTAGGAATTCTGTTGTACCTGATTTTTTATCTAACAAAGTTGTTTTTTTATCCATTGATGACCATACATGGTACTAATACACGAGTTTTGCAGTTAAGTATTGAACGGATTATAAATATTCATGCAAAAAATACACATTTTATGGGCTGACGACGAGATTGACCTCTTAAAGCCCCATATTATTTTTCTTGAAACCAAAGGGTATAAAGTATCGACAGTAAACAACGGATTAGACGCTGTAGAAAGCATCAAGTCCGGTTCATATGATTTGGTATTTCTCGATGAGAATATGCCTGGTGTAAGTGGCCTGGATGCGTTGAACCAAATTAAGGAACTTAGGGAAGACTTACCGGTTGTAATGATTACCCAAAGTGAGGAAGAACATATCATGGAAGACGCCATCGGATCCAAGATAGAAGACTACCTGATTAAACCGGTTAATCC
>CAYZWM010000065.1:0-18702 GCA_964482155.1 uncultured Chitinophagaceae bacterium | reverse complement strand
GAATTTTAAGATTTTATTGAGTTGCTGCTCCAAAAGGACTTCGTAGTTTTCGATGGTCTGAATGTCCACACCGTAGGCATCATTGATGGTGTTAATGGTTGAAAAAACTTCGTAACAATCTACACAGGTGTTGCATGATGAATCAGGTCCATATTGAGCAATTAATGAGTTTTTAATGTCTTTGTTCGTGGTGTTAAGAATACATCCGTCTAATAGAGCAGTTGCCGGGTTACATTGAGACGTGTCTGGTCCTTTGTATGCCCAATAATCGTGGTCGTAACTCATGGGGAAGTTGATAAGGTTGACATCACAAACCCCGGCCACATACTTAGCCGATAATACATGATCAAACACATCTTCAAAAGAAGACATGGACGTTGTTCCTGAGCTAAAAGCAACACTGACGGATTGACCCACATCTAAATCTGTCGACCCAAAAGGTCTCTGAACATCACACCCCGATTTACATATTTCTTCAAAACCAAGCGATACATTATCGCTTTCCGTTTGCGTTAGGTTACAGGCTTCCAGTTTAAATAACCAGGCTTTTACCTGGGCCTGACAATTGGATTCACATTGGTCGGCAATTCCGGAAGTAACAAATAAATTAGCACTATATTCATCATCTGCCACACGGTCATCCTCATCCTGTACGCTGGCGTAGCGTTTGGCATAACCCGATGGAATGTTCACATCGTCTAAACACGAATTATCGGTTAGCTCCATATCTTCAATTACACGTGCTTTTTCAGACAGGTAGATCGAACGCCACATCATCCAAATTCGGTCCAAATAAGGTTTACAGATGCCGTTGGTATCCCAGGAAACGTTACCTAAACACGTAAGCATATTAGCACATGTCGTTTCATCGACACATGAATAGGTTGCCATGGCCAGTTCCCAGGCCGAAAAATCTCGACAAGCTTGCTCTGCTGGTCTCGGGTTCGCATACGCATTAAGCGTATTGGTCAATGCAGTTTTATAAGCGGTGTTGTGCCCTAATCCGCCCGTATCAAAAAATGGATCTAACAATGCGGGGACTGGAACGGGGACGTAAGATCCACTCATACCCAGCGGGTTTAAATAGCCTTTTTCCCAAGCTTCTTTATACGTAGTGGTTTCCAGCATAGCGATGTTATACTCTTCGCTGGCCGTTTCCTCTTTACAAAACTCATAATGGCAGTATTCCGGGTGCTGAAGCACCAGCGTTTCTAGCCATTCTTCTTTAAAGTACTGAACAAAATGCTCTGGGATTAACCACAGCGGTTGGTAGTAGGCGCCGTTAATCAAAACAAAGGGATCGACACTTCCATTTTGGGTGTAATCCAACGATTCTTCGGTACCGTTATTATCGACGTATTGGTAGTCAAAACCCAAATCAGCCATCGCGTTCGCGTCCAAAATGCCGTGACCCACAAAGTTGCCGCTACCATCATATTCGTACGTAGCATATTGACCACCAGGTCGGAAATCAGCTTTTAACTGCTCGTAAAACACCTCACAGGTTGTTGCTCCGCCAGCACACAGTTCGTTGCAATCGGCTTTTAAGCTGGCGAATAGCGCGGCGATCGCCGCTTCGTCTTCACTATCCGTCGTAATTCCCTGGTTGGTGAGTACCAACAGTTGGGCTGCCATAAAATCTAGCTCATCCTGAGCCGTGCTGTACAAATCCGCACAGGTCTGACAATCTAATTCGCATCCGCTGTAATCCACCTGTGCCATATAGGCATCAATAAAGTCTTGTTCGGTTTGAAGCGATGTGTTGTTTTCAAAATATTCCTCTTTGTAATACTCAAGCGCATTTCGACTGATGCGCAAGGTCTTACTCACGGCATAGGTGCCTGTATTTAAGGTAATCGAAACATTTTGATTATTTAAATCATTGTCGGTATCAAAACTGTAGGAGAGACTGCCGTCGCAATTGACGTCAAAATCCTGTCCGGGCACACCCAACAATCGAATTATGGGTTGATTACCACCGCCAATGCAAAATAAATTGGCTTCCGAACTTCCAAAACTTCCTCCACTAAACATGACTCCAGCACTACTCGATACCGAGTAAGATCCTGAACCATATCCACAACAAATCCCGTCACCAAAAGCATCTGTTATCGTAAATGTATAACTATCTTCAGGTAGATTTGAAAAGGTCTCATTGACCGTCGAACCATCAGGGTTTGCACTAGAATAGCTAGCAGAAGCCACCGTTGTACCTAATGAATTTTTAAGCGTCCATCCTGTTTCTTCCGGATAGTTGTCAAATGTAAGAGATAGGTATATATCTCCTGATTCACAACCCGAAGAAGAACCTGGCAACATTTCATTCATGCATTCATCCTTTACACTGATTTCCAGTTCATAAACGCAGTCAAAACACAGTGAAGGTGTTTCGGCGGTAGTAAACGTCGGAATGTCTACATCATAACTCAAGGTATGGGTTTTGCCATCCTCAAGAAGCGTTATTATCTGGTTTATGGTCAATACCTCGATTTGCTGAGGCCCATCATTACCTACCATCAATACCTCTAGGCTAAGTGGATTGTTGGCCGATGGTAGTGCCGTTAGATTTCCAGGCACTTCGCCAGCTAAGGCAGTAGCAATGACCCGGCCACTTAAGTCCAAATACGAAACACTCACCTGGCCATTTGGATCAATAACCATGTTTTTTTGATAGTATTTCGCCAAGCCTACATTGTTTCCAAACAGACGGTCTAATTCCTCCTGAGAAGGGGTGGCATAATAATATTTGGTTTCGTGATCGTTGTCCAATTGATGATCTGGCCCAACTCCTCCCTGACGTCGAAGTCGTCCGGATTGATCCGGGGTGTATTCGGTCACCGCAAAGGTTCTCCCTTGTCCATCAGGAATATATTCGTGTCCCTGAGAAGTGGATAATAGGTTGCCTGACGAATAGTAGCGACCACTTCCACTGGTCGTTAAAAATGCATTAACTGTTCGGCTGCACCCGCTACTGATGTCAAAATCACTTCGAGTGTAGGCTGTACTTGTGGCTGCACTTAAATTAAAGCCTTCATAAAACCGAAGTTTGTTTTCGAATGCGGGTGCTGGTAAAGCAGAAAGAGCTGGTCTTCCTTGATGGTCGTAAAACGTTTCTGCAACCGCGGCATCCTCAACCGTATTTAATCGGGTGACGGTTTGCCGTTGATGCAGTGATCCATCAAAATAGGCTATGACTTCTTTTTTTAGTCCATTTTCGGCATACGTGGAACTGTATTGCCAATTTAAATTCGGTTCATGAATAACAACCAAACCAACCGGTACCTGTACACCTTCGGTCGTTAAATTAAACGAGGATACATAATCATCTCCATTGTGCGACCATTCACCAATAACACGATGGGTAAAGTTGCCACCTGTTTTACCAATGGCCCGAACGCGAAACATAACGTAGCCCTGGTCAAAGACCGAGGACACCTTGTAATTAGTTTCAGTTAAAATCACTCGGGTTGCATTGTTGTCAAAATTCACAAATAAATTAGTCGTGTTTTTTGGTGTAGCTCCAACATCATAATCATCTATGTATTGCCATTCCAATTCATATTCTTCAGCACCATCTATAAGGAACCAGGAAACTTTAATTTCATCGCTCGTGGTAAGATATGTCCATGAATCAAAAACAGGAACTCCAACGGGGTCAATGTCCTGATATCGCTCAATAGTCATGGCATTATACAGACGTACATAATCCTTAAGCGCCGTACTGCTCATGGATATCACTTTGACCTCAACCCAATAGGCATCATCAAAAATGAAGGCATGTTCATCCAGGTTGGTTATTCCAATGGTAGAATCGTAATCAACGTTTAAGGTTTTGTTGTAAACCACGGTGTTAAACACCTGATTGACTTTGTCATATTCCTTTGCCGTTACCTCTATCTCCATAGAAAAAGTAAATTGATACGGCATACACACATTCACATCGTGGGTTATTTCCAAACCCACCACATTTTGAGTGTGGTATAAATGATAGCCCGGGTCGCCCACTGGAGATCCAGGCTGAGTTGTGCCATTGGCCTGATAAGTGACCACATCATAGTTGACAACGGTCGAGTTTGCCGATAGGTTTGACCCCAATTCAGATACCCGAAGCTCAGGCTCCTTAGCGGCCCGGGAAGAAATTCCGCTGGCCAGCAAAAGAATTAATAATGGAATAAGGGAGATTATTTTTCGCGTCTTCATGTTCGTTCAATTAGGGTTTATACATTTCTTCATAGGTGGAATATCGGGCGGTTTTTACCCATTGGTTTGTGTGATCCTTTGTATAGAACTTTCCGATACTAAAGACCGTGTTGCTGACATTGCCCACACCAAAATTACTGTAGGACATCTGTAGAAACTCGGTGGCACCACCACCCGCCTGAGTTCGATAATACACCAACATTTTTTTGATCAAATAGGTAGTGCCGTCAATTATGATTTCGGAATGATGGATTAATCCATCGGTATATTCAGTTAATTTCCAGTTTCCACTGCTCATTTTGGTTAGTGTACCCCCTCCCAACATGTTTTGTATGCTGTCTGACGTTAAGGCCTCAAAGAGTTGGCTCCCGGTATTCAGGCTTCGGTACGTCGAGTCCAGAGCCAAATACTTGTCCTCATGATCAATCATCAAGGTAAAAGTTGCGTTGGATATGTATTCCAGTTGTCCAAAACGGTAATACAGGTTTTGTCCTTTCATAGCCAAACGTCCCAAATCTGTTTCCCGGTCACTGGCATCCGAAACGCTGCCTTGGGTATAGCTAAAGTCCATAGAAACGCCTGACGCGTTTTTATATGCCTTATTTACCTTAGTGAGTATTTCCTTTAGGTCCTGAGCTTGAGTAGAAACAACCCACCCGGCCAGGATCAATAGCGTATAAATGATTCTTTTCATGGTGGATTAGTTATTGGCTTTGCTGTGTGATCGGGTTTCATGAAGAGTGGCTATACCTTTAATCGTTTCCTTCTTTACTCGAAGTAAGGCCCCTTCTAAATCGTATTCATAAAACGTAGCGTAGTTGTTTTCGTCCAGCTCGGCCATCACTCTCAGCGACCGATAGTTGTAAACGTAGGATATCATGTTGGATTTAAACGGATGAATCCTCAGATCATCTACCCAGCCGTCGGTGTCGGTTGCACCTGTAATGGTAATGGATAACTCCTTGTCAGTAGACAATAATTCGATTACGCCTTCAATACGTTGCCATCGTTCGATAAGCATGCCTGAGGCCGTAAACGTCTCGGTTCGAACCACGTTATTATCATCTTTGATGTCTACTCTGATCGTTACTTCATTGTAAGTTGTATCGAATGCATCACGCTGTTCTTTTACCCAAGCTCCTATCACATATTTACCCGGCTCTGGAGTAAACACCCCTATGTCGTCGGTTTGCTTGGTAATACGCATATAATCTTCATCGCCAATGCTTGTACTACTTTCAACCTCCTTTAAAGGAATAACGCAGTTCATTTCGGCACCGGCATCCAGCTTTACACTGTAATTACCTGTATGTTGCTCAGTATCGTCGAAGGCCAAATCAGCCTTAGAATTTACCTCGTCCTCAATGTTTAACTTCACCGCAGGACAATCTACGACAAGCGGGGAAAGCCCATTAAACCCATATTGCTCAAACCCATCAAAATACATTTGTTTGTACTGACTGTTTGATGCCACCGCCGTTGGTAGCGTATGATTGAAGCCATACATCGCACTTGAATATTGGTTGAGCGGATTTTTGTTTTCCAACTCCTGACCAAATTGCGAGTATTCTGTCACCTCACTGGACCAAACCCACTTCGTATCACTGTAATCAGCCTCGTATCGGTCATCAACCGCATCGTAGGTATAAAACGGGGTAAAACTGGTCAGTTTGCCATCGTATTGTGTTCGTACTGCACCGGCTGTTGTTTTTTCTCTTTCGGTTAAATACGCCCAGGACTTATACGGACGCCAGTTGCCATTTAATCCGGTCCGATATGGATTGATCGGAGCCTGAATAAATTCATTGCCACAAACGATTTCACAATCTAAAAAGAAGCCACAATCGGAGGTTATGGTTAGCCAAAGTGTATCAATCGTACCGTCTCGAAGTTGAACAACTGTTTCGGCGCGCATTTGGCTGCCTGACGTGACATCAAAACTTAGGAATTCCTGAATGTTGTATATGTCGTGGGTCTCTAAATCAATGCTCAGCTTACACGATTCTTCTGGCCCATTGACATCTTGCCAATCGAACTGAATATCAAAGGTGTTTGACTCATTATTGTATTTTAAAATCCAAGCTGTGTTGGTTTGCCCAATTACCGAACTGTTCGTCGCTATAGATGTCAGTAAACTTGAACTCAAATCACCTAGGTTGTCGCTTGGAAATAGGCATTGAACAGTACAACCGTCATCAATAATTTCTTTAAACGTAATAGGCAAATAGGTGCTCGTCAGATCATCATAAACATAAAATATGTCATTGAGAAAAGCATTTCCCGTACTACCGGTATAAGAACCGAAGTTTAAGCTTTCGCTTAGTTTGATGTAATTGCCCTGCGCATCTTTCGTATAAAGCAAGTCGTATTTAGGAGTGCACGTAACCTCCCATTTATCTACTCCCAGTTGAATTACTTTTTTAAATTCAAATGATAAGGAAGGTGCTATTCCTAAATTCGTAACCACACAAGGATCAAAATAATTTAATTGCGCGATTTCAGCTTTGCTCATGGTTATATCGTAATACTCTACATGGTTTGGATCATGCCTTTGATACGCATAACTACAACCACGCTCAAACCGTGTTTGATCGTCGTCCATGGTTTGTAACAGCGTTACGATGTCTGCGTAATAATCTGTGGTAACATCCTCGCACTTCTCAAATTGGAAATAGTTCATATGGCTTTTCCAATCATCTTTATACTCTACTGCCGAAACGTTTAGCACATCGTCAAACTCCAGTTTATGTGTAATGCTTTCGGGTAAAGAGGTAGATTGTACACTCATAATGCCTGCTCCAGGCATATTCTTTCGCCCAGATCGAATCACCTTTATATCGGCTTTATCGGTTAACATGATAGGTCTACCTTCTCGATCAATTAAGTTTAAAATGCCATCATCGCCTCGATACATCCAGGCATGATACTTAGGTGTTGCATAACCGTCTCGGAGATAGAGTGTGTTGCCATATTTATCCGTTAGATAAGGATAAACTAATACCTCATCGCCTTCAACAAAGTAATCATCCGCATTAAGCCCATAGGGCAGCGTGGGTTTACCTTTGGTAAAATCGACTTTCCGAACATACAGCCCGTTATTTTTATATCGATGCCCCATTCCTTTATCGTACGCCCAATAAGCAGGAACAGCTGATGAATACAAATTGTCTTCAAATTCGTTTTGAACACTGGTTACCAAAACTTCGCCTGTTATGGCATCGTAAATTTCATTTGTTGTTGATATGGTGGCCCCTTCCTGATGAGCAATCACTTGTTTAAGTATGCCTTTTCGGTTAATAATCTTTGTGGTAACCGCTGAATAGTTTTCATTTTTCTTTTTAACTATTCCAGGAAACAGCGAAATGATGTTGGCAAGGATGACCAATATGGGTATCCCATCGGTGTTAAAGGATACGCCGCCGCCTAACGACTCATTTTTGTTCTGCCTAAAATCATTGTGAAAATCCATTTCTACACCAAGCATCCTGGACTTTATGGTCCCGTCTGGGGTTACGGATTTCACGTAACTGTTTAGTATAGGCCGAACTCCAGTCTCATCTGTGTTATATACATATTCTGCTCCCGAATAGGGCTCATCACTGCCTTCTTCATAGTTCCAGCTTGCTTTTGGCCTGCCGTGCATGTCGTTCAGCTCAATGGTATAGCCTTGCGTGCCCGCAAAGTAGGTCCGGGTCTTCCACCCATTGAGTATTTTCCATTTGGGTGCCTGAATATTTGGATTCATATCGGTTTGCTTCACAATAACCGGAAAATCCTTTGCTGTATAGAATTCAGAAACCGATTTGCCGGTTGCTGTGCGTTCCACATTTACGTGGCTAAGCGCTTTTACTTCCACCTTGCTGTACCCAACAGATGGGCTTGGGAAATGTGATTCACCAATCGGGTTATCCATCAAATATTCATCATCGGGTACCCAAAGATGTTCAATGGTTAAATAACGTGGATGAACAAACGGATTTTCATCTCCTCCTAAAATGGGTTCATAACTTGCCACTCCGCTACTGATTTCTTCGTAACCACCATTCCCGTCAGGAACTTCGGTGGTATATGAATACTCCTGACCATAAGCAAACGACGCTGCATTTACGTCATCGGTATTCATCAAGTCCCAATTGTCGCTTAGCGATATCTTTTTAACCCGATGACCACCGCCGAGTTTCTTCCCGTTGGGATTGTTTAAACGAATCCATGATTTTGCCAGGTCAACAACCTTACCGCATCCGTTTTTCTCCAGGGTTTTGTACAGTCCTCTAAACATACGCACTAAATCTCCCTGAAAAGGAATCATTTCATATATTATTTTGGGGCTTCCATCATCCCCTTTGTCCAATTCCGGAGCCTTGCCTTGATAAATGAAGTAAGGAGCCTGCATGCGAGTGAAATTCCAAATACCTAAAGCTATTGGGTTGACCTCCATGGTCTTTTTTCGACCACTTTTAGCCGTAGCATATTTCACTGGAAAATAGCCCGTGTTCCCATTATCGACTACACCAAACTTATCCGCTCGATCCCAATCAATTTGAGCATACCCTTTGACGTATTCATCTTCTCCATCTACTTTGCCCAATTGGGCAAAAACCGTGTATTGGAAAACATCAATACCATCCAAATATTTTCGGATCATTTCGTCTTTGGCATCCCCCCCCGTTAGGGCTTCTTGAAGATCAAAGTATATAATATCGTGATGTGTAGTCCCTTGATACGGGTTACCCGTTTTTACCCCTATTTTGCTCGTTGCGCTTTGACCAAATCCTGCAATTTTGATCATTTGCATCGCTTTTTTATCCTGTACAAACGCATAATCGTCTGCCTCGTATTCGATGTTAATCGTTCCACCTGAAGGAAGATGGATCGTGCTTAGTGACCAGGCTTGGGCATAATTGTCGGCATTTGTTTTGTCTTGAGTGGTATATGGGTATTCGTAGTTGGGTAAACTTGCGTTGTATGGTGAGTAGTTCCCCCAACGATCAACACCTTTCAATACATAATCTGGGTTAGTTGCGCTATACACAAACTTATAAGGGGTGGTTCTCCCTTTTTCGGAACTACCATAGGTAAAAAATACCGATTTAAGGGTTAGTTTTCCTTCGCTGTTTGAAGAGTTGTCAATTCCATCACAGAGGGAATAATCATAGATAAAATGAACTGTTTTAATCGCTACCGCAGTACCTGGATCGGCCAAATATTCTTGTTTAGAATATAATATGATGTTATCAAGTTGATAGGATGATTGACCCGGGTCAGTAGACAGTCCACCTTTTTCGCCAACTACACCGTGACCGTCTGTCCGTAGGGAGAGTTTAAAAATAGCGATATTGTTTTTACTTTCCACAGAATGCATATACCACAATTCCTTTTCTCCGTATAAAACGGATCCCTTATCGTCCGTTGGGTCCGTTTTTAATCCCTCACCGTGGGAGGCTTGGTGATCCTTGTAAGGAACGCGCCATCGATAGTTGGAGCTGGCTTTCGAGTAGTTAATTTTTACCGCCGTTCCCAAATCGTCGTCCGAAACACCATTCCCAGTCATATCTACATAGTCACTTGAGAGTATATTGGTCAATAAATAGGAATGGGCATATGCCGGCGTTACAATTTTTTCAAAGTAATTGTCTTTGCCCCGGTCATTGTCTGTTGTCGCATCCACATCTAAATAGGTTACTTGTCCCTCACCTGGCGTCGTTGGTCTACCTGTAACGTTAAACGTCATAGAAACATCGGTGTTGTTGTAGGCGGGTATACCATATACATACCGCATACCGTCTGTTCCAGTTACCGTCATTTCACTTAGATGATGTTGTGGGTGCTCAGCATCCCATCTCTTTAACCCTACAGGGCTAAAGCTTCCTCCTAACGGTTCCGAGTCAACCGGATAGTCAAGGATCTCTTTGTCCAGGGCGGCTATGTCGGCATCTTTACCGCATAAATAACTGAGGTAGTTGTTTCGGATAGCCCGCTTTTCACGATGGTTTGTATAAAGTCCGAAATTTGGATGTTCAAACAGCGTCCCATCTTTTTTGGTATATCGATGGGTTAATACCGTACCTCCACCAACATTCAATCGAGGCTCCATAAGATTCTCTCTGTCAAATAAGTCGAAGAATGTGGTGTCAGACATGCTTAACTCACCAATGGAAGCAAAGAAGGCCGGTTCATAATCAATTTCTTCTGGAATGGAGTTTAGCTTAATATGGCTTGCATGCTTTATAAGGTGATTACCATCATTCCACATGCCTGATTCAGTTTTGTTGTAGTTCCAACCCACATTTATTCCTGCTTTTAACAACAACCCGGCTCCAAACTCTCCTCCAAAAGAACCACCACCACCCATGGATTTTGTATAGTCGTCATGTAATGTGGGCAAATCACTGCGCATTGCCCGAAATGATCCTCCAACTCCTTGGCCGGAAGCTGAATAAATGTCGTATGTATGGTTGGTAAGCGGTAGGTTCATGGTTCCTTTCGCCAACAACCCTTCGGGTTCACGATTAAAATCAAGTAAAACGTCGTCATGTCCTAATGGCTTTTGTTCCTCATATAGATAACCATAAGCTCTTTTATCTGAGGACTTATTTTTAAGCCATTGGTTCGAAAAATATCCAGTCACATCAGCATTTAACGTAACGCCAAATATTTCGGAACCTGCTTTCGCAGTTAAAGACGCCGAAGCATTGCTAAATGAATTGCTTCCTGCTGGCATCCAAGTTGCCTGTGAAAAACTCATTCCTCCTATTTGACCACCTGCGCCATTGGACTTCTTTGGATTATCACTTCTTGTCTTACTCCTAGAATAATCCAGGCCAACTTCCTGAAGGCCTCGCCTGCTGTTATAAGTTCCACCCACAGAAAAATTGTTCCTTTCCTTTGAAGCAGATTTTGCCTTGTAACTCAGAGAAATCTCCGGGCTTAAGGTCAGTCCTTCATGAGAGTTCATTGCGTAGCGAAAACCAAATGTCGCTTGTGTAGCGTTTCCAAATGTGACACTTGGATTCACAACAGGTTCCGTACCCCAACCTCTGTAGCTGTTATAAAAGACGCCTAAACCAACACCCAGGCCTAACATGCCTCCTTCCTTATTAAATCCGAAAATTTCCGGTTTATACATTACCGTTCCACCGGCTGTCCAGTTGTCTTTGATGTTAATTTCCCGGTGTATTTGGTCACCGCTAAAATCATCGGGTAAGCCTCGTTTAATTCGGTTTAATGCCCCTGGGTTTATGTTCCAACCTAATCCCACCCAGGAAGATTCCTGGTCCATACCAATTCCAGCATGATAACTCATATTGATCGGATAACCACCTACATCCAATAACGGAATGTTGTAATTGAAATCTCCGGTAAACAGGTCAACCATCTGATTTGTTCCTGCAGGTTCAAAACTCTGTACCTCCGCCTGTGAGGGCCCTCCGGTTAACGCAAGAGAAGATAGAGGTGCTAGCACTTCAAAACCCATTACGAATAGGCAGATGCGGGCATATAGTTTAATTCGTCGAGTCATAGTCATTTGTTGTCAATTTTGATGGTGTACGATTTATTGTTGCGTATGGTTTCAGGTAACGGTATGGTAATTGGTTTGGATGGGGTAAACACACGATCGTGAATTACCAGATGAGTCGTCTTGTTTATAAGGACTTCAGACCCAAAATAACATTGGATATTAATATCGGGTTCAAGTCCGAAGGTTCGTTCAAAGTGATGCCCTTTGGCATATAGGGTGTCTTGTGCGTTTACCAAATACACATCTCGTCCAAAGCCATTACTGAAATACTCCAATCGTTTAAAGTATTCTTCCTCGGTTTGAAGATTGTGTTTGAGAATATTTTTTGTTTTAGAATCAGCTGAAATCTTAATATTGAGATTAATGCCTTCTTCGGATAACTCCATAACAGAATCCAGTTTCTCCTGGGTTATTTCTTCTCCCTTTAAATGCAACAACGAAATAAATTCTTTGGGTCTGTGTTGCACCTTATAGGTGATCTCACCAACCGCCGTTTGAGTAAAAAACTCACCCTGTTGATTTTGAACGTGATTGTAAAATTCTTTGGGGGTGTACTTCTTTTCGCAGCTGGCCAAAAGAACCAGGGCAAGTCCCCCAATCATTAATCCTTTTTGCATTGAAAGTGTAGTTTGTATTTTTTGTTCTTCGCGTCCGTGATGATGAATTGATACGTTTGATTTACCTCTAACCCATTGTCCTGGACGGGCATCACCAATTTGTTTTCTCCTTGAACCAAGTTAAAATTCAATCCCGCCGGTGTTACATCGTTTCCCGTTTGATCAAGAATTTTGAAGTTTAACTTCTGCTTACCATAGTACTGCGTAAATAGAATACGCAATTCACTCGAACATGTATGTATGCCTAATTGGGTTTGATTTATGTTGACAAATGGGGCATTTATTCCCTCCTCTATCTCAAACTCCCACACCTCACTCGTTGCAATATGTTGCTGGCCAATATGTGCGCTTACCTGCCAGGCGTAATGTTCACCTTCTTCAAGGTCGTCCAACTGGTTGGGGAACATCAGGCTGATGCTGCGAATACCGTTTTGAGTAAATAAAGATCTATTTCTTCGAATCGCGTCTTCTGCCGTTTGGTCGTTGAGCATATGTACCAATGTGTAGGTATACCTCATGTTCGGATTGTTGCCAATCGGCATAGGTGGAATCCAGGAAAAATTGGGCCGTTTATTGTCTATTTCTGCCTCGTCTTCCGGAAAGCTTAATAACAAAGGGGTGATGGGTTCGGCATGGGCATCCGAACACGCCGAATAATCTATTTCTATTTTTATGGCCCGTTGACATACTTCCCGCTGATCAACACATCTTATGTTAATGCAAAACGTGTAATCGCCGGAGGGTAAAAATTTGGTTGTCTTTTCAATTTCTGCTATTGTTCGGTTGACATAACGTGTTTGAGCAATGTTGAAATTGCCTGGGTTATACGAATTGGCCCCTGGTTTTAATACATGGGTGCCGCTTATGAATTGAACCACCAATCTTCCATTGGCGTCTAGTAGACTTGCGTCGTATTGGACTTTGACATTTTCCGTATGGCTGTAAACCACATCGAAGTTTAAAATGTCTTTGCTCGAAAATTGAAATCCAGCTATTGGATGGGGGTTAATAACTACTTGAGCCGAAAGCCCAGTAACCGTAAAAAGCACTAAAAGGGACAACGCCACCTTTTGCACTATATGCGCAATTGTATTCATAAATGTATAAAATGTTACAGGTGTTTGGTACACCGTTTTTTTGGTCTCATTCAATATTTCAAGGGTCGGCTAGGGGGTAAAACTAGGAGGGTTTTTGTCGTTTTCCAAATGGAAATTTTAATTATGGACAACTGCACCCTTAATAGCACCCGTTTTTAACAGTCTTATTATGAGCCATTTATGGCAGTTATCTGGCAAATAGTAACATTTGGAGTCTCAAACACAGCGTTGGGCTAATTTTACATTCACAAGCTCATTGGTGAATATTAATCTTAAACTTTTTTTTATCAGAATATCCATTTCTCCAATCTCAAATCCTCGCTCCAAAGTCCCCTTAACCTCGTCCCGTTCGTAGCTATTAAATTCATGGTGGTGAAAGGCTAGACGAGGTTGAGGTGTTTAAAGCGTAATTGCAAGTGTAGGACCCTTTGTAGTTTGGTTTAAATGCCCCATGATACGTTTCGTTTTAGTTTGACAGATGTTTTAAAGGCCCTTTATGCTCTATTCTTGATAAACGATTTCTAGTTTGGGCCGTTTAATCGGATCTAAGTGTTCAGACCCACATAAAAGTATTCCTCTATATTTTCGCTCAACTTCTAACCTTAGCCTAAATCCATGATTTATTGACGGATTTTTAACCCATTGCTCTACCATTGGCAATATGTCCAAATTTTCGAAATCTTCGGTACCTGTAATTGTAGGCCCAATACTTAGACTAAATGAATTATTCACTTCGGGTTGATTACTCCAGTTAATTGTTTTCTCACTCCAACCCGTATTGACCATTTGAATATAGGTCTTGTTACTTCCACTTTGGGTTGAATGCTTCCCAGTATAACTTGCATTTTCATGATAATATAAATTTAAGGAAGCCTTTTTTACCGTGGCCCCAACCGGTATGCTGCTCAAATCAAATTGAATGAACACCCTCCTTGAACCGTCTGGCTGTGCGGTGCCTGTATGAGACCATGTCACTACGTCTAAACTTGTCCAATGCCCTATCATACTATCAGGTATAGATGACCAAACTGCTGCATCATTACCTGTACTCTCACCCGGCTGAAAAACGACGGTGTGCTCAGGAGATGCTACATCATCATCCTTACATGAGGTTACCATAGTTGCTAACCCAACAACAACGATGATCAATATTAATTTTAAATTCATTTTATTATTTGTTGTTTTATACCGTAAGTAACGATGAACATTTGATAGAGGTTAGAATTTTTTAATTTATTCTTGAATTTCTAACCACATCGGCGATTGTGTCGTTAAGAATTATAGAACATGAGCATACGTATAGATTATTTGCAAGGGTCTTAAGAGTAGAATGACGGAGAAAGAGATTATTGACGGTTGTCGAAATGAGAAACGAGATTGTCAAACTGCGTTGTACGAACAATACTACTACTTCATTAGTGGTATAGCTCTGCGTTATTGCCAGGATGATGACGAAGCGCTTCATGAGGTCAACTATGTCTTCTTCAAAATATTGAAAAAGATAAAGAAATATGAGAACCGAGATGTTTTTAAAGCATGGTTAAAGCGAATTGCCATAAACCACTTTATAGATTTATATAGAAAAAACAAACGAGATCAAGCAAACCAAGCCAAACTGACGATAAACATTCAACATTCGGTAAATAATGTTGAACATAAATGGAATGAAGATGAATTGCTGGCAATGTTATTTCAGCTTAAACCGCATTTGTCAATCGTCTTCCGACTTTTTGTTATTGATGGATACTCGCACAAAGAAATTGCCAAAATGTTACATATTTCCAATACCAATAGCAAATGGCGTTTGAGTGAATCACGGAGGCTTTTAAAAATCATGTTGTCGAAGGATGTGAAGAATGTAAAACAAGAGTTGAATAGAGATGGACATTGATAAAATATATCAAGAAGGTCTAAAAAATATTGGCCGGTTGCCGACCTCAGAGAGCAGAGCGGAGTTCCAAAAACTGCTCGCAAAAAAGCGAAAGAGGAGAATATTTCTAATAATCTTTGTGAACTTACTTGTACTCGGAATTGTCGTACCCCAAATCGATTTTGGGTCGCAGAAAGTGGAAATCGATCGGATTAAAAACGAACCGAGCAAATCTCAGAGCAACGAGTTCAACCAAAACGGAGAAGAGGTTTCTAACAAATATATAGAGGCGGAAACGACCGACTTGAATAAAGCCCCTACTGGGAAACCCGTCACCCAAGAGTCCAACACGTTGATTACAAGCCACTTGGTTGACACGCCCAATTCACGGGTTTTACGTATACGGTTAAACCTTAACCTCGTGAAATTAAAGCTAAAACCTGTAAACATAGGATATACGTTATCTCTGGTATTACCTCGTGCCAAAGGAATTAAACTTTCACCTCCACCTTCAGGTAATGTCAAACTTAAAAGTCCTCGAAGCAAGCAAACCGAAGGCAACTATTTTATTGACTTCTCTTTCGGTAATTCGGTGGCGTTATTTAAGATTATTGATGTGAATAAAGTCACCTACGATTTAAACAACCAATCCGTTTCGTTAGACGTTGAATATGAAATAGGGTTTTGGAAAATTTCTTCTGGTCTTGACTATTCTTTTAACCGATTGAAATCGTTCCATGACT
Organism: uncultured Chitinophagaceae bacterium; assembly: GCA_964482155.1. Classification (GTDB taxonomy): domain Bacteria; phylum Bacteroidota; class Bacteroidia; order NS11-12g; family UBA9320; genus UBA987. The sequence continues at coordinate 2,656 of CAYZWM010000065.1, read as the reverse complement.
TTATTGATGTTATTCCAGAAACCAAAGAACGATACCGACATATAGTAACTGAAACAAATGAACTGGCCTATTTTGGCATTCCAATACGTGTCGGTTTGTCTAAAAACGTCAAAACCTTGTCCTTTTACTTAACGACCGGTTTACGCTACGATTATTTGATTCGTTCTACGGGTGAAGTGTTTGATTATACGTCTGAACCAAAAACATATTCTTTAAAAAACGACCCTAAAGCCACCAGCTCTTCAATCCTTAATTATTCTATTAAAGCAGGCATTTTTTACAATTATGAACGATTCAGATCTGGAATTTCCTATAACTTCATGCAATCTCTAAACACAAACATTAAGCCCATAAACCTAAAACTCAACAATCATGGTTTGAAGTTCAGTATAGGGTACCAAATCTGGTAATTTCGATTCAGGTCAATAACTGGTCGGTTCAGTTTTTCAACATCCCTCTCTAAAAGTGTATGGATGATGAAATATAAATGATTTAAAGGTGTCATTGCCAATCTTAAAGTAATCAGACGGGCCACTTGTCCACTGTGTGGTTTTGACTAGAAGTATCGTTGTAACCGTATGAATCATCCTCATAGCATGAAACAAGGCTAAACAGTAAGCCTACCAAAAAGAACAATAGTGGTAATGATTTAGAAACCTGGTTCATGACTCTCAAATTTATTATATCACCTTATCTCTTGTCTGAGCTAAATGTCATGAATTTCAATTGGGTTGAATCCTGAAGCTAACAGGTAGATAATTACAATTAAATGTAACCCGCCTTCGCTAAAGCTTCGGTTGGTGTAGTGGAGGCAGATGCTGCGGTCATAGGTTTATTAAGAACAAACAGGAGTCACGACGATTCTGCTGCGTAGAATGTCTGGGTAAACTATTGTCAAAAAACGTGCCTGGACGAGCCTCTCCTACCGGCGTTTTTTTTGGACCAAATACAATGTTTAGATTTGATCAAAAAAAACCATGCTGATCGTTCTAGCAATCGTCCTTTTCACTTCCTATTTTGGAATAAAGGAGATAATAAACACGGAATGCCACTCTCAACCTTTAAGGTTAGAGAAGTTCAAGGCGTTAAAGATATTTCTTATTAGCATTCCTCTTTTTCTAGCTTCTACAGTCGTTTTTTCGTTTGGCTTTTATCTTATTGTCACTAAGGTTAGTTTTCCATTCTCTTCCCATTATAACTTATTCACTGGGAGCCTAAACCCTCAAGGTTTGGTTGCCATTATTAATGGTGCTTCAATTTCTATAATGGGTTTATTTTGGGGTATAAGAAAGTTCCTCAAAGACGACCTATTGGTTAAGGACTTCTGGTCGTACTACAATAGTTTTTATGGGGGTTCTAACATAATGGGATTACTCAAAGCTGTATCGGGCTTTTTTATTATTGCTGGAATAGTTGTTATACCCTTAGCCAAAAACACATTCTTTAAAATTGGGCAAACTGAAATCGTAACAAGTGGTTTTCTAGAACTAACAACTCATCATTATTCTTATAGTGAACTACAAGAGATAAGGTGGGTCAACGAAAAATATACTATTGTTGAAAATGGCCCTTTAAATGAAAAAACATATTTTGAAGTCGTTTTTACGGACGGTTATACCTGGGAAGAGCCACTCCGTCCTTCCGAATCAAATAGTGCCCTTTTAAAATCCCTAGATTACATGAGTACATTATCGGGAGTTAAAATTGATAGCGTATACAGACTTGAAGTAGATTAATGCTAAACAACGTAGGCAACCCATGCCCCATGTTAATCAAATCAACCTCTTATTCGCAAACGCTTTACCCGATCCGGATTTGAGGTACTTCTCGAATAAATATGCGTTGTTCTTTTCAGAAAACGATATATACGTTACCAATTCAAATGGAAGACGAGATCGGGTGAATTTAACTTCACCCTTTTCATGTGCAGTCATTCTCTGTTTGAGGTTTCCTGTATAACCTGTATAGGTTTTGCCGTCTGTACATCGCAATAGATAGACATGCCAAAATGGTGTTGTACTTAATTTCTTCATGGTCTTTGGTTTGGTTTGGATACAAAAATACAACCATCGAATACCATTATGCTCCGAAACTTCAGCGTAGGAGTAAAGCTTCGGTTGGTGTATAAAACATCTACCACGTGAGACCAGCGTATGGATTGCATCCACCGTAGCCTAAACCTGCGCCGAGGCTTCGGTTCATGCTAAATACCTGCTACGCTAAAGCTACGGTTGGTGTATAAAACATCTACCACGTGAGACCAGCGTATGGATTGCATCCACCGTAGCCCGAGGAAGATTAGCGCCTGACAGTTGAATATATGTGAAAAACCAACCTACGTTTAAGCTTCGGTTGGTGTACAAAAAGCCCTCCTGCGCTAAAGCTTCGGAGGGCGAAGGTGGAGCTGCCGGGAGTCGAACCCGGGTCCGGAGAAGGAATTGAATCAGGCTTTCTACATGTTTATTACCTATTATTTTCGAAACACACCAGGTAAGGTAAGGACCTTAATGTGTTCTTATCCTGCTGATAAGTTGAAAGCTAGCAGAGATTACAATCAACTATCCGGGCATTTCGACCGCTCAGATTCCGCCGCAGCCCAAACAAAGCAACGGTGAGCGGATGACAAATTGCTTAATCTCTAAGATTATGCAGCCAT
>CAYZWM010000064.1:18591-18811 GCA_964482155.1 uncultured Chitinophagaceae bacterium | reverse complement strand
AAGACAAATCATATTCAAATTCTAAGGTCACTTTTTCATGTGAACGTACCAATTTGCCATTGGTGCTATAGATTCTAACCTCATCAAGCAACAAATCATTTTTATTGTTTTGACTTATTAACTTAAATCGGTCATGAGTTGGGTTTGGCACGGGTGATAAATTCAGTAACATTTCACTGGACTCCCTATCATTATTTTTAATATGTTCAACTTCCTTTTG
>CAYZWM010000064.1:0-18572 GCA_964482155.1 uncultured Chitinophagaceae bacterium | reverse complement strand
TAGCTCAACAAATCCAAATTGGAAATATCACTGGGCACAAACATTTTTTGATTCTCGGGCATCATAGGAGCTAACTCCCCATGACAATTCATGTGAATTATATATGAGCAGCAAGGGTCTGACGTTTCTATTTTGTAGTCTCCAGGACCACACAGGTACCATGAACTCTGTCCCCCAACTATGACAGCGAGAACAGGAGTGTTTGATGCCATATCTATTATTTCATATGGACCTAAGGCACAGGCTATTCCTGCATTAATCAACTTCGCATCTATTTCACTTTGAGTGTACGTTTGACAACACCCTTCATCAGCCTCCCAAGTAACATCCAAAACAACCACTAGTACGGTTATTTGAACTTCTTGAATACATTCGATACAGTTTGTTGGATCAACCCAACGTCGCTTATAAATACCTGATTGCGTTAAATTCGTAAGTATCGAGGATGTTAGTGTTTCGTAACTCCCATCCGGCAGAAGCAATTTCCATGGTTCAGGACTAGAAGACCCTGAAGAACAGCAGTTCGGTTCCAGATCTAAATCAGTAAAATTGTTTCCACAGAGCACTATTTCCTTATATACAATATCACATTCTTGTGTTGTTGATATATCGGTAATGGTTATCGTGCCTTGTTGTAAAACACAGTTGTAGCTCATAAAAGAATAGCTAAAGGTGCCTTTGGGTAGGGTTATATTTTCACACCAAGTGCCAGATAAAGAAAGCTGATTACCCGACTCTGTTTCTCCATAAACTGTCCAGGTCGTAAAGTTTTCAGAGGTATATACGTAATCAATTATATCACAAATATTAAAGGTATATCCTTCTTCATTTAAACTGCAAAACGTGAAATCAAAGTTCTTCGGGGTAACTTCTGGGATAAGTATTGTAACACATTGTTCATTACAGCCACATAAATGGTCTTCATTATTTTTGATAGAACTAAGCCAATAGACACATATCTCATTGACCCCTGTAACCAATTTGATGCAACTTGGATCTTCAATAGTCACTCCATTATGTTGCCAAATAGCACATTTTACTTCTGTAAATTCATGTTCAATCCAAAATTTATAGGTAAAACAATCAAAAGGGTCACATATCTCATACGCTAACTGTCCATCACAACAATCTTCAGGTGTTTCTATGTCAATGGTTAGGATTTTTTCACATGCTGGTTTCCCATATATTTTTACCGTGTAGGTCCCTGTATGTTTTTTGGTTGCATAAGGTATTATTGGATTTTTGTCTGTTGATGTAAATCCATTAGGCCCCGTCCACTCATAACAATAATTATCCGAAGCAGGATCTAAATACAATTCCAACTGGTGATTAACACATGATTCTAAACTCGCCTGATTTGAGCTTATAGAAATATCTTCGAGTATACCATCTGCCGGGGTACCATCTTTATATATTTCGGCAATAAAGAATCTTTTTACAGCCTGAACATCATTAATATCAAAAGCGATTACGTTTTTACCACAATTTAAGTATTCCGTAATTTCAATATCATATATCTGATCTGCAGGGAGTGGGTTCGATGCTATATATGGGAAAACTCCAAGGGCCACACCGTTAATGATAAGTCTAGTGTGATCGTCGGCCGCAAAAGTAACAAAATACCGATCACAATCGCCTATAGCAACATCCACAATGGTCCTCAAAAAACTTGTTGTCAAGTCATACCCTGTGCTTGTTGTCTGGTCTAAACGCGGGAATGGAGACCAGACGAATGCGGTGGCTGGCAAGGCGGTTCCAGATCCAGCGAATCGAAGGGCGACACGGATAACCGCACTCTCGGTTACATCAGGATTTGCCGCTGAACTTGATGTAGCCACAGACCCCATACTTGGATCGGTGTACCACGAGGAAATAGGTGTCGTCGCAAAAGGGTAGCACTTAAAATCACCAGATCCCGTAATTTTGATACGACTTTGCGTGTACCCGTTTAAACTGATTAAACCAATTCCGGCAATCAGTAAGATAAATTTTAGTGTCTTTTTCATTAGTATATATTTAATTTATTAATTAATCGCAACATTCGTATGTGATGTAGATATAGGCTGTACAAAGCACATTTCCCTTGCAGTCTTCATAGGTATACCTTAGGTAAAATGGATCTGGTAAATTGTCGCAGTTGTCTCCATAAAATGAGTGAAGTAAAAAGTTACCGTATGTTTCAACAGAGAAGGAGCCATTAATATCTGCATCCACGTGAAATTTCTCATTCACTGGATCGTCCCCGCATGTTTCACATTGGACTAGATTATTTACAATAGTGGCCAATGTCTGATCCGTGCATTTTTGGATATGATTGTAATATTTGGGGCTAACATCCTTAGTTCCGGTTACAGTAAAACGAAACTCATATTCGCATATCTCACAGGCATCATCTGTTTGTCTTAAGGAAACATAGTCACCTTCTGTCGGACAATAACAATGTTCCAATACACCCGATTTTAAAAATGCTCCATTCTCATACCATTCAACAAATGTTACGTCTCCTTCTGGACATTCTTCTCCAGGTTCTAGATTTACGCAACACCCTTCGGCTACATTGACATCCACCACATGAGTTGATGTAATCCGATATCTCGTTATTGATAGTGTTCCTGTTTTTGTTAAACACCCGCATTCATCTCTATATTCATAATGCAATTCGATTGGGTCAACAAAGGATAAAACATCACAAACGTTAGTCAGATAAAAAAGGCTCCCATTCGACGTAAACAGCTTAAATTCACCAAAGTTGGATACGTCTAAATCATAAAGCATCTCAGTACATATATCGATTTGGTTAAAACTTTCGCATAAATCTATCGAAAAATCTTCTTCTAAAACTACGTGATCGTATACCACCGTCTCGCATATCTTTTCACAACAAACTTCTCCATTTGCATCCTCTCCCATAAAAGTGATGCAGACTTCCCGAGGTTGATTTGGAATAAGGTCTAAGTCACCAGGAAAGTAATTATACGTTTCTCCATCAATTTGAAGATCATAACACGTATTGGTTAAGTTGCTGTTTATTGCAATTCGAAATTTATCACAACAAAATTTGTCAATCTCCAGCGAAGCACAATTCTGTCCGAAACTGGCACTTGATAGTCCTATTGTAAAGATAAGAAGACTCACAACCTTCCATTTTCTAATGGAAGCGGAGGTAAATAATCGAGAAATAGTTGAATAAAATTTTGGTTTAAAATCTATCATTTAATGGTTTATTATTTGGTTTGGGTTCGTAATTGGTTTGTGTCAAATAGGATAATGAACCCAGTATTATCTTTTTCTGACATGCGAATATTCAAACAGAATTTCATTCATCGATGTGTTAATCTCCCTAAGTCAGCAGTTTTTCTCCCAACGTAACTCAATCAGAAGTGGTCCATATCAAGGATGAGAGGAAATTGAATCCAGTGAATACAAAGAGTAGCTAGTTAGGTCATGTGGTTATGACCAAGGAGAAATTCAAATGAATCATATACAAATATGATCCATTAATACAAGTTGCCCGAATCGAAATATATTCGCATTTAATTGACCTCACAACCCTACTCCATCACACGAAGCGCATGATAAAAGGATGAATTAATGAATCGTTTAACAAACATCTCTCTGGTAGCGGTTTGTCCATCGGCAAGATAGAGGTCCCTCATATTAACTGTTCTACCAAACAGGCTCATAGTTGCAGACCCAGAGGTGAATTTAGCCTCTGTTGTGTATTCATCGGGTTCTCCGTAATTATGACGGCTCGACGATGTGGACAATACCGTATCCAGCGTAAATTGAATCGAACGCTCCGCTTCTTTTAAATAATTCTGTATTTGGGTCGGGGTGTATTTCCGTTTAATACATTCAATGAGGGTTATGTTGGACGAAAAAGAAAATGGATCAAAAAATAGGGCCATTACGCTATCGTATTGTTCAAGACCTAAATAACTCATTGCCCACAAACCATCGATTTGATTGCGATAACGTCGATGTCCCGTTCCACAATTGAATTGAACCAAATACGTATGGTCTGCTAAACCTACATATGTCAATGCTTTTTCAAACTTGCCTTGTTCAATATAAATTTTGGCTAAATACCTGGAAGCATAGTTCTTATAATTGGATGTATAACTACCGTAGCCATAGACGTTCGTCGTCGTGTCTCCGGGTATGTCTGAATTGCTGTAATACGTGCCCACATAAAATGATTGATTAGACTCGATAATTTGCAAAAACATCTTTTCCGCCTCTTCCAGATGCCCCAACCGCCATAAAACACAGGCTAATTCGTCAAATTTGCTGTAGTTTTCTTCGTTGACATCGGCCTCCATTAAAAAGCCATTCTCCACAAAAAACTGAGAATCTGCTTTCGTCGGGCTATGAGAAATGTTTGTATATAAATCGTCTGACCATCCATGATAAGTGATACTGGAAAAATCCGCAATACGATCTATACCAAAGTCAAAATCAACCTCTAAATCAGCCACTTCAATTTCTTGCCCCACAGAAATGTGATGAAAACTCAATAGCAACAAAACCAGGATACTCAGTCTTATACGCATAGCTAGGCCAGTCTTTCTCGCTATTATAAGAACATGATTCCAAGTCGAATTAACGTCAGTCATTATATAATCTTGCTTGTTTGATATACAGCTGTCTGGTCTCGCCATCCAGCTTAAACTCCACATCCATTCCAAAATCAAAATACGGTTTAGCAACCTGGGCATGGTAGTGAAAATATTCCTTAATGATTTCCAATTGATTGGCCAAAAGTTGAATTTCGGTTTCGGTCATCACCAATTCCCCATTGTTCAGGCTAGAGGTGGTAATCACATCTACAGAAATGTCTCGAGGTCTGGACTCCGGATAACACACAAATTGATCGCTAACCACATACTGTGATGGTTTTACAACGGATTCTTCTCCAATTTGAGCATTAACAACAAAGCCATCGTAATCTTTTCGATATAGATTTTTGGTAATGGCAACTCCATTCACTTGTTCGTCTGGAAACGACCTATGTACCAATACGCCCATGTAGGCTTGTCTATGGTTCATACGGTAGTATTCTCGCTCTGAAAACGCTTCAAACGACCACATGCTTGCCCATACCTTCTTAATGGCTTTATCGATCGGCTTCGTACTATCCATCAAAATACCCGTTTTAGAGCTGTATAGGCCTGCTCCAGAGAAGCCACGAGCATCTTCTGCATTGGTAGACGATCTGAATCGCATACGTCGGTAATCTCCCAAATAAAGAATCCGGCTTTTCACCTTAACCAACAACCTAACATCCATTGGAGTTTGCTTTATTTCATTTCGTATCCGTTGAAGGTAGAACCTCAACGAATCGGTATTTAATCGCAGTGAATCGTGCAAAAGCAGTTTATCGATTAGAGGTTGAGCGTTTGAGGTTGCTAGATGACGATCATAGAAATAGAATGGAATAACAAAGGCAGATTCCGGTGTCTTGAACCGTCCCTTTTGACTTAATCGATACAGAATAGCAAAGTTGGCGGCCTTGTTGCCTACGGCCTTATACGACTTTCGGGTCACGCTCTCGATGTTCATTATTGAATCGATCGTTAGGTTGTATTTCAATTTTATTTCTCTGCGCTTTCGGGTCGAAATCTTGTCCGATCCGTTCGAACGTTCGACAGTTAAGGTATCGACGCCAACTGAAAATCGGACCATTTGATTTTCAAGGTCTTTTAAATCACTGTTTTGATAGGCCAGTTTATACGCACAAATTGGAATTTTTCGATTCTGTCCAAGCAAGGTTAAGTGACTCAATGGTGTTTGAAACTCCGTAACGATAATTCCAGCAACCAAAGGCAGGTAAACCGGTGTTTCGTTTATTACGATGATGTCGGTTGGCTTTAAATCATCCATTTCCTCATCCAGGTCATTTACAAACCGAAGCCGACCGTATGCTCTCTGTTTACTCACGGCCTGATAGGTTAAATTCTTATAAATTTCTGATGGATGAACTACGGGTGCATAGGATTCAAGATATACCTGAGCTCTTTGCAAGCGAGAACTATTTACGAGTATGGCCAATTTATCTTTCATAAAACTGGCATCGGATACCCGTTTATACAATTCCAATAAACGTTGGAGAGGCATAAAGTCTGACGTTGATATTTCCAACGCATACTGATCCAGTGATTCGAAATAATTGATCGTACCTAATAAAAACCGTTGCTGCCGATGGTTGGTATAATTTACCTCATTGAAATGGGCCAACCCGTATGTATAAAACAACTGGTCCCTGCAAAAATCATGATGATAGCGATACAGCGTAGAGTTTACGAAGAATAAAAGTTGAGACTCAAGGTCAAAAACAACTTTTACGGAAGAAACATCTCCGTATTTGTCGGATAAAGGTGGGCCGCTGAATAAATCAAAATCAGAACGAAAATTGAGCTCTGGCAGACTGGTTTGAGCGGTAGACGCACAACCGGTTAGTATAATTATCCATAAGACCACTTTAAACTTCAAGAACATCGTTTCCATTAAAGGGACAAGAATGGAGCCAAACGTTGTATCCGTCCGAAAAATATTCATACTAAACGAAGTTTTCTTTAGCCACTTTCTTCGTTAACTGCCATAGATTGACTTCTTGCTCGTAATTGATGGAGCCCGGAACGGTGGTATGGGTCTTCATAAACTCAAAGCCCAGTTTAGCCAGGGTTTTATTCGGCGCTATATTGTCCGTTTTGGGTTGGCAATACAGAGTATCGAGTTCCAGTTTCTCGAAAAACATTCGGATGGACTTTTGAACCAACTCTGTCCCTACTCCTCTCCTTCTACTCCCTGATTTCCAAAGATGTAAATGCATATAGGCAGACTTACCGTAGTTGATAGAATTCACGTTGCAATGCCCAATGGGCATGTCGTCCTCATACCAGATTAACGCATAGGCTTGTTTTTCGTGGAGTGGTAGACTCCACTGATGAGTGAGCATTTGAGTAAATTGTTCCTGAGTTGGTAGTTTGGCAAGATCAACGCCCATATCAATCAAAAAACCGGGTTCAGATTCAGTCCAATAGGCAACAATCAGGTCGATGTCTTTATCGATAGCTTCTCTTACGGTTAACATGTAGATCGGTTTACCTTGGTTTATTATCTTTTTCGAAATCTTTATGCTCTTCCAATTCACAATTGACCATCCAATAAATACCAAATTTATCGATAAACTGCCCAAAGTAGGAACCCCAAAATGTCTTATTCAGAGGCATTTTGATTTTACCACCAATGGTGAGGGCATCATAAATTCGAGTTATCTCGTCAACCGATTTCGTATTAATGGAGATGGAGACATTATTACCAACAACACCTGCTATTCCGAAGGCTTCTGACGAATCACTTCCCATCAGGGTTGATCCGTCGCTTATGGGTAAGGAAATATGCATAATTCGCTCCATATCGCCTTCAGATACGGGATAATCTGGATGCGGAGGCATCTCTTTAAACTTTCCGACATATTGAAATTCGCCACCGAACACGGATCTGTAGAACTCGAAGACTTCCATGCAGTTTCCGTTGAATGTTAAATATGGGTTAATCGTTGTCATAATATCCCTTGTTTCTTAGTCTACTATTGGCTTTCCATGACGGATGACTTGGTTCTCAATTTGAGGCGGATTTGGATTGTCAGAGACTTTCACAAATCTACCCATGACTTGCGTACACCTTCTGGATGCACAGCCAGCCAAAATTAATACGAGAAACACAAAAGCAGCCGCCATTTTGGAAAAATGACCAAACCGCGATGGTTTTGCATTAATCTTTTGGTATTTGGATATGATTACGTCTCGCCAACCCCGGTTTTCATTTTCAACCTGAAACGAGTAAAATCGACCGCACAACCCTGAGGCTATTTCCCTTTGATCTATGTCTTCGAGTCTGGCAGATTGAGTAAAGTCCAACACGTTTACGTTGCACTCCGCGCAAAAACGTCCTTGTTCATTAGATGTCATTTTGTCCTAGTTCTCGGAACACTTAAAGGTTAAAGATACACGTGGTTGTTGGTTGGTTTGGTTCATTTATTTGGTCATTTAATTCGTCTTCCATTCTATTTTCACATAGCCATCTCCACCTTCCAGACCAGACCCTGCGTCTGAAGCAATGGCATTGTTCTTTATTTCGGTTCCATCACCTCCCTGACCACCAAATCCATAGCCGCTTTGATTGTTACCACCTGGGCCACCGCTACCGGCTGGTCCATCCCAGTTCACATCCAGGAAATCACCGTCACCTCCTCTACCACCTTTGGGAAATCCAATACCACCGCTTCCGCCAAGGTTATCTCCAATGGTATTACTCTTGCCTCCTGATCCCGCTTCGGCAGTATGCCATTGAACCTGCGCCAAAACGATTGCCGACCCCTTACCATTGACACCATTGTTGTTCTTAGATCCGCCAAAACCTCCTTCACCCACTTCGGCTATATAGGTCACATTGGATTGCAATGAAACATCACCAACCAACTTAACTTCTCCAGCTCCGCCTCCACCTCCACCTCCAGTAGATTTAGCACCATTATTAAATCCGACACCACCAGCACCACCACCTCCGGCTCCCACCAGGGTAATCGTGGCTGTGACATTCTCCCCTTCAACTTTAAATTCGAAGGAACCCGCCTGGTCAAATTCAAAGACACCAGACTTGGGTTGAGTGTCATCTATAATAACATCTGGATCATCTCCAGAACAGGAAATCATAAAAGAAATAAGACTCAGAGTAAGCAAACTAAAGACAAAATTTTTCATACTACTATGCAATTAATCGATTAAAAACATTCGTACTTTTATCATCTATACGACGTAAAACGTGCCCGTTGAGTTGGGTCTAGACGAATTTAATAAAAAAAAGATACATAGGTCGAAAGCCTATTGAGCCCTTTGTTCACGGGGAACTGACCTTTTTCTATTCCGTAGCCTGATCAATACACCAAGGTAAAGAATAGCCAATATCAGTGCATTTAGGTATCCATCTTCACCAAAGATTATGGGATCGCCTGTATGTACTCCGAGCATTGATCCGAATAGATTATTGCCAAAATGAAGGCCGATAGGCAACCAAATAGTCTCGTATACAAAGTAGACCAGGGTGAGGAACGCACCTGCAAAAAACAGGGTTGGGCCGCTAACCAATAAATCGACTTGGGGGTTCAATGCATGAACAGCCATAAAAGCCAAACCCACCATCCAGGATATGGTCGATGGCGATAAAAACCGCCGACAATAATTGAGAAATACACCTCTAAACCAAAGTTCTTCCCAGGCCACCACGGTCAATGTAATTCCAATGGCGTAAAACGATATATCCATATCCACCTCAAAACCGTCCGGCTGGTCGAAGCCTATCAGGCAAATAAGTTCCGGGAACAAACCAATCAGAGCACCAATGACAGTACCTACCAATATGTAGGCAAACTTGTCCATTGACCAAAAATCCCTCAACTCTTCTTTGAGCTTAAATAGGGCCGCCAAACCATAATTGAAGCCCACAAAAACAAGTAAGATGGGAATGGATGGATGCAACCAAAATGGAAGTGGAAACACCTTAAGAAGGGTAAGAATGGCCAGCCCCAAAATCGTATTCAGAATAATCGCAACAACAGGCCTAGTGAGTGAATTTGAGGTTGAATTGCTTGATTTCATGAATAAAGCAGCATTGTGTCAACGCATTAAGTGGACGACTCCTGAATAATTATGCGGGATGTTCCGATAGTCATAGACGGTTAACATATAGAAATAGGCTCCCATCAGGGCATCTCCCCCATCCCATGCCTGACTCTTATCTGAATGATAAATTTGTTCACCCCAACGGCTATAAATACGGAGATCATATCGACCTATACCCAATCCCTGTGGTGAAAACGAATTGTTAAAATCATCGTTGTTTGGGTGAAATGCATTGGGAATAAGTATATGGACAACAAAGTCAATAATGATTTGGTCTGAATAAACATCCCTGCAACCATTGGTGCTTACGACCGTTTGATTGATGGTATACGTTCCTGTATCTGGAAACTCGTAACTAAAGTTAATTTGGTTTGACGAATGACCGTTGGAAAACTCATACAAATAATCAGTCGCATCTATGGCCGTAGAGGTAAAATTAACCAGGCTGTTTACGATATCAGTTCGGTCTGGATCCATGTAAAATCCCGCTATCGGTAAGTCGTAAACCGTTATCGGTTTTTGGGTGGTATAGGTGCAATTCGGATTGGTTTCGTAGGTTAAGGTTACCATAAACGTACCCGGTTGATCATACATATATTCAAAACTATCTTTTGCAAGTACCTGCCGACCGTTACCCATATCCCAGACAATCTTCGATATATCCACTAAACGGTTTAGACTCAATTCACGTATAACCTGCGAATCAAGCATGCAAATGTCCATAATTTCAAAATCCGGGGTAACCATCTGGTCGATTGTTACCAGGTTCATAACCGTATCCCGACAGTTGAACGTGTTGACCACTTCAAGGGTCACATCGTATACACCTATATTGGCATAGGTGTGATTAAATTGGGAAGTTCCAGGTGTTGTTCCATCGTCTAAATCCCAGATGTACGTGGTAAGGGTTGACGTAGGCGTGGTTGACGTTGATGAAAAATCAACCAGGTTGTCCTCACAGGGTAAGGTCCAATTGAATCCAGCTGTGGGCTTCTCGTCAATCGTTACTTTAAACAGGCTGTCTGAGGTGCATCCATTGGTAAACTCCAGTTCGATCAACACATCTTTAACCCCATACGTATTAAATCGTTGACTGGTGGTCGTACCACCTACAAACTGATTTCCGTCAACCGTCCATGTAATCGTATTTATAGAATCAGACGTCACTGGATTAAACACCATATTTATAGGGGTGAATTGACAATTGCCCGTGATGTTTAGATTTGGTTTTTCAACGTAGAGCACATTCACATCATGTTGAATCGTATCTCGACAATTGCGATTGCTTACGGTAATTAATTTTACAGAATGGACACCAGTAGTATTAAACTTATGTTTTTCTTTCGTCTTGCCAGTGATAAAACCACTGCCCATATTCCAAACATATTGATCTATGGTACCACTCGACAGGCTGCTTTGATCACTCAGTTCAACAGAGTCTCCAAGACAGGCATCAACCACTGTAAAATCGGCTTGTGGCAATGGATAAACAACAACCGATGCGACTGCAGTATCTAAACAACCATTGTTGGTAACACCCTCAATTTGAACTGAATACGTCCCTTCAGTGTTAAAAACAAACGATGTATCGCCTTTCGAAGTAAAGGTATTGCCGCTTCCGAAATTCCAGGAATACGACGTTATTACGTCGGAAGTAACCAGGGTAACATTGACCTTAAAACCACTCGTGTCAAGTAAACATATATCTGACGAAGAAACTGAAATACGTGGTTTTTCGAAGACGCTTATGGTGTCCTTTTTACTTCCGACACAGCCAAAATCGGATGTTGACACCAGTTCAATCTCTACCGAGCCGTAGTTCTTTTCTATATGACTCAGGTCTGTTGCACTCGAGGTTTCTGAGCCTATGGACCAAACGTGAGTTAAACTCCCCTGGGTTATGGTACTTAAATTGCTGGCTACGACGGTATCAAATTGGCAGTAATCACCAACTGAAAAATCGACGATTGGCAGCGGATATGGATTGATCAGTTGAGATGCGGTATCCATGCAACCCAGACCATCAAATACGGTAAGTTTAAGCCGAATCGGGCTTTCATCTACAGGAGTAAAAGACGGTGAAGTATTGGTAAACGAAGATCCGTTATCAAAGTCCCAGATAATCGAGTCAATGGGAAAACCGCCAGCCGTGGTTTGATCAACAAACCAGTAATTTAAGCCAACGCATGTATCTCTAAACGTAAATTGGGCATCCGGTATTTGATGAACACTGACCCAGGTTGAGTCTTTAAACTCACAGCCTTGCGCATCGATAATGGATAGGTTATATAGTGTCGATTGAGTTGGTGAAGCCTGCGTTTTGGGGCTGTTTGGACTGCCTAAGCTATCCAACGGAGACCATTGGTATTGCCGTAAACCAACGCCACCTGTTGGAAAATCTCCTATGATGACCTGGTCACCTACACACAGATCAGCACTGTCCTGAAGGTTTGCTATTATTGCTGGATAGAGGGTAACCTCTACGGTGTCTGTTGTGGAACAACTCCCGCGATTGGTTTCCAATATCACCTGATAGGTATTGACACTTTTGGTCGCATTAATAAAATTGAAATAGGTCTTGCTGCTATCGGGATCGAGTACACCCGAATGTTTCCAATTATACGTAGCCCCAGTCATTGGGCTGGTTCCAATCGGAAGATTTACTCTCGAACAACCAAGGGTATCTATGCCTGCATTGATCAATCGAATTGGGTTTAACACTAAGGTCGTTTGCGAGCATACACAATTCGTAGAATCGACAACCAATAAAAGGTTACACGCATATTTAGAGGCCAACGGAAAAAGAATGGAGCGATTTAGCGTCTGCCCTGTGGCAATTACCAAAAGAATGGAGTCACGAGCAACAATGGGCTCTCCGACATCGAATTTTCCATTCCCATTGGTATCTGCAACCACTTTAACCTGCATGAGGATTCCGGCTTCTTTTATAGACCCTGTATTACCAATTGAATACGTGAGGTTCACCTCTTCAGCCGAGTTTTTTGGTTTACTAATCGCATCGATCAAGGTAAGTTGATAAATGCCTTTTTTAACTGAATCGAGCAGCAAATCGCTGCTTGTACTCACGTCAATATCACATATTGTACTGTCCTTAACACATAAGGCCGGTTGAGCAACAACAGATTGAGCCACAATTTGTGTTGTCCCACAGTCCAATTCAGCTGGATTTACATACGTTCTGTACTTAAACACCACAGAATCTCCAGTACCCACACCGTTTGGTATCTTCCACAACCCGGTATATCTCACTCCGTGGCGTATGGTCGGTTTTGACAAAGGGGTATTTCGTTCTCCAACCATGTAGGTGGTATCCAGATAAATTCCCTTCGGTAACAGCAATTGGATATAGTCATTGACTCCAGTGGTATCTGGCCCCAAATTGATAAATGACATTCGACTATCGCCATCATAGTTGCAAATATCGATGGGTTTTTTCTCAAATTTCAAGTGGCTGAAGTACGGTTTCACAATGCCTTTAATGTCCATGGTTTTACTGGCCGAAAAACTGGTTAACACCTCTTTACCACACCTCAATTTACCACCTGGACGGGCCAAAAAGTAGGTCGAACTTACAAAGTCGCAATCCGTTGATAGTTGAAATTTTAAGGTGTATTCATTCACGTCATTAGACGTCACACCGGCCAATCCGTTGGTATCCAAAAAAGCACTGTATTGGCTAATATCCCATCTGTATTGTCCTCCTCCCATGTCTGTTGGGTTGAGTAAGCGAACGGAGTCTGAAGAACCTGGAATAAATACGTATGCCGTATCTTTTAATATCATACCATCCCTAAGAAACAGGTCAATGGTAAGGTCGTAGGCTCTCGGTTTGGCTAAATTCCGTACAGAAATTGAAAACGTATTGAAAGCACATAGATCAATTACAGAGTCCTGAGAATTTATGGAAGATTCAAGAAGCGTCGTTTTTGGCGTGTAGGCCAGGGTTCGATAATTTGAGATGCAACGTGCATTACCCAGGCTATCCGGATAGGTATCGCAATCGTGTCCGAGATACAAATTGAAGCTATCTCTATAACATTGAATAAAAGTAGCTTTCACCAATAAGGTAATTCGTTTTCCAGGTCCAAGATCACCCAATTGGAAGACGTCATTGATCGAGGTTAATGGTTTCATGGTTGCCACATCAATGATCTCAACTATTTGGGAATTGCCCTTATCCTGTGCGGCTAACCATACGTTTTTCGATAGCGAAACCGGCGATGAATTGTCAATGACTACCTGCCAAATGGCCGTATCAGAATCGGCACTTATATCGTCACTAAGCGTGTTAAATCCCAGAACAGGTGCGCTGTATTCAATTTGATCGTTTTGAGAAGCTGTAAAGACGCGTTCTTTGCCTGACCCAAGGTAGTTATACTTCTGAAAGTCAAAGCCATAGCGAACAAAACTCTTGCCCTCACGAGCGGCACAATTGGGTCTAAGTTTTATATACCAAACGCCAAAAAAGCCGTCATCACTTATCTTAAAACTCCCTCCCTTATCGTCAAACAAACCCGACACGTCATAAAAAACAGTATCCCCATTTTGGGTCATGTTCTTTAACGTGTCTTGATATTGATATTGATACGTTCCTGTTCCTGTCGTTCTGTAGTCATACAAGCGAGAATGAATGACACTGAACCCTTTGGGTGGTATAACCATGAGTTTATCCGGTTTGGCCCATTTGCGATATTCAAAAGGAAATAAATTACCTCCTGCATAATTGCCGCAACAATTGCCAACACTCAAGTAGTAGTTCTGGCTCACCACGATATCGTTGCACCCATTTACTTTATAAATTCCGCGACCATAATTGGTAAAATAATAGCCTGCCAACATAAATTTACCAGAAAACGTATCGCATTGATAGCGCTGGTAAGGTGCTGGATTGGCCACGGTATGCAAGTAGAACACATTGGTCATTGCTATTTCGGCAAATAAATTGCCCGGATTTGTAGCAACAACGTATTTCACATGCAATTCTACACTGTCTGACGATCGATAATTGAAGCCCGAATAAAGAGGACATCCAGATGAAATTAACGACGCCGTTCCCAGGTCGAAGTTAAATGTTCTATTATTTCCGCTGGTTGTGTAGGTGCTGGTTACATCACACTTATACAGTTGTGTATTGGAACGCAGTATTCGAATTTTTGCTTCGCCAACTTCCAAAAACTTACCATACGGAATGTATGAAGATGCTGTCAATCGTGTCCAGGTAGTTACGCTGCCGTAATTGTTTATCCGACCTCTAAACACGGTAAGCAAGGTATCGCCATACATAACGCGTTCGGTCTTAATCTTGTCCATATCCAAACTGCCTGTGGCATCTGCAACACCATCATTGTTGTTGTCTGGTTTGCCATAACTTATTCGATACGAATCAAAATCCCCAAACTTCAATCCACCTGGGCATCGGTTATCGCAATGGACGCGAATTTTACCTGAAATGCACACCATTTGAAATTGGCATGGATTCGTGCAGGTGGTATTCGGTGTATAATTGAACGAGAAACTATACGTTTCGTCTGAGTTCGTACTGCTTTGCGAGCAATCTCCTATCACCTTAATAACCAGCTCAGAACGAATCAAAGTAATGGTAGGTTTTCCTTTAAACTGAGCATGCACACTATCTCCGACCATGGTGAGTTTAGATGGACTCCATGTCTGTCCTGTAGCGCTTGAGAATTGAAAATCAGATGTTTTAAGCGTATGCTTTATACCCGATGGCAATTCGAAATACAGATCAAAAACCGAATTCGACGTATTGGCCATAAAGTAGGCGTTGGTCACATTAAATATATACTTCGCCGTATCTCCATCGTTAATATCGGTTGGTGTAAACGGTGTAAACGAGAGATACTGACCGTATCCAACCCCGCCCCAGGATTCGATCTTCGTAATTTCTAAATCGCATTGATCTTTGTAGGTTGATTTATAACGCCATCGATGCACGTACAGGTACGAAATACAGCTTTGCGTACAGCATGAATTACTTGTCCAGTTCAACACTATGGAATCGCCGGGTGCAATCGACATAAGGTCTAACTCCATATAACCAACCGGATTGCTGGGTAAGCAACTTAACGCCCCAGAATTGTTGGTCATTTGCACCGATTTGGGTTTAAACTTCGTTTTGGTGCCAGCCAGTCCTTTGCGAACCGTAAGAACGGATGTATCGATATAAGAAATTAGCGTTTTGTTGAAACCACCGCTGAGGGATTGAAAAATTTCGACGGCCACGTTTCTGGCTGTATCGTTACCCGTATTGACAATAATTAATTGTTGTGGACTGGGTATGGAAGGATCAAAACACGTTGAATTTTGCGCACTAGGAACAAACACCAGGTTGGGTGCTTTATTTCTCAAGCTAACATTTGCACTGTAAACAAGGGTCTTGCAAATTTTCCCATTACAACCCCAATCCAGGGTGATTTTTTCTCCAAGTTGATTACAGGCATCAATTCGAATCGTATCGAAAATGGTTATTTCCTCGTTGTACGACAGAAATGCATCTTTATTCCCAATATTTTTAAAATGAGCACTGTCAAAAACCGTTCTAAACGTATCTCCACTAACCGTATTGGTACCGTTTCCAACACCCATAAAACGGATGCCTTTTTCAGGAATTTGTTCAATCTTAAAACCTCGAACTGCTCCTTTACCACTGTTTTTAATCGTAATAACCCGAACAAACGTTTCTTTTAAATCTCCCGTATAGAATTGGTTGCTTATGGATATTACATTTATGGACGGTTGCTGAATACTTAACGGAAGTGTTTTATGATTTGCTGTACCGCCCGAATAGGTTGCTTCGGCAGTTATTATAGGCAAACCACCACTGGTTAAGAAGCTCTCTATTCCGCAATCTGCGATGATATCAAGGGTAATGGTTACACTTTGGGTGATGTTCAAATCCGGAAGATTAAACTCCGGATACTGAAGATTTGACGTACTTTTTTCAGACGTTCCAGTTCCATTTATGGAGCCTTTAACATAATACATACCGGTTGGCAAACTCAACTTTATAGACTGCCCGGTGACCGTTCCGGTCGTAATGTTTCTAACATTGAATGAAAAAGCTTCTGATTGGCCGCAAAGGTCAATTCCGGAAGGCATGGTCGAGGTAATATTGACTTTCGATTGACCATAAACCATCACACAGCAAACACTGACCAAAAAGGTCAATCCCACCTTACATATGTTCCATTTTAAGCGACTACTTAAGCGACGATACATTGTCAATAAACTACTTTACTCAAGCCAAAGATAAGCAATCGATTTGAATACGAGCAGGCGGCATTTAAACCTCTAAGAATCAGTTGATTTAAGCAGTTTCAATTTTCCCTGAATTACTCGCTTTTCTGTCGCGTTTTGCCCCAGTTTTAAGGCTTTGTTGTAGTGAGTCGTTGATGCCTTGATATCGCTATTTTTGAACAAGTCGCCCATAAAGCTGTGAAACAGATAATTTCTGTCCCATTCCTTTTTATGCTCCGAATTTTGCGCCTCGAGTAAGGTCGCTTCTAATCCATGGACCTGGTGATAAACAATTAATCGATTTAACGAAATCACAGGCCCCGGATTCATACCCAACGCCACGTTATAGAACAATAGAATCTGAGTCCAATTGGTCTCTTTTAGACTCGGAGCTATACAATGTTCATAGGCTATGGCCGCTTCGAAATGATAGGTGGATAAGTGACTTCCGGTTGCCGCATCGTTCAAATACCCAAAACCCCGATCGATCAGCTCTTTATTCCAACGCGATCGATCCTGATCGGCCAACAATACAATATTGCCTTCCTCGTCAATTCTACTTTCGATTCGCGCGGTGTGAAAGCACATTAATGCTAGGGCAGCTAACACCTCTGGAATGGCAGTTCGCTTATTTTCCGACAATAATTTACACAGATACATCGCCTGATTCAACAAGTCTTTTCGTATCGGTAATGCACTATGTGTGGAACTATAACCTTCGTTAAAGAGCAAGTAGATGGAGGTTAATACCGCATTGACTCGGGTCTCTAGCTCATGTTCTGGTGGAAAACTGGGTTTAATTTCATTTTTACGGAAAAACTCCTTGACGCGATAAAGACGTTTGGAAATGGTTTGTTCGTTAACCACCAATGCACTTGCGATCTCAGCTGTACTAAAGCCACAAAGTGTCTTTAGTACTAAGGTAACCTGACTCTCCAACGAAATGTCTTCGTGGCAACAGGCAAACATCATTCGCAGTAAGTCGTCTTTAATGGTGTCTTCCATCCACAACTTATTCATGGCATATTCAACCGTATATTCCGATCGAAGAAGTTGCTGATTGCCTTCAGAAACATCCAGTTCTTCTGTAAATCGGTTGCGTCTGATCTGATCAGTAGCCTTGTTTCTAGCTACTTTATATAGCCATGCAGGAGGATTTGCAGGGATTCCATTTAGAGACCAGTTGTTGATCGCGGTAGCGAAAGTGTCCTGGACAATATCTTCAGCAAAATCAATGTGTTTTAGACCAAATATTTTGGTCAATACAGCCGTCATTCGCCCTGCTTCATGACGAAACAGGTCTTCAACAAGATGATCAAAGTTCTTTGTTCCTGTCAATGCTTATTGCTTCTCTAACAACGACTTCAATTTCTTTAGGTCTTTCTGATTCGCCATCCGCATCATGATAGACATAAATGGAGATACAAACTTAGAGAATCCAGCAGGTTGTCCTTCATTGATTAAGGTCATGTGGGTGTTTGATTCATCAATGCTTTCCCACTCGTAGGTAGTTTTCATCGGAAAAGGTCCATCGCATGTTTGCATCACAAACCGTTTATTTTCCATTTCTACAACCTGATAAATGTAATACAGTTTACTACCCATAAATTG
>CAYZWM010000063.1:0-18830 GCA_964482155.1 uncultured Chitinophagaceae bacterium | reverse complement strand
AAACAACATCAACTAAACGCACGTTTAGGCGATTGTAATTTCTTCATTCAAGTAAACGTCCTGAATGCTATTCAGAAGTTGAACACCTTCTTTCATTGGTTTTTGGAATGCTTTTCTACCTGAGATCAAGCCACATCCACCGGCTCTTTTGTTGATTACAGCAGTTTTTACAGCGTCAAACATATCATTATTTCCAGAGGCACCTCCAGAGTTAATCAGGCCCGCTCTACCCATGTAGCAGTTAGCAACCTGGTATCGACACAAATCGATAGGATGATCTGACGTAAGTTCGGAATATACTTTTTCGTGGGTTTTGCCAAAACCAATGGCGCTATATCCACCGTTGTTTTCAGGTAGTTTTTGTTTGATGATATCTGCTTGAATAGTTACGCCAAGGTGATTGGCCTGCGCAGTTATATCTGTAGCAACATGGTAGTCTGTTCCGTCTTTCTTGAAACCACTATTTCGAAGGTAGCACCACAAAATGGTAGCCATTCCTAATTCATGAGCTCTCTCAAAAGCCTCAGCAACTTCAATAATTTGTCTTTCGGACCCTTCTGAACCAAAATAGATGGTTGCTCCAACCGCTGTTGCGCCAAGATTCCATGCCTCATCAACAGAACCAAACATAATTTGGTTAAATGTATTTGGGTAGGTCAGAAGTTCGTTGTGGTTCAACTTCGCAATAAACGGAATTCTGTGAGCGTATTTTCTCGACACACTTGCCAAAACACCGAAGGTGGAAGCCACCGCATTACATCCTCCCTCAATAGCTAATTTGATGATATTCTCAGGGTCGAAGTAATCAGGGTTTGGAGCAAAGCTTGCACCGGCAGAGTGCTCTATTCCTTGATCTACAGGTAAGATGGATACATAACCTGTGCCACTTAATCGACCGTTATTCATTAACTGACTGATGCTACGCAACACTTGTGGACTTCGATTAGAAATCCCCCAGACATTGTCAATATGATTTGGACCAGGTAAATGAAGTCGGTCCTTTGAAATCGTTTTTGACGTATGGTTTAAT
The DNA here is from genome assembly GCA_964482155.1 of uncultured Chitinophagaceae bacterium. Lineage (GTDB taxonomy): Bacteria > Bacteroidota > Bacteroidia > NS11-12g > UBA9320 > UBA987. The sequence goes on along the minus strand of CAYZWM010000063.1, from coordinate 17,800 downwards.
AAATAATCGGTATCGTTTCCTAAGATGTTTTCGATTGAAGAAATACTCATCGTATATTGAATTTTTTACTTTATTGAAAAGGACGGCAAAATTAGCAGTTTTTTTTGAACTGTTTTCTTTTTTGAAGGGAATTGAAAATGAACAGTACATATTTGTAATACCAGACATAAACGCCGTAAATTTGAAGTAGTCGTTTTGGGCGACGATTGGCATAGAAAGCAATTACATATGGAGGTAACCGTAGACAAGGTGTTAAGTGGGAAGGAGTTGGATGCTATTTTCGCAATTAGGCAAACCGTGTTTGTTGAAGAACAAAAAGTAGATCCAGTGTTGGAGTATGACGAGTTTGAAGATACCTCGGTCCATTTTGTGGCTCGCGCAGAAGGTGAACCTATCGGAACCGCCAGATGGAGAAGGACACCAAATGGTATTAAACTTGAGCGATTTGCAGTGTTGGCTTCATTCCGGAACCAGGGTATTGGAGGAAAAATTGTGGAGGCCGTTTTAGCCGATTTGCCTAGCAAGGATAACGTTTATCTGCATTCTCAATTGGAAGCGTGTAACTTGTATAAGCGTTATGGTTTTGAAACCGAAGGAGATGAATTTGAGGAAGCAGGGATTATGCACTACAAAATGATTCTTCGCTAAAAGTTTAGTTAATCTCTCGAATACTAAATAACTGTTTTGGCGAGTTGATTAAACAATGAAGCCAAAACGAATCCTTATTTTTTTCTGCATTGGGTTGTTGTCTTGCGATATGTCGAGTGAGCAAAAAGGGGGGACGCCCGATGACGAACCGACCATTTCAAAAAAAGCATTAGAGGAATTACGAGAACGTGTCGACCCAGAGCGTTTTGCTCAGGCGAAAGAATATTGTAATACGCAGGGTTTCAATCAAGAAACCGCATTTCTTACAGATATGCACTTACGTTCAGGAAAGAGACGATTTTTTGTGGTCAACCTAACGAACGACTCTGTTTTATTTAGTGGTTTGGTTACGCACGGGCACTGCCAGGACTATATGACTGTTAAACCGTCGTTTAGCAATGAGGTAGGAAGTAATTGTACTTCCATTGGTATGTATAAAGTGGGTTATAAGTATGATGGAAGTTTTGGAACAGCTTATAAGTTGCATGGGTTGGATAAAAGCAATTCAAATGCTTTTGAACGATTTGTAGTGCTGCATTCTCACAGTTGTGTTCCCGACAATGAAGCGACTTTTGGCATTTGTAGAAGTGAAGGATGCCCTACCATATCGCCCAATTTCTTATCGAAATTAGAGCCGATTATTGACCAATCTACTAAACCAATTTTGCTCTGGGTCTATAATTAAGTCCTGGATGTGAACAATTTCAATTTCGTTTGGTTTTAAAGTAGAATAATGTCTTCAAACGAGACGATGTAGATTATCTTTGCCCTATGGTATCACGTGAATATTTTACTGATCTATTAACCCAACGCATTCTTTTTTTGGATGGCGCTATGGGAACCATGATTCAAGAATATAAATTATCTGAAGAAGATTATAGGGGTGAGGCATATGCAGATTTTGCTCACTCTATAAAAGGAAATAATGATTTGCTGTGCATTACACAGCCAGACATAATTACCACAATTCACAAAAAATTTCTTGAAGCCGGTGCCGACATCATAGAGACCAATACATTCAATGCGAATACGGTTTCTATGGGAGACTACCATATGGAAGAACTTTCGTATAAGATCAACTTAGAAGGTGCGAAGTTAGCCAGAAAAGCAGCGGATAAATACACCGCATTAACGCCAGATAAACCCCGGTTTGTTGCGGGTTCGATAGGGCCGACAACTAAAATGTCGTCTATGTCACCAGACGTTTCAAATCCAGGCTTTAGAGCTGTTACATTTAGTCAATTAGTCGTTGCGTTTAAAGAACAGGCAAGTGGGTTGCTAGATGGTGGGTCAGATCTTTTGCTCATAGAAACCATCACAGATACATTAAATTGTAAAGCGGCCATTTTTGGCATTAAAGAGCTTGAAGATGAACGCGACATAGAGATTCCGATAATGATTTCGGGTACAATAACGGACAACAGCGGCCGCACACTGAGTGGTCAAACCGTTGAGGCATTCTGGAATTCAATTGCTCACGCAAACCCTGTTTCTGTCGGACTAAATTGTGCCTTAGGTGCCGAATTAATGCGGCCATTTCTGAAAGAATTGAGCGATGTTGCTCGATGTGCAGTAAGTGCCCACCCCAATGCAGGCCTACCAAATGAAATGGGTGAATATGATGAAAGCCCGGATTATATGGCTGGGGTCGTAGGGGAGTTTGCCGAAAGTGGACTGGTTAATATTGCCGGTGGATGTTGTGGAACAACGCCGGATCACATTTCATCTATTATTAACGTTGTTCAACAACATGAGCCTCGTCAGGTTGTTGAGTTAACTGCTAACTAATTGCATAAATGAATATTGGAATAATTTGTTACCCAACCTACGGTGGAAGCGGAGTAGTTGCTACCGAGTTGGGCAAATCGATGGGGGCCGTTGGGCATAAAGTACATTTTATTAGCTATGACCAACCTGCGCGTTTAGATTTCTTTAGTGAGAATTTGTTTTATCATGAGGTTAGTGTTTCTCAGTACCCACTGTTTAAATACCCACCTTACGAAATCGCTTTGTCGAGTAAGATCGTAGAAGTCGTAAAATCTGCAGAGCTTGACATTTTACACGTTCATTATGCCATACCACATGCGGCAGCAGCTGTAATGGCTAAAAATGTCCTAAAGGAACATGGTATATACATTCCTATTGTTACCACCCTCCACGGTACAGATATTACCCTTGTGGGACGTGATGCGACGTATGAATCAGTCATAAATTATGCGCTGCACCATTCCGATGGAATTACGGCGGTTTCTGAAAGCCTTCGAAGAGATACGTTAAACCTTTTCGACCTAAGAAAGGATATTGAAGTAATCACCAACTTTGTTGATATACAGCGGTTTAGTAAAAAACCGAAAGAGCATTTTAAGTTAGCTGTTGCGCCTAATGGCGAACGGGTCGTTATACATACGTCCAATTTTAGAAAGGTGAAACGGGTAGATGATGTGGTCGAAATATTTAAACGTATTCAGGAAAAAATACCAGCCCGATTATTAATGGTGGGAGATGGTCCCGAACGAGATCGACTGGAAAGAGAATGTCGTAAATCTGAAATTTGCGATAAGGTTAGTTTTCTTGGAAAGCAAAATGCCGTAGAAGAGATTTTGTCTATTGGCGACTTGTTTCTAATGCCCTCAGAAACAGAGAGTTTTGGTTTGGCGGCGTTGGAAGCCATGGCTTGTGAGGTGCCCGTAGTATCGTCAAACACTGGAGGCTTGCCCGAAGTAAATATTGATGGTGTGACAGGGTTTATCTGCAATGTCGGTGATGTAGAAGAGATGGCAGCACGTAGTTTAGAAATATTGAAAGACGACACGACCCTAGCAACGTTTAAAACAAACGCCTTAACACATGCTAAAACCTACGATATTGACAAAATATGCCCTCAGTATGAAGCATATTATACGGAAATAATTAACCGATCAAAGCAAACGGTTTAACCCCTATTTTTGCCAAATGACATTGGAGGTTTGGTCTTATTTGGAGTGTCTGGTTCATGCACTATCTGATTGGTGTGGTGGACTGTCGATACACAGCAACTTTCTTTTTCTTCAGTTGGTTCAGGAATTTACCAATACTGGCATCACAGAATCTGTGGTTGCCGAAAATGTAGACCGATATCACGTACCCTTTCAATGGGTGTTTCTGGTAGGTGTCGTTGTACTTATATTGGTAGGTGTAGTTCGAAGTGTAGGACTTATGCAGCACCATATGGCCATACGCATGGCTTTTTCCAATATTAAATTCCAATTTGAACAAATGGACAAGGGGTTGGGGATTAACTACGTGTTGTTGTTGCAAATTTTAGTGAGTTGTATTGTTGTGGCGTTAGGAGTTTTTCTTTTCCAACCGTTTGACTTTAATTTTACATTAGTTAAAGGATTTAGACTGTACCTATTGATTTTAATGGCCGTTTGTCTCGCTTACACGTTAAAATATTTCATTCACTACATCATGGGTTTGGTGCTACAGGCAGAGATTTTAGGAAGCCTAATGGTAGTGGGGCTAAGTCATATGATGTATGCGGTCACTCTGTTGGTTTTTCCGCTGCTCATAGCATGGTACTATTTGCCGAGTGTCGAAGGTAAATTTTATTTAAGGATAATATTGTTAGCTGTCATGGCTGTTTTCGTGGTTTGGAGGTTAATCAAAAGCATTTTTATCTATAATCGTTATTTCCCCTTCGCTAAAATTTATATAATTATTTATCTTTGCACCCTTGAAATAACACCTCTTTTGGTAATAGGTCGTTTTATTGCCAAAGAGATGTAAAGTAAAGTAGGAAAGGATTTTGAAAGTAAAAAGTATTCTTGTTTCTCAGCCAGACCCCGGAGATAAAAAAACCGCTTATCACGTTTTAGCAGATAAGTATAAATTAAAACTGGATTTCAGGCCATTTATTCAAGTCGAATCAGTACCAGCTAAAGAGCTGAGAAAGAAGCGATTAAGTATTCTAGATCATACAGCTATCATTCTTACATCAAGAAGTGCGGTTGACAATTTCTTCCGTTGTGTAGATGAACTGAAAGTGGAGTTACCAACCACCATGAAGTACTTTTGTATCAACGAAGGAATCTCGTTGTATACGCAAAAATATACGGTACTTCGAAAGCGAAAAATGTTCTTCGGAAAAGGTCGTGAACCGGAATTTTTGAAACTGGTTAAAAGCCATCCAAAGGAGAAGTACTTATTCCCTTGTTCTGATATTCGAAAGGACTCCATCCCTAATTTTTTGGATGAAAATTCGATTGAATTTACAGAAGCAATCATGTATAGAACTGTAAATGCCGACCTCAGCGATCTTGAAAACGTATTTTACGACGTCATTGCTTTTTTTAGTCCGGCGGACATCAAATCTTTGTTTGATAACTTCCCAGACTTTAAGCAAAATGAAACCCGCATTGCAGGTTGGGGTGCTTCCACAAATAAAGCAATAGTGGCTGCAGAGTTGGTCAACAATATTCCTGCTCCAACACCCAATTCGCCGTCTATGACAGCGGCTATTGAGGCTTATATCAAAGAAATGTAAGGTCTTAACACGGTTTGGCGTAGTAACAAACAGCCTTGCCTTCGTTATCGGTACTAAAAAAGAGAAAAAGGTCACCACCTTCATTCACTTTAAGTCGTTGCCTAATGGTCCGAACATCTTCAAAGAAGTTACGTTGAGCAATATTGATGGCTTTAATCCCATTTGACTTTAAGAACTTCGCAATGCCTTTCCACGAAAAATCAAGTTTTTCGAGAATCTGAAACTGCCTGGCCGGAAGATCTGGATTGTATTGGTCTGAAAAGAAATACAAGCCTTTCTCAGATAGGAATTTTAAATCATGTTGTATGGCAAACGATCTGGATAGTCCAGCTTTAATAATAGATCGTAAAGGTTCTATGAGGTAGGCGCCAGAGGATTGGTAAGAAGCCGTGTGCTCAGTTGGAGAGTCAGATGTAAAAATAGCCGTTCCAGTTGCGGTGATGTCAACAGCAAACCGCTCGATGGTTTGTTGCTTTATAGAAAGATGAGCCAACACCTCTTTGACTTCATTTTTGAATGATATTACATAGATTCTTACCAGGTTGATGAGGCGATTTTCTAAATAATTGAGGTCAATCATGGGACTTAACTTAATCAACACGTCAGGTGCTTTCTTCAAAAGGGAGTGTTGAAGTTCAAAGACATTTGGGGAGTACTCTTCCAGTTTTCGCACTTGATTAGAGGAATCTGGGCGTCTGTCCGGATCCAGATAAATCAAATCGAAATGTTGGTCTAGATAGTACTCTTCACAGGATGAGTTGATGAATTGAATGTTGGTAATGCCTAATTTTGGGGCATTGAATTGGGCAAACTGTAAGGTGCTCAAATTCTTTTCTAGAGAGATGACCGATTCAAAGTTTTTGGAAAAGAAATACGAATCGACGCCGAGTCCTGAAGTCATATCCAGAAACCGTTTCCCGCTGAACAATCCCGCTTTGAATTCGGCTACCTGCGCATGTGTGCATTGTGCATAGCTCTTATGGTCAAGAGCGCACCTGTTTTCAACCCAGGCTGGGATTTTATGCCATGCTTTCATGTACAATTGTAATATTTGAGTAAGTTTAGACAAATTGAAGTCAACCGATTTGCTGAACCTCAATGCCAGACTTTCAGGACGTTGGCCATAGTGTTTGTCAATAAAATCAATGACGTCAGGGTTTTTAAGTAACTCAATTATTTCATTACTTTGCACTATATTATATGGTGATTCGTTATTCATTGTAAGGCGTTCACTAAAATAAGGAAATTATGAAAAAGGTATTGAGCATGGTTTGTGTTGGGTTGCTATTTGCGGCATTAATTTCTTCTTGCAGTTCAAGACGAGGTGACAGAGGTTGTCCAAATAATTTTGGTCAGGTTGAAACCTCTGATTCTTACAATGGGTAGTTAGTTACCCCTCCTTGTATTCAAATTTTATTTCTTGTAATATGTTCGGGTGAAGACTTTGAGCGACTGGGCACGTTAAGGCTGTCTGTTCCATGAGTTTCTTTTCTTTGCTATTCCATGCCTCGTGAATATGAAGACTGACATGAATTTCTGATATCCGCCTTGGCGTAGAAGCCATTACTTTAAGCACATCAGCTGACACGTTTGTAAACTTGATAGAATGTTTTGCCGCTGCAATTCCCATAACCGTTATCATGCATGAGGCAAGAGATGTGGCCGTTAAATCTGTGGGTGAAAAGTTTTGTCCTTTACCCATATTATCTGTTGGTGCGTCCGAAATGATGGAATTTTGCGACGCTAAATGAGTTGCATTCGTTCTTAATTCGCCTCGATAAATAACGTGAGATGTAAGTGACATTGTGGTCTTTGTTAATGAGCGCTCAAATTTGTAACTTTACATCGGTAAAAAGCAAGTGTTTTTTTTGAGCAAAAAATATAGCGTTTGGGTCCTGTCAATGGTCATTATGCCGTGTGCGTTAATGGCGCAATCAGATCGGATATCCAATTTTGGCTTAGGGGCTACCCTGAGAAGCAATGGGTTGGGCCTGACTTTCCAAAAAGAGGTTGGGTTGAAAAAATCACAGTTGTCGCGCTATTATTATGGCGATTTTGTTACACACAAACACACCAAAGAGTCTAAAATTGTTAACCATCAGGTAGAAAACAAAATGCCCTATGTTTTTGGTAAATTAAACCACAATGCATTGGCACGAATAGGAGTTGGTTTCTCAAAGTCTCTGGTCGATAAGTCAAGTTTCAATAATGTTGGAATAAAGTTCCAGTCTGTAGTAGGCCTCTCCGTAGCAATGCAACGTCCAGTCTATGTTCGTATAGAAGAGAAGGAAGGCGATGTTCAAATTGTAGACAACGTACGCTATTCTCCAGAGAGGGTTCCCGATTCCAAAAAAATAATTGGTTATTCCAGAAATGGTGATGGGTGGGATGAGATAAGTTACCGGCCAGGTGTACTCGCAAGAGCGAATATTGCCATAAGCTGGCAGGAGTTTTCAAGAACGTCTAAGCAGGTGAATGTTGGTGTTACAATAGATTATTTTCCTGGCGGATTGCCCATAATGGCGTTTGCCGATAATCCGAAGGTGTATCCAACCTTTTTTCTAGGTTTTATGTGGGTGTTTCAAACCCACGAGTAGCCGTTGCTAAATCGTAACCAACCTCTCGTTAAATAAGGCTTGCTTAAAAGTATATAACTTCTAATATTTGTAACCTATCGATATAAAGAAACTGTATAAAAAAGTAATATGAAGAAGAATGTTTACTTAGGCTTATTGGCGTTCGGAGCGCTAGCCATTACTGGTGGTTTGATGTACCAAAGCTTGTCTACGGGCGAAAGCGTATATCAACCAAGATCTCAGGAGGTCGAAGCAACTCAAAGCACCAAAGGCGCGTTTGAATATATGAACAGCCTTAGAGCAAATCAATATACGGGTGTGGTAGATCCTCAGGATGTCGCAAATGCCAAGTATGAATTAGCTCGATTTGGTCGGAATCATGGAAAAGCAAGTTTTCCATTTTCATGGGAATTTGCAGGGCCAGATAATATAGGTGGCCGAACTCGCGCACTTTTGATCGACCGCAACGACAACAACGTTATGTATACCGGTGGTGTGATGGGTGGTGTGTTTAAATCTACCAATAAAGGAGCATCATGGAGTCCGATTGATGACCAATTTGAGGATATGTCGGTTTCCAGTATTTGCCAGACCAAAAACGGTACCATATACTTCGGTACAGGAGAATCATTCACCGGTGGTGGAGGACAAGAAGTGGTCACCCCAGGTTTTCGAGGTGGTGGAATATACAAGAGTACGGATGATGGAAAAACATTTACCAAAATTCTACAAACGTCGGGTTATGCCTATGTAAATAAAGTAGTGTCTCACCCAACTAAAAACATTGTTTATGCATGTACCAATACGGGCTTAAGAGCAAGTGAGGAAAATGACGACACGAAATGGACATTGGTATTGGGAGGAAATGCAAAGGATTTTGTAATTGACGCCAATGGGAATGCGTTGGCCTATACCAGTACTGTGTATCGCTCAACTACTCCAAGTACAAATGGGAGTTATAAAACAGTAAGTGGATTACCATTAGGAGGCGTAAGAAGAATTGTTTTGGCAATTTCTGACGCGGATCCAAATTATACATATGCGTTGATTGCAGGAAATGTTGACTTTACTGGGCCAACGGCAGATGTATGGACTGATGCTGGTTTGGTTGGTGTTTTCAAATCAACGGATAATGGTCAGAATTTTGCAAAGATTTTTGGACCTGCGAGTTCCTTCTTTGCCCCACTTAGTGTGCCAAGGTTAGTGACTTCAGGACGAACGAAAAGCATCGATAATAAAACATTCAGCTATTGTCACTCACAGGGTGGTTATAACCTGTGTATTGGAGTTGATCCTAATAATAGAGAGCGCTTGTTTATGGGTGGGATTCAATTCTTTGAATGGACACCAGAGGCTGGTCCGAGAATTGTTGGAAGTACCAACGATCATAAGTCAAACAGAACAGGTATTCACTCAGATAAACACTTAATTGTGTTTGATACTGTTTCGAATCCAGACATTATGTATATCACCTCTGATGGAGGGGTTGCGAGAACAACGAATTCGGACTTAGACAATTATACCAGTTTGTATAACGGTTATGGAACCACTCAGTTTTATGGGATTGCTGCAGGGACAAACGGAATCATTATTGGTGGAACGCAAGATAATAACACAATTGTTATTGATGGTAATGGGAACACACCTGAAGCTGGGGTTGATATTATTGGAGGTGACGGTTTCCAATGTGAGGTGTCTGTAATCAATCCGGATATCATTTTTGGGGAAAGCCAAAATGGAAATCTAAGACGATCCTTAAACGGCGGTGGAAATACCGTTTCTTTTTGGGATGAAAGAATAAAAGATTACATGGTTAATGTTCGGGAATCAGATCGTACCGTGTTACAGGCCAACGGTATATTTAATACTCCTATTCAATTGTGGGAAGACCTGGTTGATTCGTCAAGTAGAATGTTTTACGCATTGAACGCTGGAATCTGGATGGCGAGCAATCCTGTAACTATTCCAAGCCCATACTGGTTTAGAGTAGCTGCAACGCCTTTTACACCACATATGATGCAGATAAGTGCGGATGGTGGAACCTTGTTTGTTTCTGGAAATTCTTCTGGAACATTAAGCCGGATAGATGGCTTAAATAAGCAGTCTTGGACTGAAATGAAGGATACACAAGATTTGCCAGGCAATATGATTTCTGATAGTTTGACCTTTACTAATATTAACACCAATCTTCCGAACAGCAGAAGTGTTACTGATATTGAGGTAGACCAAAGTAATCCAAACAGAGTCATTGTAACTCTAGGAAATTACGGCAATACGAGCTACGTGTATATCACAGAAAATGCACTTGATTCTTTTCCAGTCTGGAGAAGTATTCAGGGGGCATTACCTGGGTTTCCAGTCTACGATGCAGAGATCAGTGTGGATAATCCAGCTGTGTTGATTTTGGGTACTGAGTTTGGTATTTACACGGCACAAAATGGAATGGCTAACACACCAACCTGGACCTATAATGAAGATAGCATGCCTAAAGTGCCTGTTCTTCAAATGCGACAAGTTGAACAGAAGGTATGGAAAAGTGGTGCTCGAACAGGAGCCGTATTATATGCCGGAACGCACGGTCGAGGTATTTGGAGGTCAAACAGTTTGTTGACTGGAATTAAGCCCATTACGAAGAACAATAAGGTATTGTTAAAGGTATACCCTAACCCAGTTCAGGATCAACTTTCAATCGTTATGCCTATTCGGGAAAATGATGATTTAGTTGTACGTATTTTGAATTACAATGGGCAGGTTGTTCGAACTCAGGATGTTCGTGTAACAGAGGCTACTAAAAATATAACAATTGATGTGAGTGGCTTGACAGTTGGTAATTACCTAATCAGTGTCCAGGGCAGATCACATAAAGGCGCCGCTAAGTTTGTGAAAATCGACTAAGCTTGGGCTTTAAACAATATTCTAATAAAACCCGTCTCAAAAGGACGGGTTTTTTATTTGGATTAAAATGGCTAGCCTCCTTTGTATGGCCAGTGCCAATCGATCGATTTATAACCGATGAGGAATGGCTGGAAGTAGTTCTGTATTCTGGTAAGACCATGCTTAACAGTAAAAAAGCTAATTATTCATACGGTAATCTTCAAGTTGCGTTCAAGCAGTTTTTCGATGAAGTGACCATCGACTGGAATAAGATAGACGATGTATTGATTCTGGGCTTTGGTGCCGGAGGAGTTTCTAAACTAATAAAAGAGCGTAGCCCCTCTGTAAAACAAGTAGGTATAGAATATTCGTCTAAAGTCATTGCGTATTATGAAACCTATTTCGAAAAGGTCGCTGACGTTACATTGATCTGTACCGATGCAGCGGATTATGTATTAACGGCTACGGAGAGATTTGATATGGTGGTGGTTGATTTATATCAGGACCTCGAAGTACCTTCTGAATTTCAAACGTCTGGGTTTGTTGACCAGTTAAAGGCGGTGCTGAAGCCCAGGGGTGTCGTGGTGTTTAATCAGGTGGTAAACAATGCTACTGATAAGGCACAATTGAACGAGTTGGTGTTGTCGTTTTCTTCTCAGTTTAATTCCGTCGTGATAAACGAACAAATGGGGATGAATCGATTCATTCTTGTAAAATAAGACAAAATGGCACATATTTGGCGAGTTCAAGGAGAAAAACAAGCCAAAATGGCCGATAATTGATTCATTTTTAAATGGCATGCCTCTTGAAGAGTCAATGGCATAGAAACATTTTAAAAATTGAACAATGACATTAACAAAATTTAAACCCGCAAAAAGCATTCTATCCGATACATTTTTTCCTTCAGGATTCGAAGCCCTTTTTACTGATTTATTGTCCGACGGTGGCCGACAAGTGGACCATCACCAATCGCCAAAAGCCAGTGTATTTGAAGACGATGAGAAATTTCAAATTGACCTTGTTTTAGTTGGCATGGACAAAAAAGACATTAAGCTGGATGTAAAGGATCATGAACTCGTTATTTCTGGTGGAAAAGAAGACAAAAACGATGAGAAGACGGAGAGATATCATTTGAGAGAATTTAAAGTAGCCAAATTCAGACGTAGTTTCTTCTTACCGGAGATTGCGGATGTTGAAAATATTCAAGCCGAATTGAAAAATGGAATTTTGGAAATCGAAATTCCCAAAAAAGAGAAAGCGAAGCCAAAAGTTGTATCTATTAAGTAAACTTGAGTACTACTAAGTCAGGGGGCCTGGACGGAAACGTCTGGGCTTTTTTTGTTAAATTGAATACCTTCGAAACGTGAAGAAGCACATTTATGAATTACTGCAAAGAGGAGAAGGCACTAGCCTGGACTATAAACAGGCCATAACCAGTGCAGCCAAGATTGCCAAGACTATGTCGGCATTTGCGAATCACAAAGGTGGGACATTACTGGTGGGGGTTAAAGACAATAGAAAAGTCTGTGGAATACAAAGTGAGGACGAAGTTTATATGCTTGATTTAGCAGCTCGTTTTTATTGTAAACCTGAAGTTGAATTGGATATTCAGGAACACCTGATTTATGGAAAGCAAATTCTGGAATGCAAAATTATTCCGGGAGAGGATAAGCCCTATTATGCCAAAGCTGATGATGGTAAGTGGTGGGCATATGTTCGGGTCAATGATAAAACCTTATTGGCCAGCAAAATTGTTTTAGACGTGTTGAAAAGAAACTCATCTGGTCAGGGAACAATGATTGAGTTCAGCAGCAAGGAAAAAGCCATTTTGGAATATTTGTCGCAGAATGAACGAATCACACTTGATCAATATCGAAAGATGATCAATATTTCGAAATGGAGAGCATCTAAGATTCTTGTAAATCTTATTAGTGCAGGCGTCATTCGATCGCATACAACCGAAAAGAGAGAATATTATACACTTGTATAGGTTAGTCTTATGGGAGTCGTAAATTTGCCGAATGAAATTTGGTGTAGTAATATTTCCTGGTTCAAATTGCGACCACGACTTGATTCAAGTACTCGAAGAGACCACTGGAAGCCCAGTAGAACAGTTATGGCATAAAGACACAGATTTAAAAGACTGTGACTTTATTTTTATTCCTGGGGGCTTTTCTTTTGGAGACTACTTGCGAAGTGGAGCAGTAGCTAAACTCAGTCCAATAATGGCATCTGTTGTGGATTATGCGAACAACGGTGGATATGTTATGGGTATTTGCAATGGATTTCAAATACTATGCGAATCGGGATTGTTGGAAGGGGCTTTGTTGAGAAATGAAGATCAACTTTTTGTATGTGAAAATGTGCATCTCAAAACGGCCACCAGCCATACTCTGGTCACTGGGAACCTGGACAAAAATGAAGTAGTTAAGATACCAATCGCACATGCTGAAGGTAGGTATTATGCAGATCCTGAAACGATTCGGTCGTTGGAAGATAATGATCAGGTTCTGTTCTATTACTGCAACGAGAGCGGTGACGTAAACGCGAATACAAATCCAAACGGCTCAAAAAATAGCATTGCTGGAATAACCAATAAGGGAAGAAATGTTTTTGGTATGATGCCTCATCCAGAGCGCGCAGCTAGCGAAAAACTCTTTAATACGGATGGCAAAGCAATGTTCGAATCCATTCTCCAAGCCGTTTAGTTAATATTTTCATAATCAACAAGTTAATCTGTCTGCAATTTTAGACAGTGTGGGAAGCTAAACCTGTATAGCAGGTATTTATTGCCCAATTTTGTTGCATCAAATAAACGTTAAGATGCAATTAGAATTAGGAATGTTTCGTACTACGAAGGGATTCAGAACCAATCATAAGTCGACCGAATTGGTATGCGAGAACTGTGAAGCCCAGTTTCTTGCCAATCGAAAAAACGCTCGTTTTTGCAGCTCAAGTTGCCGATCACAATTCTGGTTGAATAAAAATGATAAAAAGGTCATAACGCTTGCCGTACCTGCAAATATTGAAGATAGTTATCTGGACGATGTAAAAGCAATGCTCTTAAATTATAAAAAAGGGGATAAGCTTAATGTGGCAAAAACCGACGATGTGGCTCAGGAAGAAGCGACTAAAGTGGTTGTTTCTCTTATGAAAAAAGAAACTATGATTTTTGAGGAACTCGTCGATTTAACAAGTTACCTTAAATCGGAGGGCTTTGAAGATTATAAAGTACCTAAAATGGATAACGGCATCTACTACGATGAAGGAATTTCCATTAAAAAGATAGAAGAAGGTTGGGAGACCTTAATATCTAAGAAGGTAAGCTAGTCCTACTCGTAGCTCAATTCAACGTCATTAGTTAGTGGATGAGCCTGGCAGGTTAACACAAAACCTTCCTCAATCTCAGCATCACTTAACCCTTCGCGTTCATCCATGCGTACTTTGCCCTTGTGCACTTTTGCACGACAGGTTGTACACACGCCAACCGTACATGAAAATGGTGGATCTAGACCTGCGTCCTGTGCAGCCTCAAGGATGGTCTTGTCGTTGGCAACCGTAATCGTTTCTTCGTCGCCATATACTTCCACTTTTACGGTTTTGGGAGAGCCGTCGTCTTCGACACTTGTAGAAACAGGTTCGGCCTCCTTTTTTTCGATAGCTGTAAAATATTCCAGGTGAATTTGCTCCGACGCAATATTCATTTCCTGCAAACTGGATTCCACCAGTTTCATCATGCCACTTGGGCCACAAATAAAATATTCAGCACCGTTCTGCTCTGCACCTAAATGCAAATTAAGCAGTTGTTTAATTTTGGGTTGAGACAACATTCCTGTTAGTCCGGCCCAACCCTCAGTCGGATTTTCGAGCAGATGTACGGTCTTAAACCGTTCTGCGTGTTCCGCTTCCAGGTCCTTAATCGAATCATTGAAAATGATGGATTCTTCGTCCCGGTTTGCGTATACCAGGGTTATTTTACTCTTAGGTTCTTGATCTAAAACTGTCAATGCTATCGAGAATAATGGTGTAATACCACTTCCTCCTCCAAAGAGAACATAGTGTTTCTCGCTGGAGTTATTCGGGTCAATTGTGAATTTACCCATTGGCGGCATAGCCTCAATTAAATCACCTTCCCGTAAGTCTGTATTAAGGAACGTGCTCATTCGACCATCACTTACCTGTTTTACAGCCACGGTTGGCATATCGTCCAGGTAAGGGCTGCTGCAAACAGAATACGACCGTCGCACGTCTTCCCCATTAATCATGGAGTGAAGTGTAAGGTATTGTCCGGCTTTATAGCTAAACGAAGCCTTTAATGGAGGAGGGACTAGTAATCGTATACTCACTGCATCAGCAGTTTCACGTTTAATCTTGTCTACTTTGAGTTTATAAAATCCTGCTGGCATTTAATGTGCGTTTAAGCGATTGATTTTGCTTTGATTAAATTGTTTGCTGTAAGATATTCAGCAATTTGTACGGCGTTGGTTGCAGCACCTTTTCTCAGATTGTCTGCAACTATCCACATGTTTAACGCATTGTCCGCGCTATCATCTCGTCGAATTCGACCAATGAAAACTTCATTTTTTCCTTTGGCCATAAGTGGCATTGGGTATTCGTTGTTTTTCGAGTCATTCTGAATCACAACACCCGGCATAGAGCCCAGGTGATCGATCAATTCTTTCAGGTCAAAGGCGGAATTCAATTCCAGATTAATCGACTCCGAGTGTCCCCCATCTACGGGTACCCGCACAGCGGTTGCCGTTATTCGAATAGAATCATCTCCCAATATTTTTCGGGTTTCGTTTACCATCTTCATTTCCTCCTTGGTGTATCCGTTATCCAGAAATTCGTCACAATGAGGAATACAGTTTTTGTCAATGGTGTATGGGTAAGCTTTGTCTACGACCTCTCCATTTCGCTCTGCTTCCAGTTGGTTTACCGCTTTATATCCAGTACCAGAAACGGATTGGTAGGTGCTTATAATGAGACGTTTAATCCCATATTTGTCGTGTATAGGTTTGAGTGCCATAACCAATTGTATGGTGCTGCAGTTTGGGTTTGCGATCACTTTATCTTCTGATGTCAGCGTATCGGCGTTGATTTCAGGAACAATAAGTGGTGTGTTTTTGTCCATTCTCCAGGCAGAAGAATTGTCCACTACATAGGTACCTTTAGCTGCAAATTTTGGTGCCCACTCTAGAGATACTGAACCGCCTGCCGAAAAGAGGGCAATATCGGGTTGCAACTCAATGGCCTTCTGTAAACTCACACAATGGTATGTGTTGCCCTTAAATAGAATTGGTTTCCCAACTGACTTTTCGCTTGCAACAGGTATAAAGTCAGAGATTACCATATTGCTTTCAGCAAGAACCTTTATCATTTCGGTGCCAACCATTCCTGTTGCTCCAACCAGGGCTACTCTCATTGTTTAAATTTTTTGCAAAGGAAAAATAAAATTGTTTAAATCCCTTAAGGAATTAAACATTTATGGTTTCAGGTTGTCTCAGCCAGGAGCATGTTTTATCAACCGCCTGAGCAACTTTTTGAAGTTCGGGTAGTAATCGTTCTAATTGGTCGAAGTATAACGACTGAGGGCCATCAGACAATGCGTCTTTTGGGCTGTTGTGCACTTCAATCATTAACCCATCTGCTCCGGCAGCAATTGATGCTTTGCTGGCAGGACCAATCAAATCGCGATTTCCGGTTGCCTGACTTGGATCAGAAATAATCGGTAGATGAGAAAGTTGTTTCGCTAATGCTATTCCGGCGATGTCTAATGTGTTGCGATTACTTGAATCGAACGTTCGTATTCCTCGCTCACACAAAATGACTTTTTCATTTCCACCAAGCAATATATACTCGGCAGCCAGAAGCCATTCTTCTATGGTCGCGTCCATTCCCCGTTTGAGAAGGATAGGCTTATCTGTTTTTCCCAGTTCTTTTAAGAAATGGTAGTTCTTCATATTTCTCGAACCAATCTGCAAGATATCTGCATACGGGTAAACCGTATCCAAAAGGCTCAAATCCATTACCTCGGTAATAACGCCAAGGTTGTATTGGTTTGAAACTTGCCTGAGGAGTTCAAGGCCTTCGTTTTTGAGACCCTGGAAATTATAGGGAGACGTTCTGGGCTTATATGCACCACCACGAATAAACTTAATGCCCAAATTGCTAATAAACGAAGCAATCTGATCCATCTGATCTTCGGTTTCTACTGCACATGGGCCGGCAATTAGAAGTAATTCGTTTCCTCCAATCTGGCAGCCTTTTACATCAATAACCGTTTTGTTACTTTTCCATTGGCGGCTGGCCAATTTGTATTTAGGTTCTTGTGTCAAACTGATAAAGTTTTAGCAAATTAAACACCAACTTTTAATTAAAGTTTGGTGTATATAATTTTTAGGTCCAAATTTTTAACTGTACCGCTGTTATCTGTGTCCAAAATCAATCTACTAGGCGTAATTGGGTTGTCAGAAGGAACAATAAGGTAGAAACCATTATTGATGTCTTCTCCTGTTGTTAAATACGTTTCCAATACATCTTGTAGATGTCGATTGAAATGAAATGTGTATGAATTGGTGGCTTCGTCGTAATTGCCACCGTAGTTTGTGTTACCAACCCAACTTTGGTTAGGTGGAATTAACACATCTACCAGGTCAATTATAAACGCATTCGAGCCATCTATTGAGGAAGGCTGAACCAATAACAAGCGATCAGGTGCTGGAAAGTCTTCTGTATTCGAACCTTCTTTAACCGTAAATGTCAATTTCGCTTCATTAATGGCAATCGTTTCTCCATCCTGAACCAGGTTGAGTAGGTTAGGGATGTCAATTTTTAATTTGCTGGCTCCCATTGACTGAAGATAAACCTCCGTGTAATGGATGTTTGGATTGGCAATTTGATTCACAATTGTTGAATTTCTATTCTCAACTTTATAGGTCGATATGTTTTGAGATTCAGCGTTGATGTCAAATTCCTTTCTCAAGTTGCCGTTGTAATAAATGACCAACTTGGAGTTGTCTGAGTACTTATTGATCGATACCATCGATCCCTCATTCGAATTAAGTGAGCCTGTCTGTGGCACAATGCTAATTCCATTGAGATAATTGAGGAATACTTCGTTACTTCCAAATTGTCCATTGGTAAAGAAGTCTTCTCCAAAACTATTGTTAAGGGG
>CAYZWM010000062.1:10154-18906 GCA_964482155.1 uncultured Chitinophagaceae bacterium | reverse complement strand
TATTTAGGCAAACAAACTTGTTGGTCGCTGCGGCGAAAACGAATAAAGTAGTAAATATTAAAAAAGGCCAGTTTGCCAGCGCTTCTGCTATGCAGTTCGCAATGAACAAGGTGTTGGAAAGTGGCAACGACAGGATCATGTTGACCGAACGAGGCAACATGTTTGGCTACGGTGATTTAATCGTTGATTTTAGAAATATTCCGGAAATGAAGGCAATGAATAAACCTGTAGTTATGGACATAACCCACAGTTTACAGCAGCCAAATTCTTCTACAGGTGTAACTGGGGGAAAACCTGAGTTGATCGAAACCATTGCCAAAGCTGCGATAGCAGTGGGTGCAGATGGTTTGTTTATCGAAACACATCCCAATCCGGCGCAAGCCAAATCTGACGGTGCCAATATGTTACCACTCAATCAAATTGAGTCCTTATTAACGAAATTACTCAAGCTAAAAGCGGCTTTGTAAATCTTTTGGAGGCCAGTGATTGGTTGTAAATTGCTCGTGTAAATGGCTTAAGGTGACGATTTGTTGATTAAAATCCGTAACTTTTGGGGTAGAATTACTTTCCAATGGGTCGCATTTTTCACACCAAGTGGTTTTTTCTGTGTTTTTTTTTATTAGCAAATCTGTTGAGTTTTGGGCAACAAACCAACGATAGCTGTGCTTTTGCATCTGTTTTATCTGTCAACAGCTCTTTTACGTATGACACACACACGCTTAATGGGGCCACGAGCGACGAAACAGGCTGCGGTGACGCCGAGGATCTTTGGTTTAAGTTTAAGGTGCCTGCGGGTGGGCAATTCGAGTTACAAACCACCAAATACCTGAACCAATACGATGCCTATGCGCGGTTATATACCGGTTCTTGTGGGAGTTTAACCGTATATAGTTGTACAGGTACATGCAATTATTATTCGACAACCAATTGCGGCACATATGTTCGGGTAAACGATCCAGATATTGCTGGAGATACCCTATACATTCGGGTCAGCAACAAATATAATTTTGGGACATTAGATACTTTTAAAATAGCCATTAGAGAATTGGCTGCTTTAGATGTTCCAAGCAACGATTCATGCGGAGCGGCCAAGGTGCTGAGTGTAGGAAGTTCATTCGCATACGATACGTCATCATTTATCTATGCTTTTGCAGAGTTAACGTCAACCATTTGTGGCGATGCCGAAGATGTTTGGTTCAAATTTAAAGTGCCTGGAAGCGGCCTTTTTGAAATACAATCCGACGATTATAAGAACCAGTATGACGCTGATTTTGTCTTATATACCGGTTCTTGTGGTAGTTTAACTCAATATACGTGCACCGGAAGTTGTAATTATTATTTGTCCTCCAATTGTGGAAGTTATTTGAGGGTAAATGATGTGGGAATCGCTGGTGATACGGTCTATGTTCGGGTGAGCAATAAATACAACTTCGGAACAATCGACTCCTTTATAATTGGAGTCAGGGAAATTTTGGTTACCGAAATTCATACCAATGACATTTGTGAAGCTGCTACTCTATTAAGCGTAGGCAGTACGTTTAATAAAGACACCTCATCTTTTGTGTATGCTTTCGTTGAAACGTCTACATCCGCGTGTTCTAATGTAAAGGACGTTTGGTTTAAATTTAAGGCTCCCAGTTCTGGTATTTTCGAAATACAGTCGGATAAATATAACAATCAATATGAGGCCATGTTTAGGTTGTATACGGGTACATGTGGCACGTTATCGGAGTATGGATGCACCGGTAGTTGCGATTATTATTCTTCGGGTAATTGTGGATCCTACCTTCGGATTAATGATCCAGACTTAAGTAATGATACCATTTTTGTTCGGGTAGGAAATCAATACTCTTTTGGTACGTTGGATAGCTTCATGATAGGCGTAAGAGAAATGAGCTCATCTGAAGTGGTGACCAACGATTCCTGCGGAGCTGCACTATTATTAACCGTTAATACAACGTTCAACTACGATACGTCCACCTTTAAAAACGCGTTTGCCGAAACAAGTTTATCAACCTGCAACGACCAGGAAGATGTTTGGTTCAAATTTGCGGTTCCGTCCAACGGTTTATTTGATATTAAATCGGCTAACTACAACAATCAATATCTTCCCGCCTTTAGGATTTATACCGGAACCTGTGGTTCATTAACCGTCTACGATTGCTCAAGCAACTGTAATTACTCGTCAAGTTCAAACTGTGGTACATACCTAAGCGTGTTTGATACCTCGTTAGCTCAGGATACCATTTACCTGCGTGTATCTAACTTCTATTCGTTTGGTACGAGAGACTCCTTCCAAATAGCTGTCAAGACCATTCCTATTATACGTACAGATACAGGTTCGTATGAAGTCACATCGAGTTGTCCCAGTTTATCCGGTTCAGAGTGGATTGATTTTACTGATGGCAATGACAAAGTCGTATTTAGCGTAAATCCCAATGGAGAAAATCTGGGTACAGTTTGTTGGGGGGCTCGAATTTGGAATGATAGCGACGTCCTGCGCAGCGCACCCGATACCAATGGAAATACCTCGTATTTAGCCCATCGTAATTTTTATATTAGCCCATCGAGCAGCCCAAGCAACGACGCATCAGTTCGACTTTATCTGAACAAAAACAAGGTGAAATTATATCGCGACAGTTTGACCGCTAGAGGGTTTTCGGTGGGAGCAAGCCTGGAGGTTTTTTATACAGATAGTTTAATAATCTCGAAAATATCAGGGAGCTCTTTGACCAGTTTTACCGGAGGTCTGCCTATATCTGTTGCGTTTACGGTGACCCTGGTAGACGATTCCGTGTTGGTTTATGAATTTGACATATCGGGGTTTTCTCAATTCATTCCTCATTTTACACCTGGCGCACCCAATGCCCCTTTACCAGTTGAATTGGTATATTTTAGAGGAGAAAAAGAGCAAAACGGCGTACGTTTAACCTGGATAACCGCTTCTGAAATAGACAACAGCCATTTTATCCTGGAACGTTCTCAAAAAGGCGACAAGTATGACATCCTGGCGATCATTCCATCCATAGGAACAAGCCAAAATTTGCTGACCTACAGCTATATAGATGATGAACCTGGCCTTTTTGAATATTACAAGCTGACGTCAGTGGACTTTAGCGGTAACGAGGATCAACCTCACTATATTCACATTACACCAGACCAATTTGAACGTCAGAACAATTTTGTATATCCAAACCCGTTTTCGGGAGCATTATACATCCAATCCTCAGTTCGCAATCCAGAAAAAATTGTGATGGTGGACGTTCTTGGTCAAATCGTGTACGTGTATGAAGGTAGCATGAAGCCCGATTCACCCATCGTTATGGATAGAAATGTAATCAGTGGTATTTATTTTATAACCGTTTATAGTGAACAGAGGTGGTGGTCTCAAACCGTTGTCTATCAAAAGCCGTAACACTCAAATGAAGGGCGATGCGATTGGACTTAGTGCAGCGAAATAGGTCATACAACCGGTTGGTAATTCGCCTAATGAATAAAGGCCGGGTTTCCCCAGCCTTTAGACTAATTAACTAACCAATTAATTCAAATTTACCCTACTTCACTAACGGGAAGTCCCCGACCTTATTTTATATGATTTAAAATATGACAATTGGTACTTAAGAGCGATGGTGTTTTTGATGCATCAATTCATAGAATAGTTGATTCTGAATACGAATAATGTGGATTAGTTGATAATATGTCGGTCATTCTTACATTTCCGTGAAATTCTAACTCAATCAATGATTAAATTCGCAGCCAGAAACAAGAATTAGAATATGGAATTAAGAGACGTCGTATCAATAGGGGGGAAACCAGGTTTACATTTAATCGTTGGTAAAAGAAACAATGGTCTTATTGTTGAATCTATTGATGATCGAAAAAAGAGAACACCTACATCTCTCACGCAAAAAGTCTCAATTCTTGACGATATCTCCATTTATACTACTGAAGACGATGTAAAATTGTATGAGGTATTTAAAAGTCTTGATACGCTAATCAAAGGTGGAGCCGAAGTTCCAGTGAAAAAAGATGGTGGAGATGCAATTCGCGAATTCTTTGGAAAAGTGTTGCCTAACTTCGATGAGGAGCAGGTGTATACCTCAGATATTCTTAAAATCTGTAACTGGTATAAAGTTCTTACCGCTCACATCGATTTTCAGGAAGAGCAAAAGGTGGATGATGAAAAATCAGAAACTTCAGGGACTCCAAAAGCAAAGAAATCACCGACAGGAAAAAAAGTTCAGACTAAAAAGGTTAGTACAGCTCGAAGTGCACCGGCCAAAGCTCCGAAAATTACCCAGCGTAAAATGAGCTAAGCTCAACGCCATGAACATTCCCCGGTTTATATCCATACTCGTTTGTATATCGGTGTGGATCGGATGTAATAATCACTCTAAAGAACAAACTTCAAAACCAGAGACTCCTGTTTCTACGGTAGATTCAGTATTTACCGCAGAAGATAGTAGTGATTCATTATTCCAAGATATTACAGATTCGATATTCGCAGATCAATATTATGTTCAAACACACGGTTTATATCGGCCCAAGATAGACCGGATCAAAGACCAATGTCATTTGATCGATTCCACAACGACCTGGACTTCGATTGATACCGTCAACAATTTACTCGAATTTGAGTCGACAGGGGGGAATGCAGTGGTCAAGTCAGTGAAAGACTCCATGGTTCGGTATACCCTTACGGTTTATGGGGAAATGGGAACATATCAATTCAATTATTATGTGTTGAACGATGGTTTGGTGTTGTTGTACACCAAAGAATCGCAGTATCAGTATCCTGAGGGCCATACATTTATCGACAGTAAGAACAACACGGAGATTGCCTATGATTTAGAGGTATATGAGGAGGATTCTTACTTTGTGGGTGATGAAATTATCTACCAATTTTCGTACGACTGTGGGGCTCCCAATTCGATCGATTACCAAAAGAAAGTAGAAAAGCAGGCGTTAAAGGACCTTAAAGTCTTACGTAACAGATTTGTGACCAGGTAGCATTTACCCCGTTTATTTGCGCATTCATGATTAGCCAACGGCTGGTTCTATTCAACTCACGCAGAAGAAGCAAGGCTAGGATTATCGGTCAAAAAAAAAGGCTTCGTTTCCGAAGCCTTTACTATATCGTATCGTTCCACTAAGTTGATTTGTTATCTTTCTTCTTAGCCGGTGTTTTCTTTGGGTAGGTGAACTTCAAGATGTTTTTGGCTTTGTCCAAATCTACTTTGATTACATCACCATCCTGAATTTCCTGTTTTAAAATTTCTTCTGCCAACGGATCTTCAAGATACTTCTGAATTGCACGATTTAACGGTCGAGCACCAAAGTCTTTGTCGTATCCTTTTTCAGCAAGGAATTCCTTTGCATTTTTCGACAGTTTTATGTTAAACCCAACACTTTCTATACGGTTGAGTAGATTAACCACATTGATTTCAAGAATCTGTGCAATATGTTCTTTGGATAAGTTATTGAAGACAATAACATCATCTATTCTATTTAGGAACTCAGGAGAGAAGAACTTTTTTAACGCATTTTCAATAACGCCTTTTGATTCTTTCGTAATGGCCTCAATCTTGGTTGATGTGGAGAAGCCAACACCTGTTCCGAAACTCTTTAATTGCCTCGAACCAATATTCGACGTCATAATAATAATGGTGTTCCGGAAATCAATTCGTCGACCCAAACTATCTGTTAAAAATCCTTCATCCAGAATTTGCAACATCATGTTGAAGATATCTGGGTGGCCTTTTTCAACTTCATCAAATAAGATAACCGAGTATGGCTTACGTCTGACCTTTTCAGTCAGAAGGCCGCCTTCTTCGTATCCTACATATCCTGGAGGCGCTCCAACTAATCGGCTTACCGAAAACTTCTCCATGTATTCACTCATGTCGATTCGGATCAGTGCTTCCCGATTGTCAAAGAGATATTTAGCCAAAGCTTTGGCCATTTCGGTTTTACCAACACCAGTAGGTCCTAGAAAAATAAAAGAACCAATCGGCTTGTTTGGGTCCTTAAGTCCCGCACGGGTTCGTTGAATGGCTTTAGTCAGTTTACTAATCGCGTCTTCCTGACCAACCACTGCTTTACCAAGGTCGTCACCCATAGATAGGAGTCTGGTTCCCTCGTTTTTGGCAATTCGTTTGGTAGGTATACCTGTAATCATGGCGACCACTTCGGCTACGTCTTGATCCGTCACAACGTATCGCTGTGACTTAGTATCTTCCTCCCAGCTTATTTTAGCAATATCCAATTGCTCTAATAATGTTTTTTCTTTATCGCGAAGCTTAGCGGCTTCTTCATATCGTTGGCTTTTTACCACACGATTCTTTTCTTCTTTTATTTCTTCAATCTTTTCTTCAAGGTCTAAAATTTCTTGAGGAACGTGAATATTAGACAAGTGTACACGAGCACCAACTTCGTCCATAATGTCAATAGCCTTGTCCGGTAGGTATCGATCCGTAATGTAGCGTACACTTAGGTTGACGGAAGCTTTTAGGGCTTCGTCTGTATAGGTAACTGCATGGTGATCTTCGTATTTCGATTTAATATTTTGAAGAATTTGAAGTGTTTCGTCTGGAGTAGTCGGTTCGACCATCACCGATTGGAAACGTCTTTCAAGAGCACCGTCTTTTTCAATATACTGTCTGTACTCATCAAGGGTAGTTGCTCCCACACATTGCACTTCGCCTCTGGCAAGAGCAGGTTTGAACATATTGGAGGCATCTAAACTACCAGAAGCTCCACCTGCACCTACGATGGTATGAATTTCATCAATAAACAAGATGACGTCTTTTGATTTTTCCAATTCGTTCATCACGGCTTTCATCCGTTCTTCAAATTGGCCTCTATACTTGGTTCCAGCTACAAGAGAAGCCAGATCAAGGGTCACTACACGTTTGTTAAACAATACTCTCGATACCTTGCGTTGTACAATACGTAAGGCAAGGCCTTCAGCAATGGCTGTTTTACCAACACCTGGTTCACCGATCAACACGGGGTTGTTTTTCTTTCGACGACTAAGAATCTGACTTACTCGTTCAATTTCTTTGTCTCTTCCAACAATGGGGTCAAGTTTATCCTGTTCGGCGTATTTCGTTAAATCTCTTCCGTAATTATCCAAGACCGGAGTTTTGGATTTGCCTTTTATTTTTTTGGCTTCAGTTGACTTCTTTTCTTCTTTGTAGAAATCTTCTGGAGAATCAGTAGACATTTCTGACTTTATGTCAGGGTTTTCGGTGTCAATGGCACCTTTAAACACATCGTAGTCGACTCCATATTGATGCAGCATCGAACTGGCGATGTTGTCTTCTTCACGAAGAATAGACAACAACAGGTGTTCGGTACCTATGATATCTGCTTTAAATATCTTCGCTTCAAGATACGTAATCTTTAAGGCCTTTTCTGCCTGCTTAGTCAAAGGGATATTACCGAGATTAGAGCTTTTTGATGCCGTATCTCGAATGCTGTCTTCAATAGACTTCTTTAGTCGTAGTAGGTCGATGCCCATCCCTTTTAGGTGAACCAGCGCTTTTCCTTCGCCTTCACGGATAATGCCTAAAAGTAGATGCTCGGTACCAATGTAGCCATGGCCTAAACGAATAGCCTCTTCACGACTAAACTGAATGACCTCTTTTACACGTGGTGAAAATTTTGCTTCCATAGTTTATATAACGTAGAACATGTATTTAACAAATATAATTGCAATTTGTGTGCCGAAACATTGTGAGCGTCCACCAGTTCTCAATATGACTAATAAATTGGATAGATACTTTAGTGAAAAAAAAAATCTATCAACGCTAATTGCGCCTTTTCATCTTCATAAGGAGACAGTTGTGGATTGCACTTATTTAATATCAAGCAGTTAACCTTGCCATAAATAAGTTATTCCATAATTATCAACAACAATGTATCAAGGTACGGCTTTAGAATTGATTTTTATGTATCATTAAGACAGATTTAATTCTAAATTCGTTGCACGGAAAATAGGGTTGGTTTTAATGGCATTGAAAAAAGATACAAAGAATCGAATTGAGCGGAAAGGCCTTGTCCTTTCTGAGGAGGCAAGCCTTGGAGGACGTAAACCGCCTCAGGCACTTGAGTTGGAAGAAGCAGTTCTAGGAGCAATGCTTTTGGAAAAAGATGCACCGACTCGCGTTTTGGATGTTTTAATTGCCGAAGTATTTTACCACGATTCGCATCAGATCATCTTCCTGGCTGTAAAGCGATTGTTTGACGAAGGTGAGCCGGTTGATTTACTAACAGTAACCGAATCTCTACGAAAAACCGCAGAATTAGAAGCTGCAGGGGGTGCCTATTACATTACTCAGCTTACCAACAAAGTAGCCTCTTCTGCCAATCTGGAATTTCATGCAAAAATATTACTCCAAAAGTACATTCAGCGGGAGCTGATTCGGGTTTCTGGCGTAATTGGTAAAGCTGCATTTGAAGATACGACAGATGCCTTTGGTTTACTGGATGAAGCAGAGAAGAAACTCTATGCCATAAAAAACGATACGATCAAAAAGAATTACGACTCAATCGACGACTTAATTCACAAAGCAATTAAGCAGGTGGAGTTGATGAAGGATCAAGGGTCTGGTTTGACAGGCATTCCTTCAGGATTTACGAGTATTGACCGGATAACAAACGGATGGCAGAAATCAGATTTATTGATTCTAGCTGGTCGGCCGGGTATGGGTAAAACGGCTTTTGTATTGAGTATAGCCAGAAATGCGGC
>CAYZWM010000062.1:0-10112 GCA_964482155.1 uncultured Chitinophagaceae bacterium | reverse complement strand
AATGTCATCCTTACAGTTAGTTACACGTTTAATTTCTGGGGAAAGTGAACTTCCAGGTGAAAAATTTAGAAGTGGTAAACTGGCAGACCATGAATGGGAGCAGTTGAATGCACGTATTCAGAATCTAAGTGACGCACCCATATTTATTGACGATACGCCACAGCTCAGCATATTTGACTTACGAGCAAAGGCGAGAAGATTAAAGTCCAATAAAGGCATCGAAATGATCATCATTGATTATTTGCAGCTTATGCGTGGTGACGAATCCAACTCTAAGGGGAACAGAGAACAAGAAATTTCGTACATATCAAGATCATTAAAATCGTTGGCCAAAGAATTGGACATACCTATAATTGCTCTTGCACAGTTGAGTAGAGCCGTTGAACAACGTCAGGACAAAATTCCGATTCTATCCGATTTGAGAGAGTCGGGTTCTCTGGAGCAGGATGCCGATTTGGTTGGCTTCTTGTATCGAGCCGACTATTATGGATTCACTCAGGATGCAGAAGGGAACGACCTTACAGGAATGGCTGATTTTATTATTGCTAAACACCGGCACGGAACAACAGGGAAATGTCGAATTCGATTCAGAAGTGAGTTTGCCAAATTTGAGGATATCGAAGAGTTTAGTGACTTTGAAGGAGAGGGTAATAGCGTGACGTTTGAGTCTAAAATGAACAACGATATTACCAATATTACCCCCGATGAAGATGATTATGTCTTTTGATGTGTAAAAACTCCCATCAATACATTTTTAAATGTAAAAATTAACCGTACTTTTGCAGCCCAAAATAAAATCGATGTTTGCGATAGTAGAAATAGCAGGAAAGCAGTATAAGGTTGAGAACGAGCAGGAATTGTTCGTAAACAAGCTTCAAAATGAAGCGGGTGACTCACTAACATTTGACAAGGTACTTCTTGTTGAAAATGACGGTAAGGCTAAAATTGGTAAGCCTTCTGTGAAGGGAGCTTCTGTTTCAGCGAAAGTGATGGAACACGTTAAGAGCGATAAAGTTATCGTTTTTAAGAAGAAGAGAAGAAAGGGCTATAAAGTGAAAAATGGCCACAGACAAGATTACACAAAAATTCAAATTGAATCTATAAAAGGATAAGAAGATGGCACACAAAAAAGGAGCAGGTAGTTCTAAAAACGGAAGAGAGTCGCATAGTAAACGACTTGGCGTTAAAATTTTTGGCGGCCAGGCAGCGATAGCTGGTAATATCCTAGTGAGACAACGAGGAACAAAGCATCACCCTGGAGATAATGTAGGGATGGGAAAAGATCACACTCTTTTTGCTTTGACCGATGGTATTGTAATGTTCAAAAAAGGTAAAAACAACCGTTCTTTTGTTTACGTAGACGCTGTAAGCGAGTAAATAGACCGGTAAATAAATTACGAAACACTCGTTGAAAAACGGGTGTTTTTTTATGCCCGTTAGTTATTAATCGAGTTGATTTCTTCTAAACTAAACTCAAAAATGAGGTGTTGCTTAACGGTTCCTAAAAGCAACGGACGTTGTAGTCTTCTTGCAAACCCTCCGAACAATGATTTTTTTGATGTTCTATTCCAGATGTGGATTCGTAATGTGGTATCATCAATACATTGTATATCGGCGTTGAAACTTCCTAATAACAGTTGACTCAAATTCTTTAACTCCAGTGTTTTGATATGCTGTTCGATGCTAAACTTCCACGTATTGGGCCGTAAAGGAACCAATACAGGACTGAATTGATATCTTGCGTTAAACTGGTCAAATCCTGGATGTAAGGCCGTTAAACTGTCCGATGCGTACTGTGCACGATATTGTTCCATCATCCATCGCACACCAGGCGATTGCATAACCTCTTGTGTAAAAAGTGAAGACTCGTCGAAGTATCGAGAAGAGGGTCCGTCTCCAGTTGCAAATTCATATAGGATCACACCCACACTTCCTGCACTGTGCTTGGTCATGATAATGGTCTTTCCTTCATCGCTTGTAACGTTGTAATCCTTTAGGTCCATCAAACCTTTAGAATACTCCTTAATAACCCATTTAGATAAGGAGTTAAACAAGGCGGAATTTTCAATTCGATCAAGAATACTTCTTTTTTCAGGAGGTTTAGCTAGAGCGGGCAGAGTGAAAACACCTACCATCAGCAGAGTGAAAAACTTCCTTAATGTGTTATTAGTGTAGATACTGACCATGTAACTGTGACATTACAAACTTAGGGAATTCCTTTTATTTAGGATATTTTCAATATTTCTAAAAAAAAAGTGCAACCCCCATGCAACCCTTTTCGAAGTTGTCAGACTAATGAATGAAGTTGATTTAGACTTCGTGCTAAAATCAACAGATAAAGTGCTACAAACGAGTAAGCCGGTTCTTGAAGAAGAGCTGGCTTTACTTTTAGTTCGCTTTTTAGAATCACGCTAAACAAAGAAAGCCGATACGCATTACTGAGATCGGCTTAACTTTATTGGTAAACTTTAAACTCATAGACCGTTGGTATTACTGGGTTTGTGGATTTGTCTATTTTGTCGCAATCTGTCTATTTATCGGATTGTAGGTTCTCGACTTTTTCCTTAAGCAACTGTATATAATCGTCCTTTTCTGTTAATCGCTTTTGAAACATTACAGCCGTGTCATCCGTCCTTTTATCCAGGTCCTTTTCTGACACACTAATAAAGTCCAATTCAAAAAACACATTTGGTTCAACTGCCAAAATATCACACATTTTGGCCAATTGTGCCAGAGAAACGTTGTTGACAATGAGTTGTTTTTTAAACGTTGATATGGGCAACCCTAATTCCTCCGCTATTCCAGTCTGAGTAAGGCCCTGACGCTTTAGAATTTTTTTAATTTGAGTGTTATACACAACCATAAGTTTATGAATTTGGAACTTTTATAGATAAAAATTTGGAACTAATAGGTTCAAATAAGTATACTTGCATGGAAAATTTAACATCTTAAATCCAAAAATTATGAGTCCAACGGATAAAATTGTGGAACTAATCGAGCGGAATGATCACATTTCGTTCAAGGAGGTTTATGACATGACGAAACGTTTTGTTTCTCCAGCCTTCAAAGAGGAATTTCTAAACAAGTCTGGAAGAAGTATTTCATCCTGGAAAAAATACACGGCTGGCATCGCTGAACCTAACCCCAAAAACAGAGTAATTTATTTGCTCCTTGTCAAAAAATACATGCCTATGCCAGTTAAAAGTAAGGAGGTTAACCATGTTTAGTGAAACCATTGGGAAACTCCATCGAAAGGCTACGCTTAAGCTAGATAAACACGTAATGCATATCAAAGTGTCACACCGGTTGAAACTTGATGAAAAGAAACGTTGGGCAAAAGCGGTCTTAATGAGAAAATGGCTTTGGGGGTTTGTAACTAACCGGGCTATTGCAAATCAGTTTAGTTTAAAGGATTCGCACAAAGAACAAACCGCGGCCGTCTTGCTGTCTTTCATTAATGAGTTAAACTTTAGACAGGCAGAGTTTGGGGTTACGTTTAAATCTATCCTCATTCATAAGGACAAATACCGAGAGCTCATAAAACGAAAACCGTGTCTACAAACTCAAATCCTTGAGGCCATTATTTCAGAGTGTGAGCGGTTGTCTTCCAAACCAGTTTCAACCGAGTTGGGATGAAAAGAATAACACGCCTCAAAACAAAACGCGAAATCCTTAAACAGGAGATTACTTCTCTCACAGACCAATACAGGGACCAAAAAAAGAAACCTAAAACCAGTCTTGGAATAAAAATTATGTCAGCCTCGGTAATCGGCATGCAGGTTTTATTTATGATAATCAAAATTGAAGACATTGACGCCGAAATACTACAAATCCAAGATTCTAAAAAGCTAAATAAATGAGTACCGACATGACAAATACTGAATATCGCAAATTATTAATGAGGCTCACAAAAGCCAATAGGAAATATAAAACATTATTGGCCGAGGCTGAGGAAGAATACAAACGTCGTTTTGGCGACTTCCCGTCAGAGGTTGATGACGATGCTTGGATTGATGGCTTTCATGCCACAGATAGCGGCCTATCGTTTTCCGATGTAATTGAAAATGGAGAATTGAATAAGCGAACGTAATCCATAAATGAGCTACTTACAAGATCGTCTAAAAATGTACGGAATCTCGGAAGAGGTTAACCAAACACATGTTTTTGCCGGAAACCCCAACGCAGAGAAACCCACTTTCGAATTAAGGAAAGAGCGTTGGTTTAGTGAAGACACCCACAACAACATAAAAATTCTGTTTAAGAGCCTGGACAACCGGCATAAAACCTTACACACCTCGAAGCGAAAAACGGTAGAAAAAATCTATCGTACTTGTCTGAGCCCAAAGAACCGTGAGAACTATGCCATCGACCACGGCGGGAAAAAAGCCAAATACATCCAACCCGCCGGAACCGGATCAATTATTTTTCACACTCAAGGTGTAATCGATGCTTTTTTAGCAGAGGATAAAAAGTCGGTCAAAACCTTGTATTTGGTGGAGGGTGAATTCAAAGCATTCACCGCCTGGATGCACTCTAAACAGTGGACTCCGAACAAACACCAAATAGACAAAGAACCCAATTTACCACCGCCAACGGGCCTACCTATAATGGGCATAACCGGCATTCGAAACCTTTTTGGAGACGATGGAGATTTGCATAACGACATAGCGGAATTTATCCGGGTTTGCCAACCTGAAAACGTGGTGTTTATCATGGATGCAGATTTTAGATCCCTTCCGACCAAATACCATCCGGAAGAAAGCCCGGATATTGATCTGGCCAATAGGCTAAAAAACTTCTACCAGGCTACGATCGATTTTAGATCTATTCTCAAAGGGAGGGTGCGAGACTTGTATCTAGTCAACGTTAGCGAACCAATGCTGCATGAGGTGATACCAAACACCAAAGAACCGATCAAGGGCCTTGACGATTTACTAGCCTCAGGATTGAAAAATCCAAGCGAGTTTTTATTCGATTTATGTAAATCGATTCGCCCAAAAACCCATTCGGCCTATTTTCAAAGTATTGACGTTGTGGCATCGATGGGCCAGGCTCTAAAGAAGCATTTTTTATTAACCTATAAAAGTAGTGCACCACTGGGATTCTATGAGGCCAATATCGACGTACTAAAAGAGCACGAATTTCGATTTAATGGTTGTCGATACCAGTTTAACGACGATGTGTTGGCCATGACGGTACACGGTGACTCAGATCAATATATTCGAGTTGCTACAGACTATTTTAAAATGATCGGTTATCCAGATGCTTACGGAAATACCATACGTGAGCTCATAAAATGGTCCAAAGCCGAAATCAAAGAAGATTACGAAAAACTAGGGTATAAGAATTTCATTACCTCCATACCAAAATACAATCGATTTGTTAACGTTCCGGCCAATAATATAGAAGAATACCAACAGGAAATTGACAGTTGTTTTAATCTGTATTACAAGATTGACCACGAGCCCAGAAAGGGCAAATGGCCAATAATCAAAAAGTTTCTTCAACATATTTTTGGCGAGCGAAAGGAATACGATACTACAGACCAATACGATGTTGTATTGGATTGGATTTCGATTGCCTGGAACACCCCCACGCAAAAACTACCGGCGATTTGTTTGGTATCGGAAGAAAAATCGACGGGAAAATCCATCTATCTGGAATTATTGAATCTTATTTTCCAAGACAACATGGCCATCATTGGCAACCAGGAGATAACCGATCGATTTAACGACGATTACATTACCAAAAACGTCATAGGTCTCAATGAATCATTTATCGATAAGAAAACGACTATTGAGAAGATCAAAACCAACATTACCGAGCCCCATGCAAACATGGACACAAAAAATGTGAGCCGGTGCAGAATTGATATGTTCGCCAAATACGTATTAACCTCAAACAACGTTTGGGATTTTATCCGGATCGATGACGATGAAAACAGGTTTTGGGTTCGATATGTTCACCCTTTTGAGGGACCGGAGATTCCGGATCTATTGGAACAAATGTCGCGTGAGGTTTCAGCGTTTGTTTATTACCTCAAAAATGAGCACAAATTAAAAAACCCTCGAAAAACTCGGCTTCATTTTGCCCCGGATGTTTATGTGACCGATACGCTCAAAGAATTGCAAAAAGAAAGCAAATCAACGCTCTATAAAAACATCGAAATCACCATAGAGGAAGAGTTTACCAAATTCAATGGACACCCAGACCAAAAGGTTCATTTCCCAAAGCTGTATTACAGCATTACAGAGATATGCGATTTAGTATATGGCCCCAACCGATTGAATGAAAAAAACTATGTGTTAAGGGTCCTTAAGCGCGAGTTTAAACTCGTAAGGCCAGATAAATCAGTATCTAAAAAACGACCGGCCATAACCAATGAGATAATCAACGATCAGGATGAATCCTTCTATACTGAAGGTAAAAGTGAGGTAGGCCGTTTTTTCTGATTCAATATCGAATATTTTATAAGTAACGAGGGTATTACGGCTTTGGGTATGGCCCCCAATGAACTAACCCAGGAAGCCAAAACAGAGCTCGAGCTCGAGGTTGACCATTTACCATTTTAATAAAAAACATTATGCCAGAAATTACACAAGAGCAGTACACAGAGTCTAAAACCATTTCCACGTTTAGTGGTAATCGTATCGACGTTTTTAAGCTAGATCCGGATTTATTTACCATAGAAGATATTGCTCATGGACTAAGCCAGCATCCACGCTTTGCCGGCCAATTACCGGATCATTATTCTGTTGCTCAACATTCGATAAACTGTTTTTTTGAAGCCCCTGAGGCATACAAACTCGAAGCGCTTATGCACGATGCTAGCGAGGCTTTTACTGGCGATATAGCAAAACCCATAAAACACCGTCTTCCAGACTTTGTGGCTCTAGAAGATTACATCATGCGGGTTTTATCCAAAAAGTTTGGTTTTACCTATCCCAAAAGTACAGTTGTCAAGAAACTAGATCAATCCATTGGATTAAGAGAATACAAACGGTTAAAATTAAAAGACTTCAATATACCGTCTATGATAGGCGAGCACGACACAATGAATATGGCGGCCAGGCGTTTTGCAGACATTTATATAAACATTACAGCAACCCAGTCATGACCATCGTTTTAACCAATCACAACAACAAATTGGCATCGGATGTTTTTATCCAGATTTCCGCCTTTAAAAAGACGATCGAAATTCCCGTACTGACTACGATAATCGATAAGGATACCAGGAAGGAACACAGTTTCGAGCTCATTGAGCGCATAGATGGGTTTACTCCGGACGATACGCCGTTGATGTTTTGTTTGCTTTGCTTCAATTGCTCGCGATCTGAGCTCATAAAATACATTCCTAATGCCGAATCAAATACACCGTTAGTAATTAACATTTTTAGACGAGTTAAGCCATAAAAGTAAAGAGCTATGAATAAGGATTTCAGAGAATTAGAACGCGAACACCTAGAATTCATTAGAAGGGCAGAATCGGCCAGTTTTGGCCGTCATGTGATGAATTACATAGAGGACTCAAGACAGGTTACAGTTTCGCGAGAACAAAACCGTAATAGAATCGAAAGGTCTGCACGAAATAAGGGCCTAATTCAGTAATAGAATAAAAATGGTAGCACAAAAAAAGAAAATCAGATTGGGTAACTCTTATAATTCCGCGCCGGTGGTTGGATATATAAGAGGTGAAATGTTTTTAGGTTTTCAAATAGGCCTAAGAAAACAGTTTTCCGCTAAATTCTTTATTGAGAACATAGTCTCGGAGAATGCCCCGACGATAGAAATGAAAAACCTGGATAGTCGAGATGGGTATACAAACGAGATTACCCTTCACAATGGTTTTAATTCTGAAAAGGAAAAAGAAGACATTCTTTTTAAATCTATTCAACTTCATAGGGCTTTGTCCTTTTTTGTAAGCCAACTTGAAAACGTTAAAAATAGCCCCGGCTTTGTAATTTTCAAACTAAACCGTTCCGGTTATCATTCTGGCGAAGTTCGAATAATATCGTCAGTCAGGAACATCGTGTTAGTTGTGTCCGATTGTAGTTATAGCGTTAAAATCAACATTAAACGTGCTCAAGACAATACGAAGGACAAAGAGGCAAAGAGTTTTGTAAATGGGGTTTTGGATGAATTAGATTCTTTTATTGATCATTATATCCAGATTTTGAACCAAAGCGGTCGAACGGCAGCGGTCAAACGGATCAAAAAGGAAACCGAAAAAAAGTTCTACACTTTTATACCCGTTTTATACCCGTAACAGGTGAAAAGCCCACTAAATAACTACGTAGGTTCCAAAGGCGGCGACGGTGTTTTTCAACGCATTTTAAACAAAATACCGGACGTTGAACACATGGTTTTTCCATTTATTGGAAGTGGTCAAATATTTATCCGGATCGACCATTCAAGGGTTAATACCATAGAAATAAATGACTGTGCTGGAGAAGTAGTTGACGCCTGGGGAAACCACGATTTACCAAGAAACGTTCTGCTAAGTGAAGAGGATTTTAGATCCTTTATTTTAAGAGACGCAACGCCTACAAAAATCTTTATATACCTGGACCCTCCATACCTGCTATCAACCCGAAATAACGTCAAATATTACAAGCACGAACTAACGGACCAGGACCACGAAGAATTAATCCAACAAATAATCGATACCAAGGCGATGGTTCTTCTTTCACATCCACGGTGTCCAATGTATGAACGCTTGTTGGCTCACGGCTTCAGGATAGAAGAATTCACCTATAGGACACGCGGGGCTACCAAACAGGATGCCATTTGGTTTAACTACAATCCGGAAGAGTTTACCCTAAATACCTACAAGTACCACGGCAAAGATTTTACGGACCGCCAGCGTATCAAACGCCAGTCAATAAACATTTACGAAAAACTTAACCGCCTGGATCTGCATACACGCGATAATATTATCAGATCCACCATAGAGCTTTTCAACTATAAATAAACAACATGGTTTCAAAAAGAAAAAAGACAGGTTTAGACTTTGTTTTAATCGGAGCCCAAATAATCCATGAGGTGTTTGGAGAAAAAAAGAAGAGGCAACTTGTCACGGCTTTAAGCTCACTATAACCACAACTATTGGGTTTCGAGTTCTATCAAAAAAACAATATGTATGGGATCACGTAGATAAAAAATGGACGATTAGTCCGATGTGTTCTGAAATTGTGGGACACGAGCTCAGGCACGTCATGGACATTAATAGATACATCCTAAAACACGGAAACCCATACCCAACCTCACACCTATCAAAAGACAATCCACATGAGTAGTTTAAGAAGAAAATTTTATAGATCGTTTGTCTATACCCACGAGGAAAACAACGAACGTTTTGACGAATCTGGCGTTTCGGCGCGTAAAAGCCCGGAGGATTTGACCATTGCCGAAATCGGACAGCTTGCCGGTGCTTATGAAACGTCCAGCGAAGAGATGTTTAGTCTTTTGGAATGTATGTGGATCGAGGACCCATACGGCAAGTAAAACTCGATCGATAATAGAAGAAATCATCTATGCTGGACATGGATCAAAAAAAGGAAAAAATTAACATATTAGATATGAACGCCCAAGTTATATACGAGATATTAAGCCAGGCCAAAATTGATAAAAATGGTCGAATAATGAATAAAGGCAAATTGATAGACACGCTCCACGCGGCACACCTAATGGAGGCGCAAAACATAGTAACCAATTGTGCTTTACAAGTTCCAACAAACTGGCTTTCTCCATTATTGACCGGAGAAAATCCGGCATTGACGGGAAAGGCTGGACAATGGGGCTGCCCGGATGTTGAAAGTTTATTAAGAGCTATAAAGGCCAATATTAAAAATTCAAACAATTAAAATTCAGATATTATGCACGAAAAAATCATTGAACAAATTGCCCAGGCTTGCCACGAGGCTAACCGAATTTATTGCAAATCCATTGGAGACGATTCACAACCTGAATGGTTTTTCGCGCCAAATTGGCAAAAGCAAAGTGCAATGAACGGAGTTCTTTACCTTAGGATCAACCCAGAGTCCAGTCTCTCAGACAACCACGAGAGCTGGATGAAGGAAAAAACAGCCAACGGTTGGAGGTATGGCAGGGTA
>CAYZWM010000061.1:18674-18919 GCA_964482155.1 uncultured Chitinophagaceae bacterium | reverse complement strand
GGTATCACCGTGAAAAGAAAGTTCCCTTTTTATGGCACCAACCTCAGTAACTACAACGGGTCCAGAATTTACCCCAGCTTTAAAAAAGGGTAGGATTCCATATTCCTTTGCATAATACTCCGATCGGTCGGCCAATACTTTTTTAAAGGCAAAAAAGGCTCCTAGAAAGTCGTGTTTTTCAGTTCCTTTATCAATGGGCCAGCTAATAACCGCCTCGTCACCCACATATTGGTAAACCTCCGCAC
>CAYZWM010000061.1:12987-18636 GCA_964482155.1 uncultured Chitinophagaceae bacterium | reverse complement strand
AATAAAACTACTGTATTTAATGTGTCCAAGACGTTCTGCAATTCCGGTAGAATCTTTTAAGTCAACAAACATAAATATGCGTTGAACTTCCTTGGGGGAGTAAAATCGAGCCGTAATGAGACTAGCTAAATTTCCAGGGCCCAATTTGCGGTCTATTTCTATAAAAAGCCGGGACAAAAAGCTGAGTAAAATCAAAATGATTGTGATCGGTATTGCCTGGCTTAATTCGAAGGCTAATATTCGATCCAGGGATAGAAATTTCACCATGAGTTGGAACACGTCCATAGCAATCATCAGTACAATCATGATAAAGGCAGTATGGCCGATTAAGCCAACAATCATCACAAACCGGAGTGACCGCTTAAATAAGAACCGATCCAAAACGAAAATGTCAAACAGGCTAAACATTAATGACAACAGTAACGAGACAAATAAGGCTGAAAACAACCCAATTTCGATACGCTGCAACAGCGGAATATCAGGGATATGATGTAAATACGTTTGGTGGCTATGCTCTATTTGAAAACGAAAGAATATAAACAGGCCAATCATCAGAAAATTGACAACGAAATATATCTTAAACTTCCTCAGAAACAATCGCCACTTCATACGCTCCAACCCATTATCATACAATATAGGAAATATGAATAGAACACTAGTCTGGTTTAAATGTTTTGAAACTAGATGAAGAGGTAAGGGATATTGTGGTATTACCTTTCTATGTGATACTAGGTCGTAATAAATCAGTAAATTTACATTCAGAAAATATGCAAATGAGCAATTCTAAAAAGGTACTGGAGAATAGTCTGGTGTATGCAAAAAGCATATACGACAACCATTCTGAAAAGCCGTTGTTTTATCACAATTGGAACCATACAGAAATGGCTCTAAACGCGTCACGGGAAATTATGACTAGCTTTCCTGAGCTGAATGAAAGGGAAAAGAAGAACGTAGAATTGGCGTTAATTTTTCACGATGTAGGGTTTACTGACGGCCAGGAAAATCATGAAGAGAGAAGCGCTTCAATAGCAGAGGAGTTTTTAACCAAAGAGAAGTATGATGAAGGAGATATCAAACGTATCAAATCGTTAATTCTGGCGACAAAAATGGGTCACAAACCCAGTGAAATACTTGAAGAGGTAATGCAAGATGCCGATTTATCTCATTTGGCTAATGTAGATTACCTGTCTTCTACATACGAGGGTTTGCTCAACGAGATCAATGCGATGCGCGAAGAACCCTATTCCCCAAAACAATGGGCGGAAATGTGTATTGATTTCATCAAAAAACATCGATATCACACGGAGTATGCGAGAGCGAATTTCAAACCAGGGAAAGAACAAAATCTGAAATATATTAAAGAGCAATTGAAAGATACAGGCAAGAAAAAAGCGAAAAACAAAAAGAAGAAAAACAGACCTATAGAGAAAGCCAAACCCGAACGCGGAGTGGAAACCATGTTTCGTGTGGCGTTGCGTAACCATCTGAGTTTAAGTAGAATAGCAGACAACAAGGCCAATACATTGATCAGTGTTAATGGAATTATTATATCCATTGTGATCTCGGCGTTGTTTCCCAAAATGGATAACAACCCGTTCTTGATCTATCCTGGCGTTGCCTTGATTACGTTTAGTATATTGACCATCATTGTCGCCATTCTTTCAACCATTCCCAAATCAACTCATGGAATTGTGACCCGAGACGAAGTTGAGAACAAAAAAGGCAACCTTATCTTTTTTGGAAACTTCCACAAAATGAGTCTGGAAGAATTTGAATGGTCTATAGGAGAACTTATGAAAGATAAGGACTATCTGTACAGCAGTTTAACACGAGATCTATACTTTTTGGGGAAGGTGTTGAATAAAAAGTATACCCTCCTAAGATACAGTTACTTCCTTTTTGTAACCGGCCTTTTAATTGCCATTATGTTTTTCTTTATAAGTATGAAAAGCTTGATGGGATGATACGTTACAGTGCTTTATGGACGCTTATGGTGGTTATTCAAACCTGCAGTTGGGCAAGCAACGATTCAACAACCCAAATCTATTCTGTAGACTATAAATGGGAGCTTCCACTTACTTTAGGTGGTTTTGGATTGATCAAGCTTGGATACAATAAACTTCAAAGCCATTCACAATTATCTGAATCCATTGTATTGAACCTGAGCAAGAACGATGTCAACAGCTTCGACCGCGGTGCTTTTGATTTTGATTCGAAAGGGTATGACAAGGCGCAACACACCTCAGACGTTTGGGTGAATGCCTTAGTGTCTGCACCAGCCCTACTTTTACTAGACAAACGTATTCGCTCGGATTGGGCGAGTTTTTTAACCCTATACCTTGAATCGCATCTGGCTGGATCGTCTTTATATATGGCGGCGGCTTTTTCCAATACGCGACCAAGGCCATTGGCGTATAATATGGATGTACCCTTATCGGTGCGATCCGGATCGAATACCGGGAACTCTTTTTTTAGCGGACATACCAGCACGGCAGCCACATCCAGTTTTTTTATGGCTCAGGTGTTGTCAGACTACAATGACTTCTCAACAGGTAAAAGGCTCGTAGCGTATTCGATTGCAGCAATACCGCCTATCATTGTGGGTTATAACCGAATAAAAGCAGGTAAACATTTCAGAACAGATGTAATTACGGGCTTTTCAATAGGTGCTTTGACAGGAATACTAATCCCATCACTGCATCGTTTAAAATTTGACGGTATTGCGTTGGTTCCAACGTACAACCAGGGCGTCAAAGGTTTATCCATGAGTTATTTTTTTTAGAATAAATGGGATACAAAACGGGATTACGTATTGGGTTGGTTTCATTGTTAATCACGTGTGTTTCACATGTCTTTGGCCAACATAATGTGGACTCCCTCATTGCCAAAGGAATATGTTGTGAAAGTGGATTTGTCATTCCAAATATTGATGGAATGCCGTTGCCAAAAGGAGTTGTATTAACAATCGAGCAAGCCAGAAACTTTGATTTATCCAGTTATTTCGAACAGGTTGATTCGACGTATTCAAACCGGGTTTCGCGTATGACAAGCACCCGAATTAAAATCAATTTTCCAATCGTCAATCGAGATGCGTTTAAGATGGTCGGTGGTTTGAAATACTTTCAGGATGAATACACGTTTGACCAACCGGAAAAGCTTACGAATTATTATCATCTGGGATTAGAAGACAAACATATTAAAACGATAGGCCTCTCGCTGTATGCACTAAAGACCAAAGTAGGGACAAACTATTGGGCTGCAAGAGGGTCGTTCAAATTAAACGGAGATTTTAATAAAGGGAAGTTCCAGGAGCACTTAAAAACAGGGTTGACCATATTGTATGGTACGAAGAACACCCGATTTAAGACCTGGGGGCTTGGCGTAAGTTACAGCAATACCTTTGGGGTATCCAGTGTCTATCCGGTTTGGTTTCACAAGCAACGGTTTACGAATAAGTTAGCCATTGACTTTATTCTACCCGTTTATGCAAAATTCTATTACCTACCTACCAACCGAAAAAACGTCTTTTATCTTGAGAATAGGTTGGAAGGCGACAATTACAACCTGAATTTTGATACTTACCCAAATAGACCTTTGTATCTGGAAAAGGCGAACTTTATGTCTCGATTGACTTATGAACGACAAATTTATGATTTCCTGTGGTGCAGCGTCAGCACCGGTTATCAATTTAATGTCAATTACAATCTGTCAAGTTCAGATGTGTTTTTTAACCGGATTAAGAGCCTGAATAGTAAAACAGATGTGCTGGTTACATCAACGATTAAACCTATGCCCGTAATTCGCTTAAGCCTGTTTCTAGTTCCACCAAAAAAATGGATGGAAGAAAGGTGATTCTATTAAAAAATAGACGGAAGGGGCACCTGTACCTTTATCAAGGGCAAAAAATGTCTATGCTGATGGGTTTGCTAGTGGTTAGTTTCGTCATTCTTTCATGCAAAAAACCGGTATTAGATGTCATCGGAAATCAATTTGCTGCAGAGTTGTGGGAAGATCGACCAAAAGCAGTTGGTTGTGAGCCTGAAACATCGTCTCAAACCCTGGTAAACGAGGAACTTACTTTTGATTCGGATCATATGTTCTGTGTGAATATTTCCATGGATTATTCGGATTTTGACAACATGCGGCATGAATCTCGTTTTGGACCCAGCATTAAAGAAGACAATGGCGCAGTAGTTACAGGCGTTCTGCTCGAATACCTTGGACAATGCGATGTGCCATTTCCTTCGGAGTACAATTGGTATCACGGAAGGGTTACAATCGATGGCCTACAAATAAACGATGTGGGTATTCGGAAGAAGGGTTTTTTAGGGTCCGTCTTTTCGATTGCTCCAGCGTTCAAGGTTCAAACATCCCTATTTGGAAACAACGGTTCATTTGGCAAAACACAAAACATAACGTTCAATAATAATTCGGAAGATCCTACTCGGGTTGTGCAGTGTTTGAAATATAGAATCTTTGAAATGGCGGGTTATCCCGCTCCTAGGTGCAACCTGGCTAACGTAACGATTAACAAGGAAGCACTGGGGGTTTATACCCATATTGAAGGCGTGGACGAATCATTTCTATTAACTCATTTTGGTAACAACAATGGCGACCTTTATGAAGGCCAGCTGGTCGATTTCGTATCGGATTGGTTACCACGATGGGATGCAAAAACGCCTCAAACCGATCCAATGGGGAGGCCCATTTTGAATATTTGTTCTGTATTGGAAAACGCGTCAGACGAAACGTTGGTTCAAGAATTAAGCGAATACGTAGACCTTGATCGATTTATGACGTTTTGGGCATTGGAAATATTGTTGGAACACGAGGATGGTTACGCGGTGAATCGCAACAATTTTTTCGTCTATTTCAACCCAGATGATAACAATCGTGCGGTTTTCATTCCCTGGGGGCTAAATTATTTTAGTGTAAAAGAGTCTAAAGATTCAAGCCTTAGATCGTTTATTGGAGCCGAAATACCAAGAAGGCTCTCCCGAATACCAGCGATGAAGAAAATGCTTGAGAATGAATTGGATCGATTGCTAAAAGACGTATGGGACGAGATTGCGTTTATTGCGATGATAGACCAGTTTGCCCAACAAGTGGAGACGGCTCAGGTTGATGAGGATTATGGGTCGAGCATAAACGATTTAAAAACGTGGACGTTAAATCGAAGAACGGAGATAGAGCTGATTTTGGGAAGTGGTGGAATTCCAATTGGAGGTAGAGACCAGGCAAAAAAGTGTTTCAAGAATGATGGTTAGCCAAAAGAAGAAAAGAGGTCATTTAATTCCATGGTACTTGATGTGCACGATGGTTTGTGTTTCCATTAATCAAAAGGCAACTGGCCAGATTCTGAATTCTCTAAACGATTCAGATGTTGAACTTTGGACAGTCTCTTCAATGCAATTCGCCATGACCAAGTCGATAAAACTTAGGGTAGAAGAGCAACAGAGGTTTAAATCTAATGGTACCCAGTTCGACCGCGTTATTACTCAGGTGGAAGGCGAATATCAGCCGCGCAAAAAATGGGAACTTGGCCTTGGCTTTCGATATATCGGATTAAATGATAATGTTGGAAAGGATCAAAGGTTTGAAAGCTATTTTAGATACCATATACACCTGGGGTACAAGTTCAAAAAAAAA
>CAYZWM010000061.1:315-12977 GCA_964482155.1 uncultured Chitinophagaceae bacterium | reverse complement strand
TTTTTGTTTAAACACCGATTCCGGTATCAAAACAAAAATGAACTGGGTGTAACCGAATTAGAAGGAGATTACCCGAGCAAAGATTATCGTTGGAAAACGTCGATGAAATATGACTTCAGAAATTGGAAATGGGATCCTAAAATGTCTATGGAGGTTTTTGTTCACGACGAAAAAGGAGCCTTGAACGGTTTTAAGTCATGGACGATTTTCAATAAATACAGATTCGCCATGGAAACAGATTATAGGTTAGACCAACGCCATAAGATCAATCTGTTTTATCTGATCGAATGGGAAAACAAGATTTGGAATGCGAAAACCACCCGGGTTCTCGGATTCAAATACACCTATTACGTGGTTAAACGCAGTGAAAAGTGATTATGAAGATTTGAGGTATGTGTGCAATTGAGAAAGGCATCCTTTCCAACCATCTATGTGTAATTTCATTTCCTGTTCATTTTCAAATTCCCCGTGACTGAGATGAATTTTGGAACCTTGTTCCAGATTAATAAATTGAACGCTGACAAGGGTTGTCCGACCATTTAATACCTCGGT
Source organism: uncultured Chitinophagaceae bacterium (assembly GCA_964482155.1). GTDB lineage: Bacteria > Bacteroidota > Bacteroidia > NS11-12g > UBA9320 > UBA987. Next base: position 12,425 of record CAYZWM010000061.1, on the reverse strand, counting down.
TAACCATGTATATTCAAGATGTTCAGAGTCTTCAACTTTTAGAAACTTCCCATGAATTGAAGAGGGGTCAAAGCCAGGAAATAAGACTTGAATAAAATATTTCCCATCCACATGTAGATCGACCATGGCATCCTGAACAACAACACCTTCATCTGCCATAAACCATTTTTTTAGGCTTTCAGGTTTGGTCCATGCCTTAAAAACTTTTTCTCGAGATGCACGGAAGTTCTCTTCAATGACGATGGTATTTTCTTTGGCTCCTTTTTTAGTGATAATCATAGGGGTAATACATTAATTAAACGAAAATGGAAGACTATCCTGAACGTCTTCATAAATGGCAAATAGGTCTAAAAGGGAATGGGCACCTACGTTGACAATGCCGTAACGATAACTTCCAATGGCCCGCATTTCACTAGACAGCTTCGTTCCCTTTTTACCGTATATTTTTACATTCGATTCAGAATATTTTTTGTTGAAACTGGCAACGTGAGAAGCCTTTGGAACAGACCTTAGCTCCTTGCCCTCGAACGTCCTTAATACAAAACTCGCTGTACACTTAAACTCGCCACTATCTTTAACAAATTGTGGTGTTTTGCCGGTAGACAGGTCGAGTAAAATCTGATACGTATTCATTCCGTCTACGTTTTCATAAAGGTCACCAAATTGATAGGACAGTCGTGGATTAATCTCAATAATATGAATTTGATCTGTACGGTTGTTGTAAAACAGCTCCACATTAAATTGAGCGTTGTCAAATCCAATACCTTGCATAAGATCTTTGACGATGGTGGCCATTCTATTTTGAACGTCCTCAGTGAGCTTTGAGGGGTATTCAAACCGTTCAAAAATGTTTGTATCGGTAAACATAATGGAGTCCACGATACCACAAATGGTTGTTTCGCTGTTATGGGCAAACCCATCAACAGTCACCTGGATTCCTTCAATGAGTTCTTCAGCAATAAAGAAATTGGCATCTTTTGGAAGGTTCGAATAGGTACGAAGAAGTTGGTTAAATGGGCGGGTTATTGCTTTTAGGGAGAGTCGCTCATACCAACTGAAATTCAGATGTTGCTTTAACTGATCCATCGAATCGACTTTTTTTGCGAATAACGAAAACGTTCCCTTTACGGGTTTGGTGAAGAAAGGAAAGGCGAGTTCCGGTTCAAAATCCGAAGAAAGCTGTTGAGGAACGAGTTGACAATTTACAGATGCCTCAGTGCAATGTTTTTGTTGAGCGAGACGACTAAAATATTTGTGTTGAGCGAGAAGGATATTGGCTGGATCGGCCCCAGGTAAACCCAAATGCGAACTAACCACAGCAGCTATTATAGCGCCTATGTATTCATCTGTCGAAAGTACGGCGTCTACATGTTCATCCTTGGCCTTTTGAATAACTCCATCAATAAATTTCTGAGTACTAAAGAACGGAAGTTTTAGATATCCAGGGAATTGGAAAAGGTTAGGGCCCTTAAAAAGAAAGATGTATTCACCAAGGTATTTATCCTTTGCAAACTCTGCTTTGTCCCAATCATTGGGAAAGAGAACGAGTACCTTTTTCATTGAGTTATATATTCAGAAAACGAATGGCAAGATAAAAATAGGACAATATTTGGGTTAAAGTGTCAAATCAAGTTTGACATGGTAAAACAGGAACACGAACACAGGGGGAGTTTAGCGGTTAGGCCACCATCATTTCCGTAAGTACTTTGGAACTTATGGGTTTTTGAAAATACCGGGAGACTACATCGTATTTAGATACTTTGGAAATATTTTCCTCTTTCTTAAAACTTGAAATGAGGTAGATTTCAATTTTCTTGGAAAGGCCTAACTCCAGATAAAAATCAAGAAACTTCCAACCATCCCAGTCCGGCATTTGAATGTCGAGAAGTATGACATCAGGATAATTAGCGTTGTCGTCGTTTGCAATCAGGGTAAGCTCGTTAAGAGCCTCATACCCATCACTATAGGTTTGGACTTTTTCACAAAATCCAACGTGTTTCATGAGGCGTTTTATTCCAAACGCGTCCAACCAGTTATCGTCAATAATCCAGGCTTCTTTAAACCGTTTCATACTTCGAAGGTATGCAAATTGCGTAAATAACAACCGATGTTATTTGTCACAAAGAAAGAGTACAAACAATATTATTCCGTCCTTGCCGACTTAACGTGGAAAAACCATCTTAAAAGTGGTTCCCTTATTTAATTTAGACTCAAACGAGATTACCCCTTTATTGAGTAAAACATATTCTTTGACCAATCGCAAACCCATGCCAGAGCCATCGTTGTCTCTTGATTTGGTGTACACCTTGTCACCTAGAATATAGTTGAAGTCTTCTGTGGCTATGCCGGCACCAAAGTCACGAACCGTTATATAGACAGATTGATCGTCTGCTTTAGCCGAAAAGATAATTTTCCCCCTTGGTTTAGAGAAACGGATCGAATTACTGAACAGGTTTCTAATAACCACTTGTATATGTCCTTTGTCAGCAAAAAGATGGAGATCAGGAGGAGTTATTTCGGTAGTTAAGTCAATTTGTTTAGATATGAGCTTAGTCTCCATAAAACTCCTGGCCTGGTTAAACATTTCTGTAACTGAAATATGTTCCATTTTTGGTTCACCGCCTTTTAATTGACTGAGGGACCAGGATAATAAAGCGTCCACATTAAGTTTAAGATTGGCCAGACTGACTTCTAAACTTTGTAGAGCTTTCCCTTTTTCTTCTTCGCTTACAATGTCCATTTTCAGAAGTTCAATAAGGCCTTCGAGACCAACTAACGGGATTCGTACATCGTGTGAAAGCGTAGCAATAATCTTGTCTTTTTGAGTGTTGCGCTCAGTGAGTGTATGATTTAAGACACCCAACTTTTTTCGCTGACCGATGACAATGGCCAACAGAACCCCCATAATGGCCAACAGGAGTCCGAACACCAATAAGGCCTTTGTTCTTTCGGCCACTTGAATTTTGGCAGACTTGAAACGACGATCCAACAGTAAATTGGTTTGGTGTGTATCTTCTATTTCTCCAACGAGGTAGTCAAATTTGGTTTTTTCTACAAGAAGGGAGTCTTTTATATTCGTGAGAAGAATATTATGTTCATAAGCAGACTTCCAGTCTCCTTTTCGCACATAGATTTTATTTAAACGTGTAAGTGCGTCAATCTCTCCCCATGAGTAATTAAAAGCTTGAGCTGACCTTAAGGCTGAATCGCTATACATCAAAGCGTCATCCAACCTATTTTGTTTCAGCGCAAGATCGGCACAATGCAGTAAGTTGTCCAAAACGAACTCTCTGTATTGTAAACTGTCGGATATTTTTGCCGCCATCTGGTAGTATTTTTTGGCAGAATCAAATTCGCTAATTTCCAGATGATACTCGCCTAATTGGCTGTAGCCATAAAAATAGAGATCTGATTCAAAGAATGAGATAACGGAATCATAAAGAATTGTTTTATGTCTGGCAATAGCCTCTTGTACATTTCCATCGAGATAATTATATGCACTCATCGCTAACTGAGAAGCAAGAGAGAAAAAGTTTCCTCGTTCGCTGTGATTATCTAGGTCAATGACAAATTGAAATTGTCCTTTGGCATCATGATGCAGTTCGAGGTCTTGAAACAAAAGAGCCAGGTTGTAGTGATACAGTGAAATGGAATTAGAATCTAGAGGGCATGCTTTAATACCGGCGTAATCCTGATAATATTTAAGAGCAGAATGGCTATCACCTAGAGTAGATAATACAGCACCAATATTGTAAAGAGCCTTTTTGTATTTACAACTGTCTGCCAAAGCCCCAAATTGACGCATCGCTTTAAAAAAAAGATTTAGCGCTTTTTCGTTCTCGCCGAATTGGTAAACATCTTTGCCTTTTTCGAAATAAATGTCTCCAAACCGAATATCAAGAATTGAGGAATCAACCAAATCGAATGACCTATTGAGGTGTTCTCTGGCAATTGAATCATTTGGTCCGTGGTCATTTTTCAAGGCCATATATTGCTCGAAATGAAAATCAAACGAACTCTTTTGGGCAATAAGAGATAGACTAATGCCGCATAACAAAAATGTAATTAGGTACTTAATCATTCATCACTTAAAGTTTAAACCAAAGACTGATGTTCTTAGTTACGTAAAGATAAACGAACCCGTCGTTATAAACCAAATAAGGCCGGGCGTAACTTTCAAAAGAAGAAATTTATTACTGGATTGCAACTTTAAAACCCAATCATGGTCATAAATCAGGGTTTGAAACTCAGTAGATTATTTAGGTAACCGGGTGAATCTAAAAAATACACCTTTTCGTTCCTGACCAGGCACAAGACGTTTACTACCTACGCCCACGACATCTCCATTTTGGGTAAGGATACAATTTCTAAGATCGGTCAATGAACCATTTGGTTTGTAAAAATGATTTATCACGCGACCTTTAGAAGATAACACGGTTAATCTTAGGGAATCTGATTTCGTATTGCCCAAAAAATAAATATCATCGGTTGAAGTCGTCAGAACTTTACTCTCCCTATACATGTCATAGGGTGCTTTGTACTCCCACAAGGTGTTTAAACGACGATCCAACTTAACAAGAATCTGGCCATACCCATTGTCGCGATAGGATCCGCAAACCACCAAACCATCACTCAACTCTGCAATAGAGTGCCCCCAGTTTATACCTTTTCCTCTCCACGATTGTTCAATCTTACCATGAAGGTTTATTTTAGCAATGTAAAATGAGGAGCCCGTTTCTTGATCGCTGTATGTGCCTATGGCATAAAGATTCCCCCTCGGAGCCAGATAGAGTTCAGAAGGAATGTAACTCGTAGTGGTATCTTTAGCCGTGGTAATTTCTTTATTCCAATATATTTCCAAGTGGCTGTAACTCGTAGTTGTATCGTTAGCTGTGGTAATTTCTTTATTCCAGATAACATCTCCCGATGGCGTTAACTTGATCAGTATGAATGATTTAGGGGACAATTGCCATTCTGAAAATCTCGGGTAAGAGCGATTGGCTAAAACCAGAAGCTCTCCGTTTTCAAGTTCTACAATGTCATCCGATGTGGAGTTGAAATCCGATGGAATTTGTTTGAACCAGAGCGTTTTTCCTGTTGAATCGATTTTGAGCAGGGTCACGGCCTGGGTATGGTCACCGTCATATAACGACTCTCGATCAGTAGCACGGAAACCACATAATACATAACCCCCATCACGAGTTGCAATAACGTCATTACCCTGCAGAGAATATGGATACAATTTGGTCCACATAGAATCACCCGTTGCACTCACTTTATGAACAATTGTCGTCGGGTCACTGTAGTAACCATGTTGCACAAATTGGGGATACTTCTTGCGGTCATATCCATATAAACTAGAATGTGTTTTATAATCACCGTGTTCGAATCGTCCGGTAAATAAGAGCCCTCTATCATTCGCCTCGACACAGTCTAGAAACCGAATTTTAAAGCCACCAAGTTCAAAACTCCCATCAAATGTGTCTACCTGTCCCACCACGGAGGTAGCAATAAGGGTAAGCAATAGAGTTAAACAGGTTTTCATTTTAGGTGGGATTTAAAGATAAAAAGGAGGTTATTACATCGGCCAACTTGTGCAGGTCTACTTTTTCAATGGGGTGGTGTTGACCTTCGATAATTTTCAGCTCGCCATGAGGCAATGCGTGAGCGACATGTTCCGATTCCTTACGACTGACCATTCGGTCATGTTCACCCAACCCAATTAAAATGTGATGTTTAATCCGGCTAAAATGGTTGTTGGTTAGTTTTTTGCCATTGCCCATATCAGACATCATTGTCGCCGTTTTGGTGGCGACTTCTTTCCAATCATTTGGACGATGTAACTGATTTAGATGTTCTGCAAAATGAGGAACTTTTTCTACTATTTTGACTGGATCAAGAAGGGCTGTTTCTTTTACGGCGATTTCCGGTGTCCAATCAATTTTTGTACCCAGGGTTACTAGTTTGTCAACTAAACCAGGGTGTTTTAGGGCAAGGTTCAAACCTACATACCCACCCATGCTGTAGCCAAAAATATGCGTTTTTTCGAGGCGGTTATCCCTCATGTACTGCACAACATTATCGGTAAATAAGTCAATAGAAAACGGATTCTGACCAGGTACGCCACCGTGTCCATCGAAGTTTAAGCTGTGTGCAGAAAATTGACTGGAAAGGGTAGATAGCAATCCGTCAAACTGTTTTTTGCTTCCCAATGCTCCGTGTAGAATGAGTATGTTTTTCAATTGCAGATTGTCTTAATTTTTCCGGTTTAAAAATTGCTTGTACCGTTTGCGTACATAACGTGGTATTTCTTTTTCGCGATGAGCGTTAACCATAAGGTTGATGTAATGATTATAATACCTCCAGGCAGTTGATTCCTGTCGAGGATCTCGATACTTATCGCCAAGGGTAAGATATGGTTCGGGTGTATTTGGATCCAAACCAATAATGAATTCGCAATTTGAAATCAGGTCACCAACTCTTCTGGGTTGAACCAGAAGGGAATTATAGTAAAGGCATATTCGAATTAGGCTGTCAATTCCCATCTGATGTTCTATCGTGTTTAAAAGTGCGGAATCTTTCAAAGCATTTTGAAACCCAACAAATAGATCAAAAGCCTCAAAGGCACAGTCAAGCTCCTTCAATGCATATTCAGGTGATATTTTATGGTAGTTTATTCCCGAAAATTGATTCGCCGTACCTATAAAATTGAGGCAGCCTTCAATCGAGTTCCAATAACTGGTGTAATACGCAACGCCTTGAATTTCATTGTAGGCGTTACACACTTGTCCTAGAGCAAGTAAAGAGTCGGATCGGTCCATACTTTTCTCAGACGGATCGTCTTCAAATTCCCCAATCAGGTCTAGATCATCATTGTACGTAGCGCAGTATGTCAGAGCCTTCCATGGGTATTGACTGCATATCTCAAATCCATTAGAAGATGCATTGAACCAAACCTTATTTAGCCCAAACCAACTGGGGTAAATCAGCTGTCCGAAAATAACGTAGGAGGAATCGTGTTGGCCGATGAGGAAGACCAATTGGGTAGAATCGCCGGTATGGGTGTTCCAGTAGGGTTGTGCAAGAATGATTGTGTCAAATTGTCTTAAGGATATTTCCAGAGTAGCAACCGAGTGAGACTCAATCCACGCGTCATCTACCACAACATAATTTTCAGGAGAATAATATTGTGCATTTGAAATGCAAGGGAAAATCAGAACCCATAAAAGCAAAAATGATTTCATGTTTAGGTAAAATTATTTACGCGTTCAACAGACTTTGAATTTCCGTAATTCGAGCTAAATGGTGATCGTCGTGTTCGGCAACAAAATGAAAAAGATCCATTATTCTCATAGGGGTTTGAAGTCTTGGGTGAAGGGCGGATTTGAACACCTCTTCCTCGGATAACGTTCTCAGTCGCTGAGTCATTCGACTTCGAATGGTTTCCAACTCGTTCAACAAATCGTTTATATGTTTGTCGTTGTGTTCAGCCTTGTCGGTTTTAACATTGTCTAAATCCGCTGGCCTTAAGTGTTTTTTACCTTCTAAAACATCATTCAATCTTCCAACCCATAAAGGCTCAAGGTCAATTATATGGCCAATGTTTTCTTGAATCGACCATGCACCATTAACTTGTTTGGTAAGAATTTCAGGTAAAACATCACGGACTTTTGCTCTATATCGCATTGGCGTCCCCTCCAGGCGTTCCAGGATAGCCGGAAATATGTTTTGATTATTGGAGAACGAAAAACTTCGGTCGAACCATTTTATTTGACCCATACCATTTGGTGTTTAAAACGTTGGTTTCTAATTGGACCGGAAAATACGACGGACAATTGTAAAGTCCAAAGATGGGCGTGTCTTCCCTACTTAATGCTCATACCGATGTTAATGCTGCCTATGTACGCATTTAAACCCGTACTCCTTTGGTAATAAGCCCCTCTAATGTCCAGGAACTTGATAACAAAGGTTCGCTTGCTCTTAAAAAACGGTTTGCTACGCAGCAATCCATAAAGGGGGTAATATTTAATGCCTACACCCATTTTAGTGCTGTTTAAAGCCGATAAGTCATAGTCCGAAGTATAGAAGCTTTGGGTGGACAAATGACCTTGAAACGGCGCAAAATAGGTAGAGGCCGACTGACTGTGATAACGGTAAAATGGCGCCAGCGTTATTTGTCGGTTTACCTTAAACGGTGCTTCAAGTTCAAACGTGTTTCCGACTATGCCAAAATCATCTCGGTAGTATCTGTAGTAACTTCTTAAAACGAGTTTATCAATGGGGAAATAGTTCAATCGAATAGATATAGGGGTTTTTATTCGTGTGGAAGGAAGACGTTCTATATCTAGACCACTACCGTCTGAAAAGTAAACTCGATGAAAGGGAGTAGACAACAACCCAGACATATAAATAACCTCACCTGTTAAACCCATCTGGAGTCTCTTATTCAGGATTTGAGAAAACAGGAGTTGGCCATTATACGATTGTCTACCTGCCGTTGGTTGGCTTACTCGACCACGCAATTCCATGGGATAAATCAAACTCCAATTATCAAAAAATGCCTGACCAGCAAACGTTATTTCCGAATTGGCATCGTTCCACTCTTTGGTATACGAAAACCCGGCTGAAATGGAGGTATAATCATACTCCGTAGAGAATCCGGTTTTGACCGTATAGGTTTCATTTCGTTTCAAATTCAGTCGACTGTACGTCAAGGTGCCAAATGCCCTTAAATCTTGACGTGAAGCAGAGGACACTTCTCGATCAATGTTGTCGGTCGATGCGGATGAATAATTGTCCGCACCACTGTATATCGTGATGGCATTTAAACTGTCTAACGGAATGTTAATCAGAACCACGTTGGCCAGATTGGTCAGTTGTTCTGTTCCAATACCACCCGTTACGGCCGCGTTATTTCCATCTTGCTCATAGTAACTGCTTAGGAAGTTTGCTTTGATCTCTCTGGTATAAGGTTTGAGCGTGGTTTTCTTTTTGACCGTGGTGTCTATATCGGTTTGAGCAACAGACGATAGAGCGCATACCGATCCCAAAACCAGGGCCAATACAGATTTACGTTGAATTAATTGCATCCGCATCCTCCTCCAACTTTACCGCCATTTCCACCAGCCGCACCTTCTCGATAAGTTTCGAAATTGGTTTCAAAAACTTCCACTTTTTTAGGCGACAACGACATTTCACTATCGTTGATATACATTTTTTGATATGATTTTACGGACATACATCCATTCAGAATGAATGCCCCAATGAGTAGGAGACCAGACTTATGCAATTTCGTGTTCATTAATAGTAATTGAGTTTAAGATTGTCGGATGTAAAGAGCTCATCATCAGTCGTTACAACGATGCACTCGATGTTGTCTAACTGATTTATTAGAGCAAGCCCTTCGTCTTTTCCCAAAACAAACACCGAGGTAGCCAGTGCATCAGCAGCTTCCGTATTGGCGCAGATAATGGAAACACTTTTAACACCGGTCGTTGGATAACCCGTTTTTGGATTGATAATATGAGCATATCGAACACCCTGGTTCGTAAAATACTTTTCGTAATCGCCTGAGGTCACGATGGCCATATCTTCCAAAGTGAGTGAGCCAAGCGATTTTGAGTTGTCCTTCGGATTGGCAATCTGAATGACCCATCCGTTCGGTTTGGCGCTTTCGCCCCAAACCATGAGGTCACCACTGGCATTAACGAGTCCACCACGAACCCCTGCAATTTGAGACATAACGAGCTTTGCCTGATCGGCGGCATATCCTTTTCCAATGGCACCAAAACCGATTTTCATGCCTTTATCTTCTAGAAACACAGTCAGGCTGTCTTTGTCGAGTTTTACCTTATCTGAGCGGATTTTTGCCTTAGCATCTGCCACGGTGAGACTATCTGGCATTGTTTGTTCCTGACCATTGAAGTCCCAAATAGCGTCCATAGACGCAAAGGAGATATCAAAAGCACCCTGCGTTAACTCAGTTACTTTTTTGGCACGATATACCAAATCAAATAATTCCTGGTCAACCACAACAGGTTTCAGTCCAGCGAATTGGTTAATTCTGGAGGTTTGCGAGTTTGTATCCCAGGAAGAAATGAGGCGTTCAATTCGTGAAATTTCTTCAATTCCACGTTCTATGGCAAGCCATGCGATGGTATCATTTACCGCTACCGCCGTAATTTCAAATCGGCATCCCATCAGTTTTACGATCTTTTTGGCCGGTACAAGATGCTCTTCAGATAGAGTGGGTTGTGGAATTAATGCCGAACATTCCGCTACAAATTGATCGGGAGTTTGGTTGTGAAACGACAATTTACCTAGAGGTTTTTCATTCTCATCAAACATCAAAATGTTTGGGAATGCACCATTGGTGTTATACTTTTCGGCAAGTTGTTCGTTGTGTTTGGTCTGTTCTTCAGACAGTTTATTCTTCTTTAGAGAAGGAAAGTCAAGATATAGAACCACCAGACTTTTATCTGCAAATGAGGTAAATGTTGAATTGGAAAGTATGCCTCTTTCGAATTGGATGCATGGTCGACACCAGTCGGAACCAGCAAATACCATTAATATGGACTTATGATGGAGGGAAGCTTCAGTTTTCGCTTCTTGTAGGTTGGTAAATGTTTTGTACGTCTCTGTTTTCGCTTGAACGCAAAGCGATAAAACGAGTAACGAGGTAAAAATAATGGATTTGTTAATCACCATAAGGGACAGTTTTTTAAGAATAACGACGATTTGTTGTGAATAAATATACAAGCACAACAAAAAGTACCCAAAATTGTCCTTTGGCTACCTACACAATCCAATTTGTTCACATCTCTGTAAACGTCAGAAAGGTTTTATGAATCCCACTAATTCAAATTGAATTAGTGGGATAAATGTATGCCGGGTTTAGAGAACCCGAATTAAGCTTGTTTAACGTCAGTAGCGTTTAATCCCTTAGGACTTTCTGCTACTCCGTAACTCACTTTGTCTCCTTCAGAAATTTCATCTACCAAGTCATTTTTGTGAACAAAAACGTCCTTGCTTCCATCGTCTGGTGTAATAAATCCAAACCCTTTAACATTGTTGAAGAATTTTACTGTACCTGTACTCATCGTATCTACTTTTTAATATTGGCAGCAAAGATACCTTTATTTTGATTATGACGAAGAAATCGGGAAATTTAGTTTTTTTTAGCCACTTTTACTCAACGATCTTGTACTCATTATAGTTGGAATGTAAGGGTAATTTCAGTAGCAAGTTTAGTCGGTTTGCATTGGTTAAATTGGTAACTCTACTCTAAATATGTTGTTGGTTTTCTGAATAGTTTTAGTTCCTAATGTTCAACAAACCAAGGTGATTTTGCGGTAATGACCGATGCCAAAGTAGTGAATATCTTAAAAGTAAGCGAGTCATTTGGGGTACGACTTTGGTAGAGGATTTATTAATTCGTTTAATTAAACTATTGATAATCAACTAACTGTATCACAGTAAATTGAGATAACGCACTTTTTTTTGATCATTGTGTTGCGGTTTATAAAAATAGTCTTTCCTTTGCAACTCAATATACAAGATATTTAGTATGAGTTATTCGTTATCGTTTTCAAAGTCCATCATGGTCGTCATTTTTATTTCCGATAAGATACGACAAGAACAGTATGATTTTTTGTCTACGAAAAAGATCTCAGAGGTATTAAACATCCCCAAACCAACCTTAGTTAAAATTCTTCAAAATCTGGCAATGGCTCAGATAATTGAAACAAAAGAGGGGAAATTGGGCGGCATTCGGTTAATGAAAAAGCCAGGAGACATCAATTTATTGGACATTTTAAATGCCATGGAGAGAGGTAAACCCCTATTTCATACGTCCTTTAATATCATGGCAGAAGGAAAGAGACCTGATAATGCACAAAAATTGGTTGCCAAAACATTAACGGGTGCAGAAGATCACATGAAAACGGTACTGGCTAAAAAGACGATTCAAGAAATTTTAGAGGAAATGGGTATGTAATTTTTTTTGCCCTAACTAAATAAAATGAATATTACGTATATATCAAAAACATCATTATGAACACAATTAAAACATCAATTGCACTTGTAACCTTAGTGCTAACCACAATCTTCAC
>CAYZWM010000061.1:0-305 GCA_964482155.1 uncultured Chitinophagaceae bacterium | reverse complement strand
GAGTAATGCACAAGTGGCGGAAAGAAAGGAATCACGAGCACAGATCTCGTTAGAAATTGATCCTGCAACCTTTGCATGGAAGGGATACGGTTTCCATCTGCGCATTCAACCCAAAGGATCGGAACACCTGTTGGTGGGAGTCGGTACCTACGCCATGGACATGCCTAAGATGTTGGTAGACATGAACAAGGAGAACAAAGGTCAAGGTTGGAAGGTCCGAATAAACCAAGGCCTTAGTCTGTTTGGCGAGCACCATTTTAGCGAGGTAAACCGGAAATGGTTTGTTGGAGGACAAGTCGGTATTC
>CAYZWM010000060.1:0-18986 GCA_964482155.1 uncultured Chitinophagaceae bacterium | reverse complement strand
TGCTCTTCCGATCTTGCTCATACACATTGTACATTTTTTGTCGCTGTCTACCGTGTGACATCGCCATGTCGCCATGGTCACTGATTCGGACAAATAAGGTGTTTCCCATATGTCCTTCGTCCTCCATGGCTGTCAATACTTTGTTAATCTCCTGATCTACCACCGACGATAAATGAGCGTAAAACTGAACATATTTTCTGGCTTTTTTCTTGTCGCCTTTTTTAATCGCACCTGTCTCCTGACACAACGCCCTCCACGAAGATTGAATTTTTGGTTTGGTAAACAACTTTTCATCCCACGTAGACGGAAGTTTTACGTCGATGTTTTTGAACTGACGGTCTTTATATCCTGCTTTTTTGTACAAAGGGCGTACTTGCTCAGGAACAGCTGGTCCATCACCCGGATAGGACAAAACATCGTGCGGGTTCACCAAAGAAACCACCAGAAAAAAGGGATCTTTCCCCTTATTCGTGTCCACGTTTTTGATATACTCAACCGCACTGGCTTTAATTTTATCCTCCAACGGTATTTCGTCTTTATACCAGGCACTATGACCGTTTCCATCAACGAAACGAGAGTCGTTGTTTACACGGCCTCCTCCGAAATTATAGACATTACCATCGTCTCCCGCATCGGGGTAGTTCCACTCTTTTACCCCATACATATCAGCGAGATATGGAACATCCTGCTCCGTCCAATACAGCTCGTCGAACAACATATCTTTGGGTTTCGGCTTATTGGTGACAAACTGGGTCGGTTTGGTGATGTGCCATTTCCCTTTGTAAGCTACCTGATAATCAGCGGATTCCATCATCCGAAACATGTTCTGAAAATTGTTGCGCAACATGCCTTGCATGACTTGAGTATCTCCTTTGGGTGCAGGTTCTTTATCCGAATTCGTTGTGGTGTTAAACGGATCGTCAAACGCCAGCACTTGATTCACCCCATGTTGGGCGGGGTAGTTGCCCGTAAAAAGTGTTGCACGACTTGGAGAACATGTACAGGAATTGCAATGTGCATTTTGGAAGGCCACGCTGTGAGCCAGGAGTTTGTCCATAGCCGGAAAACTCTTCTTTTTCAATTTTGTGCCTTTGAATCCTTCGGCATAATTTGGATTCCATGTTTGCTGATCGGTAATGAGGAAGACGATGTTCGGTCTTTTCAATTCCTTCAATATATTTTTAGTTGACTTTGACATAATTCTATTTTGGGTGATAATTTAACGTTTATAAAGGTATTCGGAAAGTTGTCGAGTTTTTACCTCTATTCGTTTGCGTTCCAGACAGTTGGAACCAAAAGACATTCTAAACAACATTTCGTACATAACGGGTTGATATCATTTCGGTACGGAATCTAGTCATGCCCATGTCCCCAAAAAATAGTCATATCTAACTAATTAATTCATGGGGGACTTTTAGACTTATTGATGTTTTGATATTTAGATTTCTAGAGATTTGACCATAAGAGTGTTCTACCGACCTGCTTATTTGGTTTGACTAAGAACTACAGACTAACAACTACAGACTACTAATCGTCGCTTAGGGCTTGTGCCGCCCTATAACCGGCACTTCCTTTTTTGGCTCAAAAGGAAGCAAAACGCTTGAAAATAAAAAGCCCTTCGTGAGGCTCCACTATAGCTACTGCGACACGTGGATTTGACGCGCACCACCCTCCGCCCCCGGAGCTTCAAAACCCCCCTTCGCGCGTCTCCGCATTATTTTCGTCCATCGCTCGCTGCGCATTGTCAATTTTTACGTCTTAAAGATTTAAGAATTGAAGTTTATGTAGACCCGATGTAATTATTTGCTCAGTGGAAAGAAGCGAGGCCAGTCAAAAATGCGGGTCGGCGTAGGGGTGAATTTTTCGGAATGAGAAAATCAACAAAAATGCTCGCATTTGGTGCTGCTCAGCAGAACCTCTTTTTTGGTAGATTTTCCAGTCCGAAAAAGAGAGCGTGAGAAGCTTTTTTTTGACAAGATTTTGCTCCACCGCTAGAGCCTACAGTGAAACTACGGCGTAAGTGTAAAGCTAAGGCGGCACGCGGTTTGTTTCTTTTTCATCTTGGAAAAAGAATAAAGAACACCATTTGAGAACTACAGACTAACAACTATTGGCTATCAAGCGCCAGATTCCTGTGCCTCCGCTAGCGCCTACGCTGAAGCTACGGTGTACGTGTTAAAGCTTCAGCGACACGCGGACGGGCGGTGCCCTCTGAAAGACGGCGCTTGGAGAACTAAAAACGAACTCTAATTACCCAATGACGGGCTTTTAGCGCAACCAATTAAAAATTAAAAATTAAAAATTAAACATTAACAATTAAGAAGGCTCCTCCAAATGACCGTGGGTTATAAACCAACAACTCAGAACTATCAACTACGAACTACAGACTAACAACTATTGGCTATCAAGCGCCAGATTCCTGTGCCTCCGCTAGCGCCTACGCTGAAGCTACGGTGTACGTGTTAAAGCTTCAGCGACACGCGGACGGGCGGTGCCCTCTGAATGACGGGCTTTTAGACTTATTGATGTTTTGATATTTAGATTTCGAGAGATTAGACAAAACGGAGTGTTCAAATGGACAGCATGTTGTATTAGCACAAGGCAACCAATTTAAAATTAAAAATTAAACATTAAAAATTAACAATTAAAAACAACTCAATGCCCATGCCCGCCTCCTTCTTCATCTACATTTTTCATAGCAGCAAGAAGAGAGTACGCCCCTTTGGTGACTATGTGCAATTGGTCCAGGTCGGTAGAATGGATAAATTTAATTTCGGTATACCCGTTTTCAGATACGCCTTTGTTGACTTCCAACATCTTAAAGTGGTATTCATTTTCGTGTTTTTCGTCTAAATGAAAAACGTAAAACTTGCCCTCAGACATTACCACGGCTTCTTTGTTGATGCAGTTGACCTCGTTTTCGTTCAATTCGATCAACGCGTTGATATACATACCCGGCAACAGCTCGGGATCTTCTGTTTTTAGGTGCGCATGAACACGTACAGATCGGTCTTCATCAATTTTTCGGCCAATGAGGTGTATGGATGCAAACCGCTCTTGTTCTCCTTCGTTGGGTAAGGTAAATCGAACTTTTTGCCCAATTTTTAGTTTGACAACGTCTTTTTCGTACACTGTTAATTCGGCGTGCAAGTGATCGGTGTTTATGATTTCAAACATGACGTCACTTGGGTTGACATATGTACCAATGTTTACATTCACCACGGAGACATGGCCATTAATAGGAGCGGTAATAGTTACTTTTCTGGAAATGTCGTTTACCGTAAAATTGGCCACATCAATACCGATCATACCGAGTTTCTCTGCCAGGCCTTTTACCTGTGCTTTCATACTCATGTAGTCCGATTTTGCACGTTGAAACACCTTGTCTGAATTGACCTGTTCGGTATTCAATTCTTGCTGGCGTTTATATTCCAATTCCAGGTATTCCAGACTGCTTTTTTTGTCGATGTAATCTTGTTGAAGTTGAACATAATCTTGATGTTCTAAAACTGCCAATACCTGCCCTTTTTTTACCTTCATACCCGGAATCATTTTGGTGGTATGCACAAAGCCACCGAGTGGGGCAGAGACACTGATCAGGTTTTGAGGTGGCACGTCCATCACGCCGTTTACCTTCAGTACGTTACTGAGGGTTTTACGTTCCATCGACCCCAGTTTAATATCAGCCATGCGGTATTGAGCCGAGGTGAGGGTGACGTTGTTTTCTGCGTCGTAATGTTCCGTGTCTTCAAGCGGAGCTTCCTCGGTTTTCGTTGGATTACAGCTTGTTATTACAGCTACTGAAACCAGTACGATAGCACCGAGTTTTATAGCGGATATGATTTCTTTTATGTTATCTGTTGTTTTCATTTGATGATCATTTAAGGGGATTGGTTATTTGATTCCTGCTAAATATTCGAGGTGAATGATGGCCTGGTTGTATTTGTTCAATGCATCGAGCCCGTTATATTGAATGCGTACTGCCTGATTCGCCATCTGTACATATTCGATGTAGCCAATTGCCCCGTTTTTATAGGCTTTTTGGCTGTTTTCCAAAAGTAAGCTCGATTGGGGTAGGGCGTCGTCTTCATAGTAACGCAACGCTTTTCGCTGTTTATCATATTCCTGTATGGCACGTTGGTACATTCCCTGTACCGTGTTGGTGTAATGCTGTACATTAGATTCCGCGATTTTTGTCTTGATTTTTGCGGCTTTGGTTGATGCGATTTTAGGTTTTACCCAGAGTGGAATCTCAATGCCCACTTGAAAACCTGTAAACCGATCGCTTGAACTAAAGAACTGTTGATTTCCCTGTTCATTGAGTCCATAACCGTTTAAGGATTGATTGAAGTAGCCTACACGTAGATCTGGTAAAAGCTGAGCGTTGGCCAATTCCTTGCTTTTTTGAGAAATAACCTGCTGTTGCTCCAAATATGACAGCTGGGGATTGTTGTTGTAAAGGGACGTATCGAAACGTGATAGAACAATGTCCTTTTTGATGGCCGCGCCCGTTAAAAAATCGAGCGGTTGATCGGTGTTGAGCAAGGTGTACAATCGATTTTTGTAGATTTCTACATCAGCCAGAGCCAATTGAAGCTGGTTTCCGATCTCCATCGATTGGGTTTGAGCCGTAATCATTTCCAGTTGACTTGATTCACCCGTTTTATACTTGAGCTCAGCCGCCTTATAAAAATCGGCATAAAAGCTATCCATTTTAGTCAGAAGTACGGCTTTAGCCTCAGCGGTGTTTAATTCGAAATAGACGGTTTTGACTTCGGCAACCAGAGCATTTTCACTCACCGCTTGTCGATACTCACTCGCTTTGATATTCGCGTCAGCCAGTTGGCTGTTTTTTATATATACCGTCGGAAACGCAAACGATTGAGAGACATCAAAATAGTTGTCGGTATTGAGCACACTGTTGTACTGACCGTGTTGCCAGTTGAATTGTGTTTTGCCTATATCGGAACTCGTTTTTTTCAGCTGTTCATGGTATTCTACATGCAGTTTCGCCGATGTAATGGAGGGATTGTTATCTAAGGCCATTTGGACGGCCTGGTCGAGATTGACAACTTGTGTATTCGTAGTCTGCCCAAAAGAGAGGGCCGATATGGTTAACAAACCAACCAGTAGGAGAGGAGTTTTCATATTCACTTTCTTAAATCCGTTTTCAAAATAGACGTATAGTATCGGTAAAACGATCAGGGTTAGAAGGGTTGCGGAGAACAAACCACCAATAACCACGGTAGCCAAAGGTCGTTGAACCTCTGCACCGGATGTATTGGATAAGGCCATTGGGAGAAAACCGCATGACGCCACCAAAGCCGTCATAAGAACAGGTCGCAATCGAATTTCTGTTCCCTTGAGCACGATTTCTTTCAAATTTGTTAGCCCTTCCTTTTTTAATCGATTGAATTCGGCAATGAGCACAATGCCGTTTAATACCGCAACGCCAAACAATGCGATAAATCCAATTCCAGCCGAAATACTAAACGGCATGCCTCTAAAATAAAGGGCAAATACGCCGCCAATGGCCGACAATGGAATGGCTGTAAAGATTAATAGGGATTGTTTGATGGACTTAAACGTGAAGAACAACAAGATGAAAATGAGCAACAAGGCTGCCGGAACGGCAATTGAAAGTCGCTGTCTGGCTTCAATCAGGTTTTCAAACTGACCGCCGTATGTGGGGTAATACCCCACCTGAAAATCGATGTTTGCTTCCACTTTGGCTTTTATTTCATCCACAATGCTTTCTACATCACGGTTTCTAACGTTAAACCCAACCGTTATTCTTCTTTTGGTATCGTCGCGTTGGATTTGATTTGGGCCTTCTTTAAACGAAATATCGGCCACCTGATTTAATGGAATTTGATGCCCATCGGGCGTAGTAACGAACAGGCTGCTTACGTCTTCTATGTCTTGTCTATATTCCTCCTGATATCGAACCACCAGGTCAAACTTGCGTTGGCCTTCGTAAACAACGCCGGCCGATTTTCCTGCAAAAGCAGTTTCAATAACGGTATTGATGTCTTCAATGTTTAACCCGTATTTGGCAATCTCAGGGCGTTTGAACTGGATTTGAATTTGGGGCAGTCCTGTAACTTCTTCGACGTATAAATCGACGGCACCCTCCACGTTTTTAACAATGGCTCCAATCTTTTTTGCGTAGGCGGAAAGAACATCTAAATCTTCGCCATACACCTTAACCACCACATCCTGTCGTGCACCCGTCATCAGTTCGTTAAACCGCATTTGTATCGGTTGTTGAAAACCAAAGGTTACTCCGGGTAAAACACTTAACGCCTCACTCATTTTTTCGGCCAGTTCTTCACTGGTTTCGGCACTTGTCCATTCTTCCTTGTCTTTTAGAATAACCATGAGGTCGCAAGCTTCTACGGGCATGGGGTCGGTGGGAATTTCTCCCGAACCAATTTTTCCGACCACCTGTATCACTTCAGGAAATTGGGCAAGTAATATGGCTTCAGCCTTGGTCGCTGCATCCACCGTTTCCGTTAACGAACTGCCTGTCATCACACGCGTTTCAACCGCAAAATCGCCTTCGTCGAGAGTAGGAATAAACTCTCCCCCCATTTGAGTAAACGTAAAAATGCTTAACCCGAAAACCAGGGTAGATACCACCAAAACACCAATTTTTCGTTTGAGAGCAAAATGGATAACCGGTGTATACATCCGTTGAAAAAAGCTCATAAGTCGGTCGGAGATAGTTCGTTTGTAGGCCGTTTTTCTACTGAGAACCATGGCCGACATCATCGGCACATAGGTGAGCGATAATATGAAGGCACCTAATATGGCAAACGATACCGTTTGAGCCATAGGGCGGAACATCTTACCTTCCACACCTACCAGAGCCAAAATGGGTAAGTAAACGATTAGAATAATAATCTCTCCAAAGGCTGCAGAACTTCTGATCTTTGACGCCGCCGAATAGACCTGTTCATTCATTTGCTTTTTGGTCAGAAACGGCGTGTTCTTCAGCCGTTTGTTGTTGACCGCAATCCGGTGCACGATACTCTCTACGATAATCACCGAGCCATCCACAATTAAGCCGAAATCAATGGCTCCCAGGCTCATTAAGTTACCCGAAACGCCAAACAAATGCATCATACCAAAGGCAAACAACATGGCCAGTGGAATAACAGAGGCGACTACCAATCCAGCTCGGACATTGCCAAGCAATAAGATTAGAATAAAAATGACGATTAATGCACCTTCCAGGAGGTTTGTGGTCACCGTTCCAATCGCATTGTTGACCAGTTTGGTTCGATCTAAAAACGGCTCTATGATGACTCCTTCGGGTAGTGTTTTTTGAATTTGAGCAATGCGTTCTTTAATGTTTGCGATCACTTTGGCCGAATTGGCGCCTTTCAGCATCATCACAATGGAACTAACCACTTCTCCTTCACCATTACGAGTGGTTGCACCGTATCGTACCGCACTGCCATATTGGACTGTTGCAGCGTCTCTAATGAGGATAGGCGCACCAGTCGAGTTGGTTTTGATGACGATGTTTCTAAGGTCTTCGAGACTAGACACCATGCCCTCGCTTCGAATAAAATAAGCGTTGGGTTTTTTATCGATATAGGCACCCCCCGTATTCTGGTTGTTTTTTTCCAGAGCGATAAAAATGTCAGAAATGGTGATGTTCATACTTCTAAGCTTGTCTGGGTTGATGGCTATTTCGTACTGCTTTAAATATCCCCCAAAACTGCTTACGTCAGCCACACCTTCGGTACCAAGTAATTGTCGCTTGATGATCCAGTCTTGTATGGTGCGCAGCTCCATGGCAGAAAACTGATCTTCATAGCCTTTTTTGGTATGCACTACGTACTGATATATTTCGCCCAAACCTGTCGTTACAGGAGCCATGGCTGGTGATCCAACACCAGTAGGTATTTGATTCTTGGCCTCGGTAAGCCGTTCGTTTACCTGCTGCCTCGCCCAGTACACATCCACATGATCTTTAAAAACGATGGTGACTACCGACAAACCAAATCGCGAAAAGGATCGGATTCCCTCTACGTCGGGTATGGTTGCCATGGTGATTTCAATGGGAAAAGTAATGAGCTTTTCAACCTCTTGAGCGGCCAAGGAAGGTGCCGTAGTGATCACCTGCACCTGATTGTTGGTAATATCAGGTACGGCATCGATGGGGAGTTGTGTCAGCGCGTAACCTCCCCATACAATCAAGCCTAAAATGAACAGCTTGATCACCAATTTGTTATTTATGGAAAATCCAATTAATCGATCTATCATGAATACTTATTTCTCGTTAAAACGTAAAAAGACGAGCTCCTTTTTGTAGGAACAAAAAGAAAACACGGTGTGTATCAGAGGTACACCTGGTGATCAGGAAATTCGAGGAGGGCCTCTACGGGGCGAGGACGAGACAATGTCGACAAGATAATCGTTGGAGATTTCTTTAGACTGTCGAATTTGATTTCTGTTGGCGTCAGGTTCTGTAACAATCTCTGATACGGAGACAAATACCTTTATCTGGAAGGATACATTCGGTCGTACTCGGGTCTGCGATTGGACCATATGACTGTGAAACGAATCGGATTCAAAATGGTCAATTTCACTTAACACACAAATCACGAAATCAAGTAAATTGTCGTCTAAATGATTTTGATGATAAATGTCGTCGTCGTCTTCAACCGTAACGTGTTGGTGATGATGATGATGGTCTTCATGTGTCGTCTCTATGTGATTCGCCTGATTGTCTATATGGCAATGCGGAACCAATTCTATCGCAAACGCAAACGAATAGTTGAGGAATAAAAAAATGGATATGACTGATCGGAATATCATCTCTGCCACGAAGATATTATTTTATTATTAGGAGGGGAGAGACACATCATCGTTGAAACAATTTCAAGAACCGTGCCGTTTTAGAATGATATAAGGGCTTTATTTCGTCCGTTCTATGATCCAATCCGACATGATGTTCAATACGTCTGGTGAGAAGGTTTGCTCTATGGTACCATATTCTGTGGGTAGGCCAGTAGTGCTTTCTTGAAATAAGTGGTTGAGTTTGGGGATCTCAATCGTTTGAACGTCGGTATTTCCATTCGACCGTATGGCTTTGGCGATGGCTGTCAGGTTTTCGGTGCTGGGTACCTGTAAGTCGTTGGCGCCGTTTAAGGCCAACACTGAGCAGGTTACCTTTTTAAGCGTTTCTTCTGGGTCGTATTTGATGAAATCTATTAACCAGGGGAGGCTTAATTGTGCGGCTATAAGGTCAATTTGATATTCGGGTAAGGCCCCTCCAAATACGGTTGTGAAATACTGTTTAAGTTCTATGTTTATGGAATCGGTGAGTGAATTTGATGCCCGAATGATGTCGTATGCACCGCCGATGTTTTTTTGCCCAACGGCAATGCCTTGTTCGTTAACGCCCATCGATCGTTCTATGATTGCCTTCTGCAACAGCATGAGTTTGTCTCCTCGAATTCCAGAGCCTGCGAGTAGAATAATAAAGTTGATTTCAGCCGTCTGGCTTGCAATCATGGGAGCGATAACGCCTCCCAAACTATGGCCAATCAATCCAATTTTTGTGTGATTAATGTCTGTTCTGGTTTTTAAATAGCTCAATGCATATTCGGTGTCTCGCTTAAATCCATCTAAACCGGTTTGATTGTAGACTCCTGTAGATCCGCCAACACCCCTGTCGTCAACCCGCAAAACTGCAATTCCATTTTTAGTAAGGTGGTCGGCAATGACCAGAAACGACTTGTGTTCAAACAACTCTGAATTCCGATCTTGAGGGCCACTACCGCTAATAAGAATGACCGCTGGAAAGTTACCGCCCTCTTTGGGTAGGGTTAGAGTACCTGCAAGTACGATACTATCCGTTGTATTATCAAAGATGACGTCCTCAGACGAATATGAGAACGGTTCTACTGGCTCTTGTGGTCTGTTTATTTGGCTAAAAAGACTGGTTACAGTCAATAATAGAACGCAAAAAATCAGGGTTATTTTTTTGATCATGTTGTATGTTTTTTGAATCGAATGAAAGAATAAACAATTGGAACCAGGGTTATCAATAGGGTAATAGAGATGAACAGGATAAAGCAGAGTGTTTGCGATAGTATTAAACTGCCCAACACGATAATGAACCCACCAATAAACCACAACACGCCTCCAAGCTTGTGCGTTTCCTTCCAAACCGTTTCGCTCTCCAACGTCCAGGGTGTTCGAATACCCAGGAAGTAATTTGCCTTAATGGTCTTGAAATAATTTCCTAAAATGACGTAGAGAAGGCCAATAAGAAGGACGATTATATTGGGATTGGCAAATGACCCATTTTTTGAAGAGTAAAGTATGAATAAGGCCAAAACGGACATGAAAATAGTCATCAAGGTTTTTAAGCTGTGGTACTTGTTGCCCATATTCTTAATTTTCCCCTTTGGATCAATTTTCGGAATGATAAGAAGCAGGCCATAAATTAACAACGGGAGCATGATTGGGATAAGAATCAACTCCATCTTGTCGCCGTATCGATCTACCTCACCCTTGATATTCCAGTGCATCGGAACTTGATTGGGTAAGTCGTTCCAGATATAGATTAAGTAAAGAAATGGGAGTAGAACAACCCCTATTAATGGGAGTTCTTTGCGTAGTGATGTCTTCATTTTTTTATGTTGATGATCCAGGTAAGTAAATCTTCGAGGATGCTAGTGTTCAATGAGTATTGGATAAACTGACCTTTCTTTTCGCTGGTTATTAAATCAGCCCTTTTCAGAAGGTCAAGGTGGTGCGAAATACTGGGTTTGGATATGTTGAATTCATCAGCGATTTCTCCAGCGTTCATATCCCTGTTTTTCAGCAGTTCTATGATCTGTCTTCTGGTCTCGTCATTAAGTGCTTTGAACAATAAATTCATTCCCTATTTAGTTATTTAGGCAAATGTCTAAATACTTTATGGAAATCCCAAACTTTTTTACATTTTTTACATGGTGGACAAATGGGAGTGAGGTTAACAAATGGTGGTTTTGCCTTGTCATAGCAACGATTAAAGCGTTTTATTTTTCTTCAAACGTTTTGGAAGATAGCTAGTGACATTCGGTTTTTTAAACCATCGATTGCATAGGTCAGTCTAATTTTTAAGATCGTATTATTGAATAATAAATCGAATAAAGATGAAAAAAGTAATTTTAGTATTGGTCACCATGACCTTTGGATTAGTGGTCTCTGCACAGCTTGTTGCCAAAGTGCAATTAATCGAAGACATCGACGGCATTTGCAACTTGGAAGAGGTCTATCTCTTTTTCCCGATGTTTGATGGCCAGGACGAAGCTGTTTGTCCAATTTCGGACGATTCGATTGTTTCCCTACTGAATTCCGAAATTCAATTCCTGATAGATAATCCCAAACACAAAGACAAAGGCATGATTGGGTTATACATTAATTGTACAGGGGAGGTGGTGCAATGTGAAATGGATATCAATACGAAAAGTGCCGTATTGGACGCACAGATTGTAGCTATATTCAATTCATTGGGTGAATGGAAAAGCGGGAAATTAAATGGGAGTCCCGTGGATACTTCTCGTTTGTACAGTTTTAAAATCAAAAAAGGCGTGCTGACCTTAGAATAAAGAATCCATTTCCTAAAAAAAAATATGCCGTAATTGCCGACAAAAGGAATTTGTGTCACAAAAAAAGAGGGAATTGACAAATAAGAGCGGTAAAACACAGGCTGATAGAGGTACAAAGACTTCAATCCATCCGAGAAATAAACATCAGGGGCGGTATGATTTTAAGGAGCTTATTAAGTCTTGTCCCGAATTACAAGCCTTCGTTAAGTTAAACGACTACAACGATGAGTCGATTGATTTCTTTAATCCTGAGGCCGTAAAAATGTTAAATAAGGCGCTGTTAAAGCATTTTTATGGAATAAACTATTGGGATATTCCTCAAGACTACCTCTGTCCACCGATTCCTGGAAGAGCAGACTACATTCATCACATCGCTGATGTATTACAAAACAGTCGGCCTGATTTTCTTGGAAATAAAGTGCCCACTGGACGGAAAATTAACTGTCTCGATATCGGCATAGGAGCCAATTGTGTCTATCCGATTGTCGGCATTCAGGACTACGGCTGGTCTTTTGTCGGAAGCGATATCGACCTGATCGCATTAAGTTCAGCAAGAAAGATTGTTGAGTCGAATGACGTTCTAAAAGGTCGGGTAGAATTGAGACACCAGGCCAATCCGGAAAATACGTTTAAGCGCATCATCCAAAAAGGAGAACGGTTTGATTTAACCATATGCAACCCTCCGTTTCATTCGTCGTTAGAGGAAGCTCATGCAGGGACACTGCGAAAGTTAAGAAACCTAAAGAACAAAAAAGTGACCCAGGTGGTCAAAAACTTTGGTGGTAAAAATATGGAATTGTGGTGTGAAGGCGGAGAGGAGAGGTTTACACGAAACATGATTTTCCAGAGTAAAGATTTTGCCTGGTCGTGTTTCTGGTTTTCGACGATGATATCGAAACAAACCAATCTTAAAAATGCGTATAGAGCATTAAAAGAGGTTGGGGCAGTTGAGGTAAAAACCATTGCCATGGGGCAAGGAAACAAAACCAGTCGAATAGTCGTATGGACTTTCTTGAATCGTCAACAGCAAAACAAGTGGATAAAGACCCGGTGGAAGTAAATTTTTAACGAACGATCATATTTTATGAGAGCATATATATTCGTATTGGTAAGCCTGTTTTTAGGTGCATGCAGTAGTCAAAAAGGTAGTCAGGTGGAGATAACTAATGTGCAAATGAAAGACTATAGTTTTCTAAAAATCATGTATGACGACGACTATTTTCCCAATGTTGTGGTAGACAAAGGAAAAGCTATTTTGATGCAGCTTTGTAGGGATATAGAGATTCAAAAGCCTCAGAATTTAGAAAGTTTATATCGCTTAACCCTTGCTGCGACCAATCAATTCAACAATTTGCAACGTGATTTCTATGCGCATGACAGTGAAATAGAAACGGGAGCTGCGGAGTGTATCGCTCTCGATTTTTTGTTTATCTCACAGGCCTATGGTTTTGAAGCCGATATCGAAAAATTGATTGCGACACGAGATTGGTAGTTGGCCTTGTTTGCTTAGTCTGTTATCCAAATCCAGAACTTTGTTCCTTCAAATATCCTTTCGTTCATCTATTTGAACTTCTGTATCTTTAACCCATGGAACGCAATAAGAGCAATGCACCGCACTACACCTGGGGAGAGGTGTGTAGTGGTTGGCACC
Organism: uncultured Chitinophagaceae bacterium; assembly: GCA_964482155.1. Taxonomy (GTDB): domain Bacteria; phylum Bacteroidota; class Bacteroidia; order NS11-12g; family UBA9320; genus UBA987. Next base: position 5,717 of record CAYZWM010000060.1, on the reverse strand, counting down.
TGGTCATAAATGCCGATCTAAGTGTTATTCAGGAAATCATTCCACCTAAGTCTGGAGAGGTGACGCATCAGCATCATCGAACCCAGCAGTTTTTCTATATCCTCAAAGGAATAGCCTCGTTTGAAGTCGATGATCAATCCATCGAAATACCCGAGGGCTCTGGTGTACATATAGAACCCGGAGTCAATCACCGTATATGGAATGGTAAAAACAAAAACCTGGAATTTCTGATAATTTCGCAACCAATTGTAGGTGCCGACAGACACAAAGAATGATTAAATACATCACGCAGTAAATATGGCATCGTTATTTGGACATGGTGTTCTTGCTGTCGCACTAGGTGCTGGATTTTCTAAACCACTTCGAAATGTACGCTTTATCGTTTTGGGTGTTGTATGCGCAATCCTACCTGATGCCGACGTCATTAGCTTTTCATTCGGTATTCCATACCATCATTTATGGGGTCATCGGGGAATGACACATTCCCTGATCTTCGCTCTGTTACTGGGGCTTGTCGTTACCGCGATCTTTTATCACAACTCGTTTAAAAGCAAGAAATGGTTGGCGTATACCGCCTACTTTTTTTTGTGTACCGTATCTCATGGAGTGCTCGATGCAATGACCACGGGAGGATTAGGCGTAGCTTTTTTTGCTCCGTTTGACCAAAGTCGATATTTTTTACCCTGGAGGCCGATTCAAGTTTCGCCCATTGGCTGGCAAAATTTCATTGGCGCATGGGGGATTCGAGTCTTAAAAAGTGAAGCCCTTTTTATTGGACTTCCCAGTCTTGTTTTTTGGATCATTGCAAAGGGGTTGAGAAAGACCAACACGAATTAGAATTCATCCTATTTCTGTATGAGGCCAGACTGTATGGTGAGCGATACCTGATCGGAGGTATGTCCTAAATTAGAGAAGAACTTTGCGGCACGGATATTGTCATGAGTTGATACTGAATACATTGACTGTTTAAAGTAATGCCAATAGTCAGAACATTATTAATTCCTAATTGATCAATAGTTAACATGAGGTACCTAATCGTTTTTCTTTGTCTTCCATTTTTTTATCAGTCTTACGCACAAAATGCGGAGAAAAAATCACAAAACGTCGTATCGGTTCAACTTGCCGGAACGGGAGGTGATTACTTGTCCTTGCGCTATGAACGAGTGTTGATGACCAAAGATAAATGGCTGATGGCACAAGCCGTTGGTTATGCACCTTCTTTTGGTATTAACGGGCTTAATACACGTGCCTGGTTTACCGAAGTGAACTGGGTTTTTGGATCGGGTAAACATCATTTTGAAACCGGATTATCGTACAGCATGGTCAAACCAAATCAATCCTTTAATTTTTCATGGCTCTCCAACACAACAGGCTTTTCTTTCCTTGATATAGGTTATCGGTTTCAAGACTTTAGTAAACCGGGGATGTCGTTTGGCTTTATGGTCTCACCTCTGTTGTTAGAAGGTGGATATTTAGGTCCATACACCTGGGGTGGAGTAAGCCTTGGGTACAGTTTTTAAACCAGCCTGTTCAAACAGATCACCTGAGCACGAAATGTGTTTTTATATTTAATTGTTGCATTTGTAAAAAACGCTTCTAGCTTTGCAACCGAAATTTGTTCTTTTAAAGATCTTATCAAGAAAAGCTGAGGGAAATGGCCCGATGACGCTTTAGCAACCTTCTGTCTCACGACGGAAAAGGTGCTAACTCCATCTCCGACTGGTTCGGGGAAAGATAGGTTACAAACAGTCTGAATACATCCTGCGCTTGCAGGTTAAAAATAGTTAAAGGCTCTTCTGTACTTATCAGGAGAGCCTTTTTTTTTGGCTCTTTCTGATGCTGCTCCTGATAAATCTAAGGATTAACACAAAAAAAACACAGTAAAAAAATGAGCAGTATTACAGAAATTATTCATTCCGTTCCGGTGGATGAATTGACGGTTTCGATTAGCGTACCCGTGTACCAAACGTCAACGTTTGTGCAAGAAAAACCCGGTGTAAACAAGGGGTATGATTACGCCCGATCAGGAAACCCAACCCGTAAAGTATTGGAAGACGTTGTAGCTAAGATGGAAAATGGCCATTCGGCATTTGCCTTTGCCACAGGTCTTGCCGCCATCGATTCGGTTGCTAAGCTTTTATCGTCAGGAGATGAAATCATTGCCGTAGACGATATTTATGGTGGGGCCTATCGGTTGTTTACCCATGTCTATCAAAAGCTAGGCATTAAAATTCACTACGTCGATACTACAGATGCCGACCGTATTTTGGACTATGTAAACGACAACACAAAATTGATTTGGATTGAATCGCCCACCAATCCGACCCTAAAAATCAGCGACATTCAGCGTATTTCGGCAATTGCAAAGTCAATTCATGCGTTGTTGGTGGTCGACAACACGTTTGCCAGCCCGATTAGTCAACAACCTATTGATTTGGGAGCCGACATTGTTATCCATAGTGCAACCAAGTATCTCGGAGGGCATTCAGATCTGGTAGCAGGCATCGTCGTTACCCGAACGGAGGAATTGTCCGAACGAATCAAGTTTATTCAAAATGCCTCGGGTGGAATTCTGGGACCATGGGATTGTTTTCTCGTAATTCGTGGAATTGAAACCATTGAATTGCGGGTAAAACGACAATGTGAAACCGCGTTGGCGTTAGCACAGTTTCTAGAGCAGCACGATGATGTTGATCAGGTCCATTATCCGGGATTGGAATCCCATAAAAACCACCACATTGCTACAAGACAGCAAAAGGGTTTATTTGGCGGCGTGATTTCGTTTAGTCTAAAAGACGATACGTCTGAAAGTGCGGAAGAATTTGTGACCAATACGAAATACTTCAAGCTGGCGGAAAGTTTGGGTGGGGTCAAGAGCCTGATTTGCCAACCTTCCAAAATGACCCATGTTTCGGTGCCTAGAGAAAAGCGACTACAGTCGGGTATTCAGGATTCATTAATCCGTCTTTCGTGCGGTATTGAATTATGCTCAGACCTACTTGCAGATCTGGAATATACGTTTGAGCTTATTACAAAACAGAAACAGGAGTTGGTATGAAAACAATACACATTGGATTATTCGGTTTTGGAGTAGTGGGTGAAGGCATTTACAAGGTACTCTCCCAAAAGACGCAGTTAAATGCGGTGGTGAAAAAAGTGATTATTAAAGATCCGACTAAGTCGCGAAATGGACCGAAGCAGCTGTTCTCAACCAGAGCTTCAGATGTGCTGGACGATGCGAATATATCGCTGGTGGTTGAGTTGATTGACGACGCTGATGCGGCCTATGCAATTGTTTGTCAGGCACTTAAATCGGGTAAGTCGGTAGTGAGTGCCAACAAAAAGATGATTGCTGAGCATCATGCTGAACTGATTTCTTTAAGCGTGCAACACAACGTCTCATTTTTATACGAGGCGGCGGTTTGTGGTAGCGTACCCATTATCAGAAACCTGGAAGAGTATTTCGACAACGATATGTTAACCCATATTCAAGGCATTGTAAATGGTTCGACCAACTACATTTTAAGTAAGATGTATTCTGAAAACCAAACCTATGATGTTGCCCTAAAGGATGCGCAGGAAAAAGGGTTTGCCGAACGAGATCCCAGCCTGGATGTTGATGGCGTTGATGCCGCCTATAAACTGAGTATTCTGTGCCTACATGCGTTTGGCAAGCACATTGATGCGAATTTTATTGTTCGCAAAGGCATTACTTCCTTGCATCCCTTCGACTTCCAATACGCCAAAGAAAAAGGGAATGTAATCAAGTTGATTGCGACCTGCGAAACGGATGATGAAGATGGCTTGACCAGTTTGTCCGTCTTCCCAAGTTTTGTTGATCAACATCACTCCCTTGGGTTAACTCACAACGAGTACAACGGTGTGTTGGTTGGTTCAACCCTGGCTGATGAACAGTTTTTTCATGGCAAAGGGGCAGGAAGATACCCTACATCCTCAGCAGTTTTGAGTGATATTTCGGCGGTTCGATATGGCTATAAATACGAATACAAAAAAGGGCATCAATTGGGGGAGATGAAGGCCGACCAAATCCGGCGGTTCTACATCGGATACGATAAAGACGTCGTCTTTGACGATTCGGTATTTGAGTCAGTGGAAGAACGTTTTGTGGGGCAGGAGCGAGGCTACATTATTGGTGACATTAGCATCCATAAATTGCAGAAATCAACGCTGTTGTCTGATCAATCCATTTCCATCATATCCTGGAATTAAATAACAAAAAGCGGGTACCTCGATGTTTGGCGCCCGCTTTTTTTTCTGGTTTGATTTTGTTAAACGGCTAGAGGTGCATCCTTGTTAAATGGATTTCCTGTACCGGTTTCGCACAACAACTTTAAGCTACGTAGATAAAAGGCCCAATGGTAATTGCAACTGCCATAAAAATCGGTTGCCTTTCTCCAGTTTTTATGCGTAAAGTCAACCACTGTTCGACCGTCTTTCTCTTGCAATACAAAACAGATGTTGGTATCTACCCATTCTTTATCTCCGCGAATAACCAACCACTCCACGTATTCATTCGGTTTTAACTGCGTAACACGCATGGCGTTATGATACGCATCGCCAAAAATGAATTCATTAAGAAAACCAACTTCAGGTTTTATTACGGCCTCCTTCGTCCACCAACCTTCTACGCCCTGTTGCGTTGTTAAGGCCTCGTAAACGGCTTCAATTGGGGCATCAATTAAGAGGTAATGTCTAATATGTTCCATGATATTATGTTTTATTATTTTCAATAAGTTCGTCTAATTTGTTAAGCTTGTTTTCCCAGAAAGACTGGTAAAAATTCACTTCGTTATAAACCTCTTGAAGGGGAGCAAGATCCAGGTAACACATGGTCTCCCTACCTTTTTTTTCCGTTTTAAGAATACCGGAATCTTCGAGGGTGTTTAAATGCCTCGTCAGCGCTTGTCTCGACAGATCAAACTGGTCGGTGATGGCATGAAGCGATAGGGTAGATGAGACAATGAGTAATTGAATAATCTTTCGTCTTCTTGGGTCGGCAATGGCCTTAAAGGCGTCAACTTTATGAGGCTTCATAGGCTATTTCTGTTAGGATCATTTCAAGGTGTCGGCTCCAACCGGCTGTATGTTGTTCGTGTTCGGAAACGTCTTGTTTTGCAAAACTCTCATGATCGACCTTAAAGCATACGCCCTTATCGGTTTCAGTAAGTGAAAACGTCACAGTGGTGGATTTTATCAGGCGGGTATTGTTCCAGGTAAATACAATTTTATGGGGTTCATCAACGGCTAATATCTCGCCAGACACCTTTCCATCCCAGGTGTCGTCAGCAGGTACACATTGAAACGTGTAGTGATGGCCAACTTCGGGTTTAAAATTCCCTGGCATTAGCCATTGGGTAATGTATTTCTGATTTGTAATGATTTCCCACACCTGAGCGATGGGCATCTGATAGTATCGTTCTACCTGTATTGTTTGCGCTAATTCCATAATGTGCAACATTTTTGTTGCGAATATAGAACTCTACATTTAAAAGGCAACAAAAATGTTTCGGATTTGATAGTTTGTAGTCTTTAGTTGGTAGTTCTTAGTCTTTAGTTCTTAGGCAAGCAAAATGGGCAGTTGGTTAGAAGACTCTGTTTTATCAAATCTCCAGAAATCTAAGTCTCAAAACAGGAGATTCTGCGTCATGCTGCGCAATGACTCTGAATGACGTACGGGGAGGTAGTTCGTAGCCTGT
>CAYZWM010000059.1:0-18998 GCA_964482155.1 uncultured Chitinophagaceae bacterium | reverse complement strand
AAAATACCAAATACCGTTGTCGAACGATCGTGCCGCAGCCGATACTTCACTGGTGCTTACTTCACTCATAGATATTTCCGCACGTAAACTCAACATGTTATCGAGAATGAGCAACGTTTGTTGATCGTAGTAATAGGCATAAATCTCGAACGGATTACTCACATCCAATTGGGTAAGATTGCCATAAATTTTGAAATTAGCCACCGTAACGCGTTGTCCTTCGGAATTGTATTTTTCAATCGAGTTATCTGACTTGATGAGAAAGACGTTGCCAAGATTGTCGGTCGTAAAGAATATCCCATCAAAGGGAATAGCGACCTCGCGGACAACATCAGAACTAAAACCAAGAAGACAGAAGAGACCAAGAATCCCAAACCACCTTCGTTGTATTTTATTAGCCTTCAAATTTTTCAAGTCTTAAGTCGTTACCATCAAACACCGCATAGGTGAAATGGTGCAACCATTCTCCTAAGTTAATGTATTTGCCACCATTTTTCAAAGGGATGTCCAGAGGCAAGTGCCTATGTCCAAAGATCATGTAATCAAATGGCTTCTTGTCGACAGTTGTATTACAGAAATGCAACAACCATTCCGAACGTTCATTAAACTGCTCGTCGTTTGGAGTATTTGCCAATCGACTCTTCGAAGAAAAGTAATGTGCAATGCCTAAACCTATTCGATTAGGCAGTATCCCAAACAAATAAATACAAATAGGGTTGCGGAACACCTTCTTGAGAAATTTGTAACTGTAATCTCCATTGCCCAAACCATCACCGTGATGAAGAAAGAATTTCTTTCCATTAGATTCAAACTCCAGTTCGTTGGTAATAAGACGAACACCAAGCTCCTTTTGAAAATAAGAGAACATCCACATATCGTGATTGCCTTTAAAGAAAAAGACCTCAATGCCCTGATCGCACAGCTCTGCTATCTTGCCTTGCAGCCGTACATACCCTTTGGGAATCACTTTCTTGTATTCGTACCAAAAGTCAAAAATATCTCCCATTAGATAGATTTGGCTCGCCTTATTCGAAATGGAATCGAGCCATCGAATTATTTTTTTCTCCCGTTCCAGACTCTTCTCATAAGAAGGGATTCCCAAATGGAAGTCAGACGCGAAGTATATGTGGTTTCTATCTGACAATGTCTAGTGTATCGCTACTTTAAACGTTGCCTTCATCTGATTTTCGATCAATTCTACAAAGTAAATTCCAGCAGATTGGTCTCGCATATCAATTTGTAGAATACCTCCGTCCATTTGTCCGGACTTCTGATAAACTTCCTGGCCTGAAATAGATACGACACGTAATGCATACGAATTTCCTTTAACGCTGCTTTCAGTCTGTAGGGTAATTAACCCCTGGCTTGGATTTGGATACAAGCTCCATTGCGTATTATCGGCAACACCATCTGCAGAAAGCGCGTGAGCCACGGTGAAGTAGTATTCAATGCTTTTGCCAAAATCTGGATTAAAAGCTTCGCTAAAACCACTGCCTATTAGTCTGAGTAAGCCAGATCCAACTTGCGGAATTAACGGATAAAAGAGACCAAACTGATTTTCGGTTTCACATACCAATTTGTAGCAACCTCGATCAAGGGTAATCTCATCTTTAATCAATTGACCTGCTGGAGCCGTAAGCTGCTCATAAACAACCTGGCCACCATCGTTGAATATTTGGAGTGTTGCATCTTCAATACTGTTGTTTCTAAAATAAATGGTAAACGTTTTAGGAGCAACATTGGGTACGTTGAAATCCGATTCCATACGGTCATTTTCTGCGTACTCGTCGTTCTCGTTATTAATAGAAAACACTTCGGCATAAAACGTCATCTGCTTCTCGTCAGTAAGGTAATCCCAAATGGCAAAGGGCAGGTCAATTTCAGCAGCTTGGTTAGAGACCAATGTGTCCTTCCAATAATAAGTTACCGGATTTCCACCAACAACACCGTAACGTAGGCCCAACTCAGTAATGGTGTTTTTACCTGTGTTTCGAACCCGTATTTTCGGTTCAGCACAGGTTGGGTTCACCCGGCTGTAAAACTCCCAGGTGTTTGGGCTGATAATTTGTTCAACCGTTGCATCGTTACCAAAATTGTAGTCACCATACTGCATAAGGTGCATAGCCACAACATAGCTACCACCGCCTTGCCCAAGGTTGTCCGTAGGAACAGGCTCAATTTCATAATCGAGCGAAACTTTATTACCATTCACATACGACGTAATATCAAAATTGTAGTCATCTACTGGAGCGCCAGGACACCACCCTGCTCTTGGAGGAGCCCAGTTTCCACCCTGGTCAAATATTGGGTTCAGAGCACATTTATCGTCTTGCCAGATATCCCATTGAAGCGCATCGTTACCGTCAATTTTTAGGTAATGTGTTTTGTCGGCCCACTCACAGCAATGAGGCTTGGTGTCTCCATCAGTGTTATGTCCATGTCCAGTGATTCGGGTGACAAGCTTAAACGTTTTAGCGTCTGGATGAATGTCGATTTCGGTATTCTTGAAATTCACGTCATCTGCAATACTTCGATAGTTTTTCTTCTGACGTTTTATGTAGTACGAAATTTCTTTAAGGTCTCGTGCAGGTGTTCCTTCAATAAGTTCGAAGCGTAAATCTATCAGTTCCTGTTGGTTGCCTGCTGCAAGGGTAACCTGACCGTCGAGGAAATCAGCGTAATCAGTCACATCGTAAATCCACTTAAACCCGTCCGGTCCAAGATCCAAACCAATACCATAAGGTGTAATGTAGCGTCCAATTTCAACATTGTCTATCCGTTCGAAATACGACCAGTATGGAGACAATACTTTCGTAAGGTTTTGAGAACCAGCAATTTGACTCGAATCTTTTTTAGAGCCATCTACCCAATAACTATAGGTATATCCGGCTTCATAACCCGCATCGAAACCCGTTGTTTTTGTTGGGTCGTTCGTATCGTCGAATTTTTGAATCACAATAAGCGGTCGGGCAACAACATCTTTTACCAAAGTAGAGTCTATATGGCTTGTTTGACTGGCCATGGTAAATGCCAGTTTAGGTCTTGTGTCGGTCGCGTTAGGATTAAAAAAGGCCTCATTGGCATAAGGAGTAACCCGAACCTCACCTTTGAAACTGGCTTTTATGGCAGGGTCGAAATCAGACTCTATGTTTCGAGTCGTTCCGCCTAAATAATTATCAAACGAAAACGAGCAAACCAGATCACTAAAGTTAGGTTGTGATGAACTGATGTCCTTAGAAAACAAGTCCGATACCTCACTAGGCGAGAGCTCAGATTTCCAGATACTCACACGGTCAATTTTGCCAGCATATTGATAGTTAGAAATACCTTTTCCAATTCTAAATTGGGCTATTTCAGGTATAGTCCTAAATTTATCAATACCTGAATGCCATAGTGCATCATTAAGGTAAATCCGCATGACACCCGTTTTTGCATTCTTGGTAAAAACCCAATGATTCCATTGGTTTTTATAGTCATTATCGGCGGCTTCTTTGTTAATTCGGTCATAACCATTCGTATAACCACAATCCCAATATACCCGTTTGTTGTTCCAGGGCAAATGTGCATGGACAACACGGTTACCATTGGCATCCTTCCCTTCAAACGCCGAGGTGTTTCTAGGCAAGACATTGGATCCTTTGATCCATAAACTTACAGAAATCATGGAGTCGATGTCTTTAAACACCGTTTGTGAGTTTTCGATTTCCATAAACCCGTTGTCGGCGACTTCGTAATACATGTCGCCTCCGGCTTCCGTAACGCCTGCTCCCGGCAGTGCATCACTTTCTAGTTCTATATTACCACCAGTTGACGTAGGCAGTCTGGAGAGTTCTACAATAATGTTAGACGTACCATCCCAGGTAAAAGGTTCAAGACATTCAATTTTATTCCGACCCAAAACACCAGATAAATGACCTTTGTAAACGGTAGAGAAAAGACCTTCTTCCATACGCGTCAGTTGATTTTTTGACGTTTGCATCAGGTTTATCTGAACGTTGGTTACCGTTGCTGCTTTAGAAACAAATAACGACAAGGCTGTAATTTCTCCAGCCTGTAGTCCAGCGTTGGCCAGTTCAGTAGCTGTATACAGGTATTGTACACGAGAGTTTGTAAACCCTTCGTCTGAAAATGTTCCACCAGAGCCAATGGTCGCAGAATCAGCTGACGTTACGTTGTCAGCAATTCGATGATACTGATACCGATAAAACGTGTCGGATACGGTAGAAGTAATGAAATCGAAATTGTCGGGAGCCAGATCACCAATCAGAAAGTTGCTGTGTTCGAGTTTCGTACTGTCTGTAATTCCAGTACTGTCAATAACGGTGATATACGAAAGGTAGTCCCATTCACCACAGTTGAAGTTGTCTCTAGCGGTGAGTGGATCGCACTTTAAGGTGTAGTGCATGTTAATTTTTCTGTACTGCTTTCCATCAGGAAATTGGTACATTCCTCTACGTTTAGTAATGTCTTGAAAATTTAGGGTGTTTACCCATGTGGTGTCCTGGGCGTAACTGTTCATCCCAAGCATCGATAAAATCAAGAATACGGATAGTCTAACCATAATTAATGTGTCCTTAAGCCTTCAAAATTGGGCATATTTCGACTGACAAACAAGATGGTAGCCAAAAAGGAGTCTGGGAACAGTAAAATAGGTGTTTAGGATGATGGAAGACTATACTTTCTTGCCACCCTTCAATTCTGTTTGCATTTGATAAAGTTCATCCCATTTGCCTTTAGCAGCAAGTTTTGCCTGTTTGGTCCAGGTCCCTGGGTCATGAACCTTGTATTGTGGTCCGGCTTTGTCAAGAATGATCTGTATGGGTTCAATGCCTGCATCAATCATATCTTGAAATGAAAAAATGCCACCTTCATTGAGAAGTTCCTGAATTTTTGGTCCCACACCTTCAATTTTCTTCAAATCGTCACCTGCTGATTTCTTACCGGATTTAACTTTCTTAGTCTTTTTAGGTTCCTCTTTTTTAGCAGGAATGCCCTGGGCAGCAGACGGTACAGAGGCAAATGCCGCTCTATCTTTTTTAAGCAAATCGATCTCAGATTGGAGCTTAATAATGGTTTGGTCTTTTGTATTTATTTGAGCCTCCAGGAGGAGGGTCTTATCCTGTGAGGAATTTGTCTTAGCATCCAATCGAAGTTGACTGTTTTTACTTTCAATTAGATTGATTTTTTCATTGAGGGTTTCGATCTCAAGCTTTTTGTCTTCGTAACCCATCGATTCAGCCTTTATGGATATAATTTCGGCCTCCAATTCGCGGCTTTTATTTCTGTAACGTGCCAAAAGGATTCGTCCTATCCAGTACCCCAGTATAAAAGCGGCAAGGAGTAATAAAACGATTACCAAAACTTGCTCAGTAAAGCTTTCTGTTCCAGGGCTTTGCGTAATAATTTGTCCAAAAATATCTAGTAAAGTCATCATTCTCTGTTTTAGTCTATACTGATGGTTATTTCTACCCGTCGGTTGTAAGCTCGACCTTCGTCCGTCTCGTTGTCCTTAATGGGCTCAAGCTCACCCTTTGATGAGGTGATAATATAGCCAGGTTCTAACCCCTTGTCCCACATTAATTTTTTTAATGCCCAGGCTCGTTTTCTTCCAAGTTGGTAGTTTTCGTCCTCGCTTCCAGAATTGTCCGAGTGGCCTTCAACAAATACTTTATACGTTGTAACGCCTTCTAGATCACTTACCAGTTGGTCTAAATATTGTTCAACCTCCGAGGTGATTATTTTTCTCACCGATCCAGCTGGAAAATGAATAATAATTTTCTCCCCTAAAATTTCAACCATTCTAGGTTCATCCGTTGATGTCGTTGGGTCAACTAAAAGGTCGGTATACATCTCGTTCGTATCTGATGTAGCCGATATAATATTGAACTGTATGGCTTCCTGTCGGCTATTTTCTTCTACATGAGTCAAGTCGTTATGCAACGATTGAATCTGAATTCGATTCGAGTCAAAATAGTCTATGAGTAAGGATTTGACGAGCTTTGCTCGTGAAATACCCAGTTCTTCACCACCGGTTTCTGCAGTGTAATAGGTTCCAAGCACCATCAAGGTATCTTTCTCACCGATTTTAGAAATAAGGTCAAATCTCATATCGTCAAAACCCTCTCCTATAATGGGGTCAACTGAGTTGAAATTGAATGTCAATGGTTGTAGTGTTGGTTGGCTGGTGGTGTCTAAATATGGATCAAAACCTTCTGCAATAGGGCTCTTGGCACTTGCCTCGGGACAAATTTGCTTAATCTTACATACATAGTAATACGGGCCTCCTATCAGAAGAAGGACGAACAAAATACTGGGTAAAAATAACTTTGAATTCATGATGCCGTTAAACCCTTTTTAAAAAGGCGAAAATTACATATTTTTAGTTAATCTATCGTATGGTAATGTTTCAAAATCAACTCTGCTTCAATTCTTAGGAAGTTACAGAGTTCTTTGGGAGACAAAACCCGGATGCTTGCACCCATGGCAAGCAAGGTAGATTTTAGCTCATAATTTAGGATTGCGTTGAGGCTGACAGTGACGTTATTCCCTTCTTTAGAAACGAGCGTTTGACTTTGGTGAATGGGTTGACTTTCAATGAATTTATATTGATTTTCAGATAGCTCAAAGCGAATTTCAACCGGTTTGTCTTGGGTTACGCTTACCCCAACAGCGTGTTGATAATAGGAATTGATGTCGATGTCGCTTGGTCGATATACCTCGTTGTATGCCGGTTGTAGATTTTTGATTCGTTCCAGAGCCAATGTAATGGTTCTTTTCTTGGTTGAATGAAAACCAACAACATACCAACGGTTCCGATATTCCTTTAAAAAATACGGATGTAGGATGTGATTTTTGGTTGAGTTGGAACTAAACGAATGATACTCTATTTCAATAACAGTCTGTTGTCTAATATGTTGAAGTAAATCATTGATGTACGCACTTCCTCCGTCCGTAGCACTTTTTTCAAAGCCAATTACGTTGCCTAAAGCTGTCGTATCATTTTCTTTAATATGTATATCTACCTTTTCACTCAGTTTTTCGACCGCACCAGAAAAAGTTGAAAACAATTCCACCTGACTGTACTGCTTCAATAAATTAGCTGCGAATGAAATGGCCAATAATTCTTCTTTTTGGAGAGGGATGCTGTCTATTGAATAATTGGAAACGGTGTAACCCTCATTTTTGATATTTTTTATAGGAGCCAGGTAACCCAATTGCTCGTCTTGACGCATGGATTTAATATCGCCGGCAATCGTTCTCCAGGCCACATGAGTCCCAATTGCCTGAGTGCAAGCGTCAATTAAATGTTGCTTGCTCGATACGTTTCGTTCAATCAAACAGCGATTTATAGCTCTATAGCGTACTAAGGCTTCTTTATTAACGGGCATTTCTTAATTTTTTTCTCAATTTTTCTCAAAATGCAAATAGGCTGCATTCTGGGGTAGTTTGTTTGAATCAAAATTAAAGAATTATGCAAGACAGAATTTACAAACAACGATTTTTTGAAGCAGGCTCCTCTGAATTTTCGATTGCGGTTAACCGTCATCGAGATGCAAATGGCGAATATGTGTACATGTTGGATACATCTGAAAATGTTTACGACTACCTGGAATTGTCATTTCCTGTATTCAATTCTTGGGTGGAAACGTGGAATTATATCAAAGAGAACTACCCAGGTTGGTGGAATATGAAGCCTTTCTTTATTCATCCAAAAGTGAGTGCATTTATTCTTTTGGAACTAAAGAATGAGTTGAAGGAACTGTCCATTGCCGGAAAGAAGTTTTGGAGAAACTGCATCCGACCTTTTTGGAGAAGCTGTTTAAAAGAGGATATCCAAGAGTTGTTGGGATAAAATTAATACGCGACACGATGCTTGACGGAAGACTTAAGTCTGTGCTATGTAGGTTATCGGTCAATCAATAATCAATTAATAAATACAGTATGAAACGTTCAGAAATATTAAATAAATTAGGATTAGGGGCATCCGGAGTGGTGCTGCCATCAGGTTTGGCTCGAGTAAAAAATGAACCAATTCGGGTATACGACGGCTTTTTGAGAAGCATTATGTTCTACGGGTTTGTAGATTTAAAGGATCGAATCGCTGTAGGCGATGAGCTGAGTATGAAACGAGACCTGGACAATGTGTACGATTCATTTGCCATTTCGGTACATTGGAAAGGGGTGAATATAGGATACCTGGCTACCTATGAAAACATAGTAATCGCCAACCTACTGGATTCAGGCGTGTCACTAAATGTATACGTCAGCAAATTGGACCTATCAGCCAATCCTAAAAATGCTCTTGCCGTAGTCGTATTTACCGACTTGGTCATCGCCTTACCACCCATATCGTCCAAATTCGCGCCCACACCACGACACGTTAAAAGAAAAGAAATTTACGAACGGGCATCTTAAACCAAACGCCTGAGCTAACCAGTACATATTGTGTTTAACCAGCACAATAAGACCAACTATCCGAAACATCGGGCTAGCCACATTGAAAGTTGAGAAGTTCATTCTCGACTTTCCCTGATGGTGAGAACCATTAAGGGCGCTTCTAAGACAAAAATTCCTCAAACTGGTCCATTTTTGACCAGATATCTGTTCAAATTAAAGAAATAAAAACTTCGTTTCGTGACGATGATATGACACTTGTTGGTGCTGATTATGAACAAGTTGAAAGAAAATATCGTGCTCTAACCGAGCGGTTCTGCAGGTCTTACTACTGGTCGTGCCCAATTCTTTTGTTATATTCAGAACTTAATCAGAAACAAAAAACAGAATTATGGTACTAGTTTACAAAGTTGTTATCATCATCGTAACCTTCCTCCACCTTATTGGATTTGCTATGGGCGTGTTTATGCCAGAATCAATGATGAGTGAGCTTGGAGTTGAGTCTGCTGACGGAGTTTTGCGAATGACTGTCCATTTTGGCTTGCTCCTGGGCATTTTTTCCACGTATCTTGCTGTGGCCACGGTATGGACATTTAAGGGCAAAAAAGAAGGCATCCAGTTAGGCCTGGTTGCAGGATTGTGTATGACAGCCGCATTTATTTTCGATGCAATTCTTATTGGAGGTAAAATGGAGTATATGCTTCTTGCTATGGGGGTAGTTACCACCGTTACTGCATACATGGCCTTAAGGGCAGGAGATGAATCGGCAGAAACAGCAGCTTAACAGTATTTAGACTTTATTACTCTTTTATAAAATACAAAGGTGATCTGGGTGGTCACCTTTTTTTTTGGCCTAAATTTATGATTTGTACAATGAATCGACCACAATACGATGGGACATTAATCCAATCGTTTATCCATTACCTTAAACCACAGAAATGGGACGAGGCTTAGGAGCATCATACCTGGATAACCAGCAGGCAATTGGGACGCGGTTTCACGACTTTCAAGTGTTGGATATTTAACCGTAGAATTTGCATGATGATGGGAGTGTCGGGTAAGCTCGAAAAGCAAAGACCGACCGAGAATATAGTCTGAATTCCAGGAGTGGACATCATCAACAGATTCATACGCGGATTCGCTTATTTTTTTTCGAACCAATCCATAGTGTTCAATGTAATTGATCGTTTCCAAAAGCAAAATACCTACAAAACTGGCAATGAGGTAATATCCACATGTTCGCCAACCAAAAATAAGACCAACGGACAATACAGAACTGATTTGCAGCAAGCTGAAAACCACCAGACTATTGTGTAGACTTAATACCCGCATTTTTTTGCGTTTAAGACGGTCATTTTCCAAACCCCAGGCAGAAACATAAGACTGGGTCACGGTGCGAAACCAAAATCGATAAATATGTTCACCTTTTCGAGCAGTGGCGGGGTCGTCAAATGTGCCAACGCGTTTATGATGGCCGCGGTTGTGCTCAACAAAAAAGTGCATATACTGACTTGAGCAAAGCAATAACTTGGCAAGAAACTGGTCAATCTTGCTTTGTCGATGGCCAAGTTCGTGTGCCAGATTGATGCCAAAAATCCCACATAATAAACCCATAGCTGATATTTTGCCGATCAGAATCGCAGTGTTGGTTTCCTGGCCAATGCTGGATAGGAAAAAAACGAGTAACCCAAAATAGGCCGGAATCAAACTGTACAAAACAAGGTCATAGGCCAGTTCGTTTTTGACCACATTGCTCGATTTGTTTTCTGGAGTAACCAATTCCAATAGAGGGATAAGAATAAACGAGAAGAGCAGTAAACTGAAAGCCATCCAATCCATGGCAACCAGAGAAATATATCCAAAGGCCAGGAAGAGGTACGCGCTAAAGTATTTGATGATAGCCATAAAAGAAGATGTACCGCAAGGTAATCAAACCGAACAAAACCAATAATCTATATGACTTCAAAAGGTCTGGATACTTTATGACCGTTCCCGTCGGTGATCGTCAATATGTGTTTACCCAGTTCCGGTTGAAAGTCCATTTGATGGACATCTCGGGTGGTTGTAATGAAGTTTTCATCCAAATACCAAAACAGCTCGGCACCATCTTGTCGGTGAACCGCTTCGAAAATGATTTTACTACGCTCACTGTTTAATAAGATTGGAATTTTGATCCGGCTGTTTCGCATAGGATAAATGATCTCTAAACCTTCAGATGCATACCCACATCCGTCTTTAAATTTTGGTAGGACTTTGTAACGGGGATGGTGTATTTTGTAATATCCTTCTGCTGCAGTTGGCAGGACAAACCAGGGTAAATTTTCCATGTTTGATGGCGTTTCGCAGGAGGCAAAAACACGAAGACCCTCAGACTTTGAAATGTTAATCATTTGGTGATAGCCACAGGCTGGTGAAGGAAGACAGGCATTTGGGAGCCAGGATTCTTGATATTCCGGACAGAATATGCCTTTTCTTTGTCCGCTGTGTTTGCATAATTTCACGTATTTCATGTCTCTATTTGGACGTGTAAACCAGGAGGCTCTGGGCAGCAGTTGAAAAACCTCAAACAAGACTGGGGCAGCTGTATTGCTTCCCGTCATTCCAGGTACACCTTCTCCTGTTGCGTTTCCAGCCCAAACAGCAACTACATGTCGTTTAGTTACCCCTATAGCCCATGCATCTCGTGCGCCATAACTCGTACCCGTTTTCCAGGCAACTTTTTGTTTATTATCGAATCGATTCCAATACATTTCAATCGCAGGTCGGTTGACTGCGGCCATGGCTTCCAAAATTTCATAGGCTACGGCCGGACTAATGGATGTTTGATCCGAATCGGCATTCGCCGATCGCGCAAGACGACCATAGGCATGCGCAAGATCCCATAAGTTAGCTTCTGCACCTCCGAGAATCAGAGATAAGCCATATTGATCGGCAGGTCGAAAAAGTGTTGTTAGCCCAAATTCTACCAGGTTTTGTTTGAATCGCGTTACTCCGTATTTACTCAGCAAACGAACCGCAGGAATATTCAATGAACGTGCCAGAGCTTCAGATGCAGGTACCATGCCATCATACGAATCTTCATAATTTTGGGGAGCATAACCATTTATTCGGGTGGGATAATCGGGCAGAAGCATGCCTGGCGTAATTTTTCCAGATTCCATGGCCTTGGCATAAAGGAATGGTTTTAATATGCTACCCGTGCTTCTGGGTGCCTGTACAATGTCGACGTGTTTCTTGTTTTTGTCAGTGCACGGACTGTTTCCAACATACGATAAAACTTCTCCTGTCTCTACATCCAGAACCACAACGGCCATATTGGCAATCTGCTTCTGGATGTTGATCTGATAATTCCGATTAACGATTTGCAATACCCCTTTTTGTAGGCTTGATGAGATCGTCGTTTTGATTCGGGTTTCAGCGTTACCATTAGCACTCAAGTAAGCCAGATAGTGTGGAGTCATTTGAGGTAACGGCTTCGGTTTATTGGGCAGAGGTTCATGGATTGCCGTTTCGTATTGGAGTTGGTTAATGTGCTCGTGATTAAGCAAACGGGCCAACAATCGATTCCGTTTTTGTTCCAGGGCATTTCTGTTTTTACCAAGGTGCATCAACGAGGGCGCATTCGGAAGGACAGCCAGTGTCGCTGCTTCAGCCCATGAAAGTTGATGAGCATTGTGGCCAAAGTACCTCCAGCTGGCAGCCTCCAAACCAACTACGTTACCACCGAAGGGAGCGTGTGCAGCATGAAGGTTTAAAATTTCATCTTTAGAATATATGGTTTCGAGTCGAAGTGCCATAATCATTTCCTGAATCTTGTCTACCAGGCTTCGACCTTTACGATTTTTACTCATTCGGATCACCTGCATCGTCAATGTACTGCCTCCGCTTACGATACGTTTGGATCGAATATTTTGGACCATAGCTCTGCCTATGGCGAGTACACTAACCCCTCGGTGTTTGCGGAATCGACGATCTTCAAACTCCATAATTGATGTTTGAAACTTCAAAGGAATGCTGTCCGACGGTGGGAACCTCCATTGCCCGTCTGACGCAATGTGAGCCATGAGAACCTGACCATTACTATCTTCAACCACAGTAGAGTACTGATTGTCGAATAACGTAGAGGGCAAGCAAAAAATGAAATAGATAAAACCAACGCCCAACAAGCGTTTCGTCCATTTCTTAATTTTCGGTATTCGTCTTAAAGCTAACATAGTCTGTCCGTAGACATTATTTTCAATATCAAAGATGCAAAACCGACTTCACATTGTGTATCACATTCTATTATTCGCTTTTGGTCGGGCAATATGGGTACCCTATTTTTGATTAAATGTTATCCGTGAAGAATTATCTGCTATTCCTGTTGCTTGTTGTGCAAATTCAGGTGTTTGGTCAACAAAATCATTTCCGACATTTTGGCCTGGAAGATGGTCTTCCACAGTCTCAGGTGTTTGATGTACACCAAGACAGCAGAGGTTTTATTTGGATTGGAACCCGGGGTGGTGGAATTGCCAGATTCGATGGCCAAAACTTCAAGACCTATAATACGAAGCAAGGTCTGATCAACAATTTTGTAAACTGTATATATGAAGACAGTTCAGGCGATTTGTGGATTGGTACCCGAACAGGACTAAGTAGATACAATGGATTGGAGTTTGTAAACTATCCACTTTCAGAAGGGGGAGATGTTCGGGTGTTTTGCGTTGATATGGTTGATTCCAGTTTGTTAATTGGGACCTCAAATGGCTTGTTTACCCTTATGAACAACACGATTTCTCCTGTAACCGGCCTGGATACCAACAGCAGTTTTTATGTCAATGACATTAAGCAATACAACAATCAGGTTTATGTTGGGACCAACAGAGGAATGTATGTCCTCCAAAAAGGAAGTTGGAACGTCATTGAATTGGTAAACCGAAAAGACGGATTGCCGGATGATTATATTCAAACCCTGGAAGTAGATAGTTTTGGGGTATGGATCGGAACGTATGGTAAGGGAATTCGTTATTACACCAATAATGAGGTAACCAGGCCATATCTACCTATTCCAAACAGTACAGTGTGTTACGACCTTAAACGCACAGATGATAATAAATTATGGATTGCCACACAGGCACATGGCGCATTTCTGTATGATCTGGCTCAAAAAAAGCTTATTCATTACACCTTGAGTAATGGGTTGGCAAACAATCATGTTCGATGTATCGAAAAGGACAATTGGGGAAACATTTGGTTAGGTACATCTGGAGGCGGATTGAATCAATTTGCGGGTCAGCAGTTTAACCACTTAACTAAAAAAGAAGGGTTGGCGGATAATTATATTTATTCGGCGTATCAAGATTTGCAAGGTGTTTTGTGGATTGGAACCGGTAAAAAAGGAATCGTTAAACGAGATTCAATCGGTTTCGTGAATTATGGCCAGGACTCGGGTTTTGCCAATGTAAAAGTGAAAGCTATTTGCCAGGGCACGGACAGTACGATGTGGTTGGGTACCGAAGGCTCCGGCCTGGGGTATTATAAAAATGGGAGCTTTAACTGGTTAACGGTCAGAGACGGCTTATGCGGAAATTATATCAAGGATATTGAGTGTACTCCAGACGGAAAAATTTGGGTGGCCACATTGGATGGGGGTATTAGCGAAATTATTCAGACCCCAAACGGATACAAGTTTAAAAACTATCGGTATTTAACCCAAATACCCTCCAACCGAATTTATGCATTAAGCTCTGATAATAAGGGTAATGTGTGGTTTGGGACCGAGAACAAGGGATTGGGCAAAATATCTAATGGTAAGGCTCAGGTGGTGGTAAGCGATGTTGATCTCAGTTACTACAACATACGAGCAATTCGATGCCAGGGCGATTTGGTCTGGTTGGCCACATCTGGTGGGCTAATGCGGTACGATACCAAAACAAAAGAGTTGGTGAAACTGGTTGAAGAAGAGCTGAAATCGAACAACATTTACTTACTGGAATTTGACCATCAAAAGAATCTCTATGTGGGTCACGAACGTGGGTTAGAAAAGTTAAAGGTAAACGAAACCGGTGATGTCATTGAAGTTGATTTTTACGGAGCATCTGAGGGTTTTCTGGGAATAGAAACCTGTCAGAATGCATCTTTTTGTGATCAACAGGGCAACCTGTGGTTTGGCACCATAAATGGCCTGACCAAATACAATCCCAATGCATTAGAAATCAATACAACTGAACCTCGTATATGGCTCGATAATATTGACTTATTTTACGAGAAGCTCGGCGCAAATCGTTTTGAGTATCATCCCACATCGTGGAACAAACTCGACGGTCAACCCTTGTTTCCATACGATCAAAACCACCTCAGTTTTTCGTTTGTGGGTATTGATTTAAACAGTCCAACCAAGTTAAAATACCAATGGAAGCTTGAAGGCTTTGACGACCAGTGGGTAAAACCTACTTCCAGGCGAGATGCGATCTACTCAAACCTACCTCCTGGAGAATATGCGTTGAAATACCGCAGCGTAACGTCACAAGGAATTTATAGTAAAGAAAATACGTGGCCGTTTATGATCCATGCTCCTTTTTGGCAAATGTGGTGGTTCAAATTGTTAACCTGGGCCGTGCCCTTCCTTATTGTGGCCATTTTTATTGTTGTTTACATTCAACGAATAAAAAAGAGGGGCCGAAGAGAAAGAGAAAAGCTCATGGTCGAAAAGGAGCTGATCGAATTGGAACAGAAGGCATTGAGGCTGCAAATGAACCCCCATTTCTTGTTTAACGCACTGAATTCGATTCAGTCATTGGTTGCCCTTGAGAACCATCAAGACGCACGGAAGTATTTGCAGAAATTCGCCAAACTCATGCGGCTTACGTTGCAAAATTCAAGAGTAGAGTCCATAGCTCTTTCAGATGAAATTTTGACGTTAAGCAACTACATGGAATTGGAGCAGCTGACCAAAAATCCTGCGTTTGCCTATGAAATAGAGGTAGGAGAAAACCTGGACCCCGAAGAGGTTTATATCCCACCCATGATGCTTCAACCTTTTGTGGAGAATGCGATCAAACACGGCCTACCAGATCTTGGTGCAGATGGACAACTCCGCGTTTTCTTTGATCAAAGTGCAGACAAATTGATTTGTCGAATAACAGACAACGGTATTGGTCGTCAGGCAGCAGAAGAAAAGGTGAAAGGCAAGATCAAAAGCCATGAATCTGCCGCCATTCAGGTCATCACGGATCGGTTAAATATCCGAAACAAAGAACATGAAGGGAATGCCCTCGAAATTCGAGATCTTGAAAGAGGTACGGAAGTGGTTGTGACCTTAGTAGTGGGCTAACGTCTGCCTAGGAATATGCGAATAATGTACCACAGCAATAACATGAATGAAGCAAACAATCCTAGAGATGCTAAAACGTGTTGGCTTTTGTCGTATCGGTGAACCATGTTAGACGTTTGGTATAGAATTGACCCGGCGGCAAGGAGTACCATGGCACCACTAAACCAAAGTCCTAAATCGAATCCGAACATAATACCCGCTACAATAAGTCCCATGGCAATTAAACCAGCAATGGTAATTATGCTCCGCATAAACGAAAAGTCTTTTTTTGTGATAAGAACCACAGCCGAAAGACCGGCAAATAACGCAATAGTGAGTACGAAAGCCTGTCCTAGCACTTCGCTACCAAGCTGATATAGGGCAATATAGAGCAAAGGCACGAAGATGAACGCTTCAGCAGCGATGTACAGGAAAAATCCGGCATATTGCTTGCGAACATCCGTCGTTCGTGCAATGACTTTTTCAGCCTGTGTAGTCACCAACATAAAAAGACCTAAGACAATAAGCCATGTGTACCCTTGCATCATTCTCAATCCAATGTTAACGATTGTCTCACTGCTCAAAAAGAAGTATTCCAGCACTAAAAATA
This sequence comes from uncultured Chitinophagaceae bacterium, assembly GCA_964482155.1. Taxonomy (GTDB): domain Bacteria; phylum Bacteroidota; class Bacteroidia; order NS11-12g; family UBA9320; genus UBA987. The sequence goes on along the minus strand of CAYZWM010000059.1, from coordinate 2,703 downwards.
CAAGAAAAGCACCTGCCACGTGAGCATACGTTTTTCTGTAAAATTGGACGCGTTCTTCTGTCGAGGCTCGGCTTACAACGTCGTGATCGATGGGTGGGTATTGGTAACTCATAATTTGATTTTATTGTTGCGGTCAAATGTAATAACCCACTATCTGAAATCCTAAAATTCGTTACCTTGCAAGGAAAAAAACCATGCAAATGCGTATCGGCGGTGTCCCGGAACACTTTAACTACCCCTGGCACATGGCCATAAAGGATGGAAGTTTTTCGAATATTGGCATTGACGTTATTTGGGAAGATGTGGCCGGTGGTACAGGTGCGATGAATGCAAAACTCAGAAATGGCGAATTGGATTTAGCCGTGGTTCTCACCGAAGGTATAGTTACCGACATCATTCAGGGAAACCCATCATTGATTGTTCAAAAATTTGTCAAATCTCCATTGATTTGGGGAGTACATACAGGAAAAGATTCCAGTATAAATAGCGAGACCAGTTTTTCTGATTTACGTTTTGCAATAAGCCAAAAAGGGAGTGGTTCGCATGTAATGGCACGAATTGAAGCCCGCAATCGAGGACTTCAATTGGACGATAGCCAGTTTGTGGAAGTCGGAAATTTCGAGGGAGCAGTAGTCGCTCTCAATGCAGCGAAAGCCGATATCTTCTTATGGGAAAAGTACACCACCAAACCTACGGTAGACGCAGGACAGTTGAGACGAATAAGTGAGACCGTCACTCCGTGGCCTTGTTTTATGATTGCAGCACGAGAAGAGGTATTGATAAAACATCCAAATATGGTGTGGAACATGCTTTGGGTCGTTCGAAAACAATGCAGGCATTTTATGGCCAACGAATCTGCTGAGGGCATCATTGCTAAGAACTATGGTTTGACCCTTGACGATGCAAAGAACTGGTTTAACAAAACGGAATGGGAACAGGATATTTTCATTTCCAAAAAAATGATGAACAACGTGGTCAATACCCTATATGATGTAGGCATTGTTGAACAGAAAATGAGTGCAGAGGATATGTGTTGGAACCGAAGCATGGTATACTAATTTACCTTTTTATAAGTTGATGTATTAAACCCAAATTCTAAGAATATGAAAAATAGAAATTCCCTAATTGTACTTATTGGTTTTCTTTTGGTTTTAACCGCTTGCGGGAAAACAGCTAACGATGCAGAGTCTGGAATAGCTGCCTTAGCCGATGGTTATGTGGGCTCAGAGGCAAATGTTGTTCGCTCGCCAACAGAAGATGTCGGGGCATATGAACCCGAAGAAGCGACCTCTACTTATGAATGGGAAGCAGATGATGCAGAAGACATCGCATTTACAGATTTAAAGACGACTTTTTCATATAATGTTCAAGTGAATCCAGGTTATTCGAGCATGGCACAGGCTGCCATGGGTGGTGTAACAGCTAACGATGCCGATGCCGTGAGTACATCCAGTACAACCAAACAGAAAAAAATCCGAAAGACCAACGACAAGATAATCCGCAAAGGCAATGTGGGAATCCAACTGAAAGATTATAACAAAGACAAACACCCTTTTTACGATGCTATTCGAAAGTTTGACGGGTACATCTCAAAAGAAAACGAACGGAATGAAACTGCTCGAATATCGAATGAACTTGAGATTCGAGTTCCCAATGAAAACTTTGACAAGATGATGGCGGCGATTACCACCGGAGATGGTATCAAGAATATTGATTATAAGCGAATTTCAGCCATTGATGTAGGCGAAGAATTCTACGATCTTCAGACGCGAATTCGTACAAAAAAGGAAGTAGAGCTACGCTATATAGCTATTCTACGTAAAGCCAATAAAATTAAAGACATACTGGCCGTGGAAGACCAGATTAGAGTAATCCGTGAGGAAATTGAGTCCAAAGAAGGACGGCTACGGTTCCTGTCGGATCGCATCTCCTACAGCACCATAAATTTGTATTTGTATGAAAACCTTGAATACGACGCCCCGCTAAGCAAGAAACCCACATTCTGGGGTAAACTCCTCAATGCGTCCGCTTCTGGTTGGAACATTATCCTTAACTTTTTGTTATTCCTGACCTATATCTGGCCCATTTTGGTTTTGTTTACGTTGGCCATCGTCCTATACAAAAAGAAGTTGTTCATATTTAAGAAGAGAGACCAGGAGTAGTGGTCTATTCGTCTCCAGGCATCCAGCATGCGTGTGCACATATGAGCCTCATTAAAACAGGTTGACTGTTGATTAACATTGAAGTTCTCGGTATTCCATGGTAAGTTGCCATGTATATAATGTCCAAATACAATGGAATACGCAGCGGTAATCAATGAACTTTCAAGGAATCAGGTGGTTTTCGAAGGTCTTCTCATGGGGTTGAAACAGCCGGAGATTTTGTGGAAACCCCATCCTGATAAATGGTGCTTGCTTGAAGTCGTTTGTCACCTATACGATGAGGAACGGGAGGATTTTAGAGCCCGAATCAGACATGTTTTTGAGCATCCAACCCAAGAAATGCCGTCAATAAACCCACCGCAATGGGTTGAAGATCGAAAATACATCGAACAAAACTATGCGGACATGGTAAGCAAGTTCATAACAGAAAGACAACAATCATTGGAGTGGTTGCGATTACTCAAGTCCCCGAAGTGGATCAACGCCTATAAACACCCCAAATTTGGGGATATGACGGCTCAGATGTTCCTGGCAAACTGGG
>CAYZWM010000058.1:0-19025 GCA_964482155.1 uncultured Chitinophagaceae bacterium | reverse complement strand
TGCCATTTAAACCTCTTTTCCTCGCCAAAAATACCGTTAGAAATGGCATCAATTGGTCTGGATTTGAAAAAATAAAAAGATTCTAAATCTTCACGGTTCTGGTCAGGTTTAATTTGAAACGTCCAACCATTTGCTTTTGCCAAATTTTGTAACCCATATTGCCTGGCTGTAATTTTAGATGCTGAAAGAGGTAACACTTTCATCGCTAATTTGTGACTCGATGACGTTGCATGACGTTGGTCTCCCGTTATGGCTACCTCTGCTTTCCCAGTTTCTTGTCTTCGCTGAAAATCATATATAGTTTCTAAAACAGAAGCATCCACAAGTTTCGCATCTGACAGATCGATATGAACATTGGTATCAACTGGAATCTTATTCAACAGGTTGTCAATTTTAACAACTCCCAGAAAATTAGCAATTCCCTTAACCTTTAGATTATAACTTGTATCGTCATTCAATATAAGTTTAGTGCCAGGATTAAAGATCATTTTGAAAAATTGAGGCAATGGAACGCGTGCAACCAAAATATGGGTAAACAAGACCAGAAGCATGCCTCCCATTATACCAAACAATAAATTCGTTAACAAGGTGATTATCAAGGTACCAACAAAGAAAATGAGTTGTTCTATACCTTGCTCAAAAATGTGTTTGAATACTTTTGGTGATGTCAGCTTATAACCGGTATACACTAAAATAATGGCCAAAGCACTTAAAGGCACCTTTTGAATAACGGGTGCTAGAAAAAATATGAAGATAAGAATAATGATGCCATGATATAGGTTCGACCACTTGGTTTTGGCATGATTGTGAACGTTTACTGTACTACGCACAATAACGGTAATGATAGGAAGGCCTCCTAGAAAACCAGATACCATGGTACTTATTCCGACACCTATAAGGTCTTTATTGAGGTCAGTACGTCGTTTATATGGATCAAGTTTATCAACTGCTTTCGTACTAGCCAAAGTTTCGATGCTTGCAATCATGGTAATCGACAATACGGATAACCAAAAAGGGACTGTGTTAATTTTACTAAAATTTGGGTAGGCCAATGCATCCAGAATACTGTTGGGAATTTCTACAAGTAAATGTGGTCCGACCTGATAGTTGTTACCAAAAAACGTCAATTCATGGAGCTCAAAAAAATTGAACATATACACAAACGGCAGTGATATAATCAACACCCAGAAAGGTGCTGGAAGAAGATGGAACAGTTTGTAACTAATTTTCGAATGGAAGATCATAAGCAACAATCCAACAATTGAAATAGTCGCTACGAAGGGGTTAATATTCGAAAGTTGACCCAAAAAGTCGGCCAGTATATGCAAAACTTTAGTGGAAGAAGATTCTGTTCCAAATGCAATATGAATCTGTTTCGCAAAAATAATAACACCGATAGCCGCAAGGATTCCATGGATTACAGACGGATGAAAGATATCGGCTAACCTTCCAAGTTTAAATAACCCAAGCAATATCTGAATACCACCGGAAATTACAATAGCGGCTAACACATAGTTTAATGCTTGACCACTGCCGTCGTTTAGAGCGACAAGCGAACCTAATATCACGGCAATTAGGCCAGCTGCAGGGCCATTAATAGCTACATGGCTACCTCTAAAAAATGTGGTTACAATACCACCAATAGCGGCAGAAAGTATTCCAGCCATTGGCGGTACATCCGACGCCAAAGCAATACCCAACGCCAATGGTAAAGCGACCATTGCCACACTAACTGCAGCGATTAAATCACTCTGCCAGTTTTCTACCAATCCCTTAAAACCTGTCTTAGGTATTATTTGCATAAATCTTAATTAGCCGACATTATCTGATATGTTAAACAGTGTAAAACAACCATTTCTCACGTCTTTTCTTAATTTGGCAAGCAAAGTCCAAAATACACTTTTATCCCAAAGTTCCAGAATATTTGAAGAATATAATTTATTCCAGACACCGTTATTTAGAGTTGGAATATGCCTACATATTCACTTAAATCACACATACCAATTGAATTACTTAATGGTTTTATTCAAACCCTGATAATCACAATTGCCGCGATTTTACGATTTCCCGATCGCGATTCAAGAATTTCAAACTGCGTCTCGATTCGATTGAAATTTCAGGCAATGACAAAGGTTTAAACAGATAGAAATGGTCAACACGAGGATCATTTCTTTTAATACCTTTGTCCATCAATTTGATGAACTATGGACGGCATTAGTCATACCCTATATAATTATCTTTTAACGGTTGGTTTTTCAGAGACAGCTGCTCAATATACCAATATGGTGGCACTGCTTCTGGGCACCTTTTTGGTCATATATATCATCGACTACAGTATTCGAAGACTCTTACGCGTCTATTTCAGTCGATTTGCAGCTAAATCCAAGACCAATTTTGACGATTTATTGGTCGCCAATCGAGTACCACGACTTCTTGCTCATATCATCCCTTTAATATTAGCACTGAAGATCATCCCAACCATTTTTACAGATTTTGAGCTATACGCCAAATATGCCGATATGATCTTACATATTTCTGGTGTTGTGCTTACACTTTGGATTGTTCGTGCCTTGCTCAATACCATAAAAGACTACTTCAAAACACTGCCAAAACTTAAAGATAAACCGATAGACAGCTACATACAGGTGATTATGATTTTTGCCTGGATTGTAGGCTCTATGTCTATCCTGGCTATTATTACTGGTATCAAATTCCTAACATTCTTAACTGGATTAGGTGCTGCGTCGGCTGTAGGATTATTGATTTTTAAAGATACTATTCTTGGTTTTGTGGCCAGCATTCAGGTTTCGATTAATGACATGGTTCGTATTGGGGATTGGATCACCTTCGAAAAATATGGTGCAGATGGTGATGTCATTGAAATCAATCTATCGACGGTAAAAGTCCAAAACTTTGATAAGACGATCACCACTATACCAACCTATGCCTTAATCTCAGATTCTTTTCGCAATTGGCGAGGGATGATGAGTTCGGATGGAAGACGAATAAAACGAGCAGTAAAAATCAAACAAAATAGCGTCCGTTTTTTGTTGCCAGCGGACATTAAACGACTGGAAGAAATTCAACTCATATCGGGTTACCTGGGCAGTAAGGAGGACGAAATTCTCGAATTCAATAAAACCCATGGCGCCAACAAAGATGTGCTCTTAAATGGCCGAAACCTGACCAATTTGGGGGTGTTTAGAATTTATCTCGACACGTATTTAAAGAATCATCCTGAGATTAATCAAAACATGACTATTATGGCTCGCCAGTTATCGCCTACTTCACAAGGGATTCCTCTTGAGGTATATGCATTTACATCAGATAAAGATTGGCTCAATTACGAATACATAATGGCTGACATATTTGACCACATTATTGCCTCTATTGGTTACTTCGATTTAGAACTCTTCGAATTACCGACAAAAGGGATTGTGATTTCGGAATCTGAGTAGTGTTCTGACTTAAAGTACCTACCTTTATTCCACCAAATTTAATTCTATGTCGGGAGGTGGCCACATTGCAGATATGCTCGCACGAATGCGCGTAAATAAAAGTTTTTCAGTAAAACAGAACCGATATTTTGTCAATGCCAGGGCTTATAAACGTGCACTGAATGCACGAAAGTTAGAATTCAGGCACTCAACCCAATCCGATTTAATTGCCATCCGTAAAGAAATCCAACGATCCAACTATCGCAGATCAATTCGAGACGTTTTTTCGGTCGTAGCCGCCGTTGTCATTTTAACTCTTCTTGTTCTTGCATATCAATATTGGTATAATTCAATTTGAACTTAATACTTGCTGAACTAACTTTGGCCAATACTTTTAACGTTTAGCAATGAGCCTAGTAAATTCCCTAATCCAGTTTTTTCAACAACCCAGGGCGGAAACCACAGATAAATCGCCCGATGAACTTTGTCCCAATTGTTGGGGAAGTCAGCAATACGATAATGTGATTCGCGAGATGTACGTCGATAAGCAGATAGACGTAAACAATCATGAAGCCAACCATGCATTCATTCAGGACTTTGTCGTTAACCGGATTGATGGTATTCGACTAAAAAAAGGGAATTCGGGTTATGAATGTCCAACGTGTAGACTGATACACCAACCCAATGACTGAGTCTAAGGGCAAAATTGGCAAGTATCTCCGATATAGTTTTGGAGAACTCGTTCTGCTGGTTATGGGTATCCTTTTAGCCTTACAAATAAACAATTGCAATGATGGAAGGATAAACAAGAATGAACTCAACACGATATTGTCTATCATTCATACGGATTTAACATCCAACATTCAAGAAGCCGACAAATTAATCGCGATGTACACCAAGGAAGTTGAAACACTTAACCGGATGTTTGACTCAACTCAAAGCGAAAGTGTGATACAGAATTGTAATCTATGTTATGGATTGAATACAAGTTTTGCGGATTTGGTTTTAAGAAAACGAGGATTGGAATTACTCAAGAACTACAAGTCCCAACATTCTGTGTCGTCGGATAGTCTCATTATTAAGGTCGATGCGTTTTACCAAACCATCCTTAAGTATAATACCGTCATGGTTGATCTTATCAATTTAGATGTATTAGATAATCTTAAATACTACCGTGATCATTTTGATTGGTATGGTGACTTTGTACAAGGCAAAATGACGGATGAAATAGCGCAGGATATAATGAGCAACACCTTATGCAGAAATCGGCTGTTACACTATAGAGTCTTAATCGAAGCAAATTACTTAAGACTTATGGAGGGTTTTAAAGTAGAAGGTGAAGTTATTCAGGAAGAACTACGAAACCGTATAAATTAGTATTGTGAAAGACCTTCTGGAGAAAGATATACGCGAAGAAATTCTAGGTGCCCGTTCTAAATCGGCCTGGGTCAATATGGTACATGAAAGTCATGAACGACCTGAACTAATCCCAATACTATTTGACTGCCTCATCAACGGTGAATCAAGAATTTCAAGATCGTCTGCTGAAATTATCAGATTGATATCTGACCAGGACAAATCCGTCATGAATCCGTATGTCAATGCACTTATTGACAAGTTGAACTCTTCGTGTCATGTTGCCATTAAACGTTGCATCTTTAGACTTTTTCAACGTACGTCGTTTACAGAAGAGCAAGCCGGGAAAGTGGTAGAAATAGGCTTTATTCATTTGCAGGATCACTCCTATTCCATTGCTGTACGCGTTTTTGCGATGACAACTCTTTACCAAATAACCAAAACGTACCCAGAATTATTCGATGAATTGGTCGCCGTTTTATCCAGTAATTTAGATCAGGAAAGCACTGGGTTTCGAAACCGGGCTGAAAAAATAATTGCCAGGAAATGGAAGTAAAATGGAATCCTAAACACCTCGCCCTGTTGTTGTTTATTGGGGTGTTACTTCCTATGAAGTCTCAGGGGCAGAATATATTTATCAAGTATCTTAATTATACGTTAAAAGATACAAGTGACCCCGTTAGGCCTAAGTTTATAGCCTACCCAACTCTGGCTTTTTCACCCGAAACGAACTGGGAATTCGGCATCAGTGGTTTGCTGGTTTATCGGGCAAAAAAGGATACAACAAACCGACTTTCAGAACTTAAAACGTTTTCCTTTCTAACCCTTGAAAAACAGTATGGCACCTTAATTGAACATGCGCTATACACAGACAAAAACAAATACTTCTTCTTAGGAGAACTGAAGTTCGTAAACTTCCCTCTCTCCTATTTTGGAATTGGTCCTTCTTCAGAAAGTGGTCAACCCGCTACCGTGAATGCGGTCGAATTTAAATTTCGGGAACGCATTCTTCGACAAATCGCCCCTTCCATATTTACAGGTTTTGAAATGGACTTTCAGCGTTTAAGCCAGGTAGATTTTAAATGGCCAAACAATCAACCACCAATTTCCGCTCCATTGGGGAGCCAGGGTTCTGCAAATCTTTCTTTGGGATGGGGATTATTATACGACAACATTCACAATGTGTTAAATCCGAGGCATGGTCATTATATGGAACTTGCTTTTTTAAACAGCAACACTGCCTGGGGAAGCGATTATTCGTTTAACATGGTTTTTGCCGACTTCCGTTATTACAAACCAGTACGTAAAAGAAACGTTTTGGCCGTTCAGGCGTTTGGCCAATTTGGTTCTGGTGATGTGCCGTTTAATGAACTGTCTCTTATGGGCGGGGAACGTCTAATGCGCGGTTATTATTTGGGGCGGTATAGGGACAAGAATTTGATTGCTGGCCAGGTGGAATACCGAATGCTTCCATTTTCATTTGCCAAACGTTGGGGGGCATCTGTCTTTGTAAGTGCCGGAAGTGTGTTCCCTTCATTCTCCGAATATCGTAATGGACCCTTGGTGTGGTCTGCTGGATTTGGTCCACGATTCTTACTTTTTCCCAAAAAAGACGTCTACAACCGCTTTGATATCGCTTTTACGTCAGAAGGCACTGGTTTCTACTTTTTTATTGGTGAAGCCTTTTAATATCCCATTCCAATCATTCACCCTATCAGGTTGGTCACAAGTCGTTTAGTCTACAGCGTCTCAAATCCAAATTCTATACCTTCCTCCCACTCCCACTCCCACTCCCACTCTCCACACACTCACACTCACACTCACACTCTAAGAAGAAGGTATAGACATGAAAAATGTTTAATGGTTGATCAATATTTTCTTATACAATTTGCGCTTATCAGTTTGGGTAACTTCAAGAAAATAGGTACCAGCATTCAGATTAACAGTAGAAATATAGGGTCTTAAGTCGGTCGACGATGGAGCATACTGCTTTGCAATTCGACCGTCCATATAGTACAGTATGGCTTCCTGAATGGATGACGATTTTATTGTAAATCCATTATCAGCAGGAACCGGATAAACCTTGAGTTGAGCCGAAACCAATCCATTAATACCCGATTTATCTTCGTACAAATACGTTGTGCTCCTAAAGTAATCCCAGGCTTTGTTGGTTGTATTGTAGACCTGAAGCAATTCCTCGGTTACATCCCCATCGGCGTCGTATGAATACAATGCCAGGGTTTGGGGTATATACGATGAACTAGCCGCATCCCAAACTGAATGGAGTAAAGAGTCTGTTGAATTATTCATGTCGTAGGTATATCGAGTTACCGAGAGACGTACACTGAAGGTTTTTGCCATCGTATCGTAACTGTAATAAGTAGCATGGTCAATTCGGTCTGTGCCTGCAACATAGGTTACAACCTTTTTGGATTTCTCCATCCAGTTATCATTCACCCAGGTATAGAAAAGCTCCTGAGTTACTTTGCCATTTCCATCATAGCTAAAATCAGATTTGTTTAGATTGATCAAATTTCCTCCAAACCGAAATTGCGTTGTAGTTGACTGGATATAGCCATCTATGTCCGGCTTAGACTTCACAACGTTGCTTGTATCCCAATTAGATCCAGATTTACTCCAGGATTCAGTAACCGATAAAGAACGTATGGTCTTTAGCCCACCTGTCGTAGAAATACTTGCATATGTATTCTGTAAACGAGACTCGTTCTTGTAGTCACCACTCACGTTGTTAAAGCCCTCCCAATGTTTAATTACGTTGCTTTCAATCCGTCGGTCTGTTCCATAAATGAACGACTCCTGATGAAGGTTATCCAAAATGCCTGTGTCTGGATTTCTTGCCTTAGAGTAGGTTACGACCGAATCATCGTTGTTGTGATAATAGTGATTGGCTTTTGATTCGTGTTCCCAACCGCTGTTTGTTGAATTTCTCAAATAAGAGTTGGTTTCGATTACATTCTTTTGGCTAAACGCCGTTAAAGAAAGTGCCATTAAAGCAAGGGTAAAAATTTTTTGTTTCATGTTTTATCTTTAGCCCAATAGAGATGAACGTGACAGAAAACGCTGCACATCTGTTTTCTGAACTGAGAAACCGTTCACTCAAAATATGTCCTAACAACCTGACGATAAGCTCATTAAAAACTTAAAAAAATCTTAATAGTTTCATACAAGCGACATTTGAGACTTAATTACTAGAGGAAATATTTGATTTGTGAATACCGACGGTACGTAAAAAGGATTGTAGGATTGAAGGGTGGAGGGTTGAAGGATGGAAGGATTGAAGGGTTGAAGGATTGAAGGGTTGAAGGGTGGAAGGGTGGAGGGTTGAAGGGTTGAAGGATGGAAGGTGGAAGGTTGAAGGATGGGAGGATGGAAGGATTGAAGGGTTGAAGGATTGAAGGTTGGAGGGTTGAAGGTTAGAAGGATTGAAGGATTGAAGGGAGAGACATCACAAAATAGCGACTTCAGTGTCTTACACCAACATTCCATCGCGCATAACAATTTTGCGGTCGGCACTGTCGGCCAATTGCTCATTGTGTGTAACGATCACAAACGTCTGTTTAAACTTATCGCGCAGATCAAAAAACAACTGATGTAGTTCGTTCGCATTTTCAGTATCCAGGTTGCCAGATGGTTCGTCTGCTAGAATGACAAGTGGGTTGTTCATTAAGGCGCGTGCAACTGCAACACGTTGTTGTTCTCCCCCACTCATTTCATTTGGGTTATGTCCCATTCGATGGCCTAAGCCCAGAAAACCTAACAATTCCTTTGCACGCTGTTCGCTTTCCGACTTGGATTTTTTAGCTATATAGGCTGGAATACACACATTTTCTAATGCGGTAAACTCAGGCAAAAGGTGGTGAAATTGAAATATAAACCCAATGTTTTGGTTCCTAAACTGGGCAAGTTCCCGACTACTCATTTGATCAATATCCTTGTCTCCGTAATACAAGCTACCCTGATCTGGTTTGTCTAACGTGCCCATAATCTGAAGCAACGTGGTTTTGCCAGCGCCGGAGGCACCAACAATGCTTACGATCTCGGATTCCTTCACCTCAAGATCAATCCCGTTTAACACCTTTACTGAACCGAAGCTCTTTTGTATATTTTTTAATCGTATCATGAATCCTAGAATGCTCTATTGACCCCAAATACATATCTAAATTGGAAATAGTCCGTTTGTTCTACCGGGATTCGATTTAGGAAGAATGGAAGATCTATTCTCAAGTTTAGTGGTTTGGTTGCTGAAAATTTTCGGTTAAACCTTATGGTAAAATTTGCACCAACACCTGCGTCCACGCGTAAACCGCTATTTAAGTTGTCTGCGTTAGCAAGTACACCCAGGTCAGAGAACAGGTAAGGATTAACCTGAATTACCCGACCCAGTTTACCAAGCTTTGGATTGATATAGTTACCAAAATCCAGTTCCGCATTAATGGCCGCACCTTTTGACCCTGCAAAACTAAAATATGGATCACCATTGGATACGTTTGTGGTGGCTACACCAGAATAACCACGTAAGTTTAACCCTCCGCCCTGATGAATATTGTTTCCATCTCTACTGTGGAGTAGCTGGTTTGGAGTTAACCATCCAATTGACCGCGTATACCGATTGTCCATAAGATCATAGGTATTCGCACCACTTAACTGCAACATAGCTTCTGGAGCAATAGAACTTCCATCAATCAATTGAGCGAAAACTCGAGTCTTTAACACCATTTTTTTCACGTTTTGTTGATTCAGCAACTCCGCCGTTACGCTGGCATATGAATAATCTGAGTAAAGGATCGGGGCCTGGCCACTGAATGTAAGGCTTCCGCCCCCATTCACTTGTTTATAATTCCGAGTCAACTTAAGGTTTACCCAATTGTCAATTCCTGCATTAGCAAACTCAGAATACATTAGATATGAGGAGTTTAATCGATTTGCACTGGCTACATCCAATTCAAATTTACCTCTAGGCAAATTTCTATTTATCCCAGCCTTGTGATACGCCCACCCATCAATCCATCTTGACTCAAATTCGATTTCAGTATGTGTCGCTAAGTTGGTTGCATAATCGACCTGGTAGGAAAATAAATCTCGCTCTTCGACAACGACATCAGATTGATTGGCTCCCAACCCTGTGTTATACCAAAATTTAGCGTTGAACTTGTGTTTAAATCCGAAATAATGTCCAGATAATTTTGCGCCGACTTTGACTCCATCAACAGAATTAAACCAAAAATCCGGGCGGTAAGAAGCCGTGTATTTACGAAATGACAAAGGCCCGAGTTGCATGTTGTCAAACCGCCAGAACATAGGAAACTTCTTGGTATTGTCCAACCGGTTAACATCCGCCAATCGTCCACTTGGATCAATCACCACATCTTTAATTCCGTTAGCGATGGTAACGGTTGCCGTATACTTTGGACGTACCATATCCCAACCAATCCAGGTAGGAAGTATGGTGGCTTTAGTCTCTTTTTGAAAATAGGTATTTGGTATGTGATAAAAATGAGGATTACCCAATTTATCCATTACCGCAAAATCTATAGGCATTTGTTCACCTTTGCGCTCAAACGTGATTTCATATTGGTTGTCCCCAACAGATTTCACTTTCCCAACGGCATAGTCTATACGCGTATTCTCCTCAATCCAGGTGTCAAAAAACCAGTTTAAATCCACGTTGGTATACTGGATAATGGAATTTCTAAAGTCTTCCCAATACGGATGACAAATCTTCCATTGATCAAAGTAATTCTTAAATGCCTTGTCAAATAATTCATCCCCCAATACATACTGAAGATTGTACAACATGGTTGCGGTTTTATAATAAACCTGCCCATAACCTCCTCCATGTCTAGCGGCAGATTTATAATGGTCTGAATGAATATTTAGGCGAGCCGTGTTGGTCGTTGTGGCATGAATCATATACCCCAGGTACACGGTTTGATCGTCACGATAGTTAGGTCGGTAATTAATACCATCAATTTCCTTTTGGGACATCGCTGTAAGAAATTGGGTAAACCCTTCATCCATTGATGCTCTGTAGGTCTCATTATTGCCGACCATGCCAAAAAACCAGTTGTGACCAACTTCATGAGCAATAAGGCCTTTGTGTCCTGGAAAACTCCCACCATCCAATGTCAACATCGGATACTCCATTCCATCACGTGCATCAGCAGCGATCATTTTTGGATAGGCAAACATGCCTACTTTCTCCGAATACGTTTTAACGACGTCTGCAACAAACTGTGCAGATGGTTGCCAGCGATGAGCGTGTTCCTCCTGAGCCAGAGCAATACATTTTATACCGTTCCAAACAACCTCGCCAATACGATACGTTGGGTCTGCCGTAAAAGCAAAATCGTGAACATTCACCGCTCTAAACTTCCAGGTTTTGGTTGAGCCATTAGGAGGTATAGGGTTTGAATACGTTGCCGAAGGCTTTTTGTAATTACTTATATCGAGTTTCTGCCTGAGATCGCCCGGGTAAACCTCTTTTTCGTTAAGGAGTTCTCCAGTGGCTTCAACCACATATTGATTCGGAAAGGTTAGCTCAACTTCGTATACGCCATAATCACCATAAAATTCTTTGCCCAGGTGTTGGTCCGTCGTCCAACCAAATTTTCGATCGTAAACCGCAAGTCTTGGGTACCAGTGAACTCCATCAAAATGCAAAAATTCCCGATCGTCCTTGCCACCATGCCTGAACGTTTTCATCCGCCTTCGAATATTCCCTTTGTCGTCTTTATCCCAGTACGTAACAAATTCCAGGTTAATGTTCAATCCCTGATCCGGTTTTAACGTATTGTTTAATTCAACAATAAGTATGGAATTGTCTAACCTGTACTTAACGGTTTCTCCGTTTATTTTTAGACTGTTAATAGCGGTACCAGTTCCTTTTATTTCATGTTCCCCATAAACCGTTTTAATCTTGTCTTCTTTGCGCATAGAAGACAAATAAGAATTGGGTGTAAAGGCATTTTGATACAGGTGAAAATACAATGTGGTCAGCTCATCTGGAGAGTTATTCCAATAGGTTAATGTCTCTCTACCCGTTATGGATTCCTCTTTATCGTCAACATAGGCATCGATTTCATAATGCACATCCTGTTGCCAATATCCTTCAAATGGTTTTTTGTTTTTCCAGTAGTATTCATTGCCATTGCTTTGATAAGCTCTTAACTCGGCTGTTTTTTGCTGAGCAAATGCCGATAAACCAAGCATAGCTAAAAGAAAAAATGTAAACTTTCGCATTTCCAAATTATGATTAATTCGGACAAAGAAAGTCAAAAAATTCGAGTGTTTCTGTCTAGTATCCGATGTATCGCAAAAATTCCAAACGAGTTGCTTCTTTTTGAAACTGTCCACCCAGGTCAGCGGTAACAGTCGATGAGTTTTCATCTTCTATTCCTCGAGCTGCAACACACATATGAGTAGCGTCAATAACCACGGCTACATCGTCCGTTTTAAGGGTTTTGCGAAGTTCAGCAGCAATTTGCCGTGTAAGCCGCTCCTGTACTTGTGGTCGTTTACAAAAATACTTTACAATTCTATTGATCTTCGATAAACCAATTACCTCACCATTAGAGATGTAAGCCACATGTGCACTTCCATAAATTGGCACTAAATGGTGCTCACAAGTGGAATAAACAGCAATATTCTTCTGTACCAACATCTGGCTGTATTGGTATTTATTATCAAACAGAGTAACCTCAGGTTTGTTATCCGGATTAAGACCTTGAAAAATCTCATTGACGTACATCTTGGCCACTCTATGTGGTGTTTTTGACAAACTATCGTCGGTTAAATCCAAACCCAGAATGTCAAGAATAGATCGTACGTGAACTTCAATTTTTTCAATCTTCTCCTCATCAGAAATAGCAAAGGCATCGTCGCGCAATGGTGTTTGGGTACAGTCTTTATTGCTCATTCTTTATTCTTCTATGTCTACAAAATTTCGTTCAGTTTCATACAAACGCAAACCAAGCCCAAGATGTTCATTGATTCGTTTTCGTAATCGACCATAAATCACTGTAGCGATGTTTTCGGCTGTTGGATTAAGATCCTTAAAATCAACTACATCAAGATTAAAATTTCGGTGATCATACCGTTCTATAACTTCTTCATTTATGATGTCACGTAAAATGCCCAGGTCCATGACGTATCCAGTATCTGGGTCGATACTTCCAGTTAATTTCACTTCCAACACATAATTGTGACCGTGATAATTAGGTAGATTACACTTTCCAAAAGTCTGTTTATTTTTCGCATCGCTCCATGATGGGTTATGTAAGCGATGTGCCGCATTGAAATGTGCCTTTCTTGATACCGAGATTTTCATACTACTGGGCAAAACTAATTATTAATATTGTTTTCGTAATCCAAAATCGTAAATCACTGGTTTTAAGAGGGCAATAAACTTATTAAATATCCATATAAGAATCTTTTATAGGCTTTTACCCATCTTATTGTCAGCATCTTATCGAGAATTATACAAAGTTAACAGAACGATGATTTAGATTTAATTGTATATACATGCATTTCATCTATATTTGAGTAACGAACAACAGAAACATGGACATTTCAAACAAGATAAATAACGAACAACGAGCGCTTAGCAGTTATGCTTTGCAGCTGACAAAAAATACAGAAGATGCCAATGACCTGGTTCAAGAAACTATGTTGAAGGCTCTAACCTACCAAACCAAGTTTAAGGAAGGAACCAACCTAAAGGGTTGGCTGTATACCATAATGCGTAATAGTTTTATCAATAACTACCGAAGACTCATCAGACGTAATACATTTATTGATACGACGGACAATACATACTTCTTGGATTCTGCGAGCTATGTAACGGAAAACATGGGTGAGAATAAGTTTCTTGCCAAAGACTTACAAAATGCAATAGTTACGTTACCTGAAGACCTAAGAATCACTTTTGAGTTGAACATGGAAGGGTTCAAGTACCATGAGATTGCCGAAGAACTTGATATTCCGATTGGAACCGTTAAGACCAGAATCTTTGTTGCCAAGCGTCGTTTAAGAAAGCAACTTAAATCATACGCTGGTCACTATGGTCTCGAAGACAAATAGTATTAATCTGCCGACAAGGCTTCTACGGGTTTAATTTTGGCGGCCTTTAATGAAGGAATTAATGCCGCTAACCCTCCAGATATTATTAAGACAAGTAAGGCCCACAAGGCCGTTCCAAAGTCCACCGTTGGATTGCTAATGACGGCTCCAGTGCTGGGTACAACCTTCGCCACTAATTCGAGCAGAAGAACAGCCAAAAACAGTCCTATGTAACCAAACAGGCCTGTAATGAATATGGACTCCTGAACGATCATGGTAACAATGGACAAAGGTGATGCTCCAATTGATTTTCGAATACCTATTTCCTTAGTTCTTTCCTGTACGGTAATCAGCATAATATTGCTGACACCAATAATACCTGCAAAAATGGTTAAGATTCCAATGAGCCAGAAAAACGACTTCATAACGTCAATGATGTCTGAAATTCGTTTAAACTCTTCGAAGTTGTTTCGAATTCGAAGAGCTCTTGGATCGTTTGGAGAAATATGATGTTTTGCGGATAATAACTGCTTAGCCATTTCGGCCATAGCCTGAGTTTCCTCTAGACCGGCTTCTCCTGTAGTAAACAGTATTTGATCAATATTGTCTGCACGACCAAAGGCCACCTGAGCAGTCGAAATGGGCAAATAAAGCACACCGTTTTCACCTTCATTTCCTTCATCCGTAAAAATACCTACAACCCGAAATGACGTACCACTTAAACTTAGCCATTTACCCATGGCAGGTTCATCCTCAAACAATTCTTCTTCAATTAGTTCACTAATCACGCATACTTTTCGAGTATTCTTGAGGTCCAATTCGTTTAAAAATCGGCCTTGTTTGATAATAGTCTTCTCCACATATTTATGATCTGGATGTGTTCCACGAACTCGATAAGCCGCAGACTTATTTCCGTACGAAACGCTAAAGGCTCTCCATTTGGCCACTCGGGCAGATATTTTTTCAACGCCTTCAATTTCATTTTTGATCAATTCGAAATCGTCATTCTTAAATCGAATTTTACGCCCAGGTAAGAGCCCATCATAGCTTAAACTGGTTTGGCCCGACCGAATGGTAATGCTGTTGATGGCATCATCCTTAAACTTATCGCGGGTTCCATTTTGCATTCCATTGCCCAACCCCAGAAGTAAAACGAGCATAAAAATACCCCACCCTACGCTAAACCCAGTTAAGAATGTACGCAGTTTATTCGTGAGAATACTTTGCCATATTTCGTTAATACGCTCCATTATTCATTTAGCACCAGGCCGTCTTTTAACATAATCACCCGATCCGTTTGCTCAGCAATATCTCTTTCGTGTGTTACTATTATGATGGTTTTCCCTTCCTTGTTGATTTCCTTGAGCAAATCAAGCACTTCCTGGGAAGTAACCGAATCCAACGCTCCAGTGGGTTCATCAGCTAGAATTAATTTAGGTTCCGTAATGAGTGCCCTTGCAATCGCCACCCGTTGTTTTTGTCCACCACTAAGTTCCGAAGGTAGATGGAGGGCCCAGTCTTTCAATCCAACTTTATCGAGGTATTCCATTGCACGTTCGTTTCTTTCTCTCTTTTTAATCCCTTTATAGTAGAGGGGTAAAGCCACATTTTCTACGGCATTTTTAAAGGAAATTAGATTGAATGATTGAAAAACAAAGCCAATAAAATGGCCTCTAAACTTAGCTGCTTCCGTTTCAGAAAGGCCTTTAATCATTTGATCTTCAATATGATAGCTACCAGAATCATAGTTATCCAGGATACCCAGTATATTGAGTAATGTGGATTTCCCAGAACCCGAGGATCCCATGATACTAACCAATTCTCCTTTTTTAATATCGAGGTCAATCCCCTTCAATACCTTGAGAGATGTAGCACCTGTTTTATACGATTTCTCTATACCTTTTAAACGAATCAAATTCTATTTTTTGCCAAAAATACCACTATGAATTGGACTAGATTTGAGTTTCGACTAATACCTTGTTACATTGGATCAATTTACCAATTGAAAAATACATTGCTCTGCAAAGCGGCTACGCGTAGGAGAGTAATAATTTAACAAAGTAGCAATGTATTAATGTTAATGCTTTGTAATGCCGAAGCGGTTACGCGTAGGAGAGTACCATCTTGTAGATACAGTATCGTCTTTAGTCGTTTGACGATAACCAAATTGAAAGGGGAATGGACGTATAGGGACAGTATTGTAAGTGCTGGAATATGGTACACATTTACCCTATATATTGCGCCTAAAAATTGTTTGTTTAAGAATTATAATCATACGACCTTTGCAGCCCTCTGGAATGGAGACCCAGGGTTTATAAAATAAAACATTTTATGGCAGTTAAATTAAGATTATTGAGAAAAGGGCGAAAGAAAAAGCCTTTTTACTACATTGTGGCGGCGGATGCACGTGCTCCAAGGGATGGTAGATTTATTGAGCGAATTGGTTCGTATAACCCGAACACCAATCCAGCAACAATTGACCTAAACCTTGAACAGTCTGTGCATTGGTTGCAAAACGGAGCTCAACCTACAGACACGGTTAGAGCAATTCTAAGTTACAAAGGTGCGATGCACAAAAACCACCTACTTAAGGGAGCGGCCAAGGGCGCATTCCCGGTAGAGGAGGTTGAAAGTAGATTCGAAGCCTGGTTAAGCGAAAAAGAAGGTCGGGTTCAGTCTAAAAAGGACAATTTAGCAGATGTACAAGCTGCAGCAGCTAAAGAAATCTTTGAAAGAGAGTCTAAAATTAGAACCGATCGTGAAAAAGCGATTATGGCTAAGAATTCACCTTTAGCAGAAGAAGTTGAAGCAGCTGAAGAAACTGCTGATGCGACTGAAGCCCCTGTTGCTGAAACAGAAGCACCAGTGGTTGAAGAAGTTAAAGCTGAAACAGAAGCACCAGTGGTTGAAGAAGTAAAAGCTGAAGAGCCAAAAGCAGAAGTTGAAGCACCTAAAGCTGAAGCTGAAGCACCTAAAGCGGAAGAAACTCCTAAAGAGGAGCCTGAAGCAAAAAAAGAAGAAAAAACCGAAGAATAATCTCTCAATGATCTTTTCAGTTGGACCGCTGACCAAAGTTGGTCGAATAACCAAAACACACGGTTATGCCGGTAAACTGAGAATTGACGTTGAAGATTCCTTCGATATCGACTTAAAGGAACCGTTGTTTCTGATGTTTCATCAGAAACCGGTTCCTTTTTTTGTTACCGAAAAAAGCAATACCAACCCATTTATCGTCTCGTTTGCAGATGTTAATACGGTTGAAGAGGCTCAGGATTTCCAAGGGAGGGATGTTTTTCTACCCAGCCAGCAACTTAAGATTGAAGAAGAAAACAGCCTAATTGGCTTCGAGATCATCGATGTTAATCTCGGAAAAATTGGTCTGGTAGAAGACATTGTTAGTCACAAGACACAAGACCTTATTCTTACGTCACACAAAAAACGGGAATGCCTGATTCCATTTGTAGATGATTTTATAGAAATTATAGACGAAGAAAATGGAATCATTACCCTAAACCTACCCGATGGTCTTTTGGATCTGGATTAGGCCAAACGTAAAATCTGTATAAATTTGTCGTTAATACAACATCTTGAGTAAACTTCTTTTTTACCTGATTATCAAACCGTTATCTCTATTACCCTTTGGGATACTCTACATAATATCGGATTTTTTATACGTCGTTTTATACTATGTAATTGGTTATCGGAAGAAGGTGGTTGAGCAAAATTTAACGAATTCATTTCCAACCAAAACCAAGGATGAAATCAAGATTATTACAAAGTTATTTTATCGGCACCTGGCCGATTTGATTATTGAAAGTGTTAAACTCTTTAGTATATCACAAAAAGAAATTAGTAAGCGGTTTGTAGTAACCAATCCAGAGATTATTGACCAATTTTCAAATCAAAATCGCAGTGTTATTCTGGTAGGCGGTCATTTTAACAACTGGGAAATTCTTGCGGTGGGTATAGACCAACAAATCAAACATCAATCCGTAGCATTATACGCCCGCCTTTCAAATGCATTTTTTGAAAAGGTTATGCTGTCAACACGCGGAATTTTTGGGCTCAGAATGGTGACCACGAAAAATACGGTGCGGTATTTCGCAGATGATAGCCCGAATAATACGGCCACCATATTTGGAGGAGACCAAAGCCCAACGCACAATAAAAATGTAATCTGGACCCACTTCTTAAATCAGGAAACTGCCGTTGCTTTTGGCACGGAGAAATACGCGTCTAAATACAATTACCCCGTTATATATGGCGGTATAACTAAGGTAAAACGTGGTTATTATAGTTTTAAATTAACCTTGATTACTGACCAACCGAACCAGATGGAACACGGTTGGATTACTACTGAACACACTCGGATTTTAGAAACTCAGATTCTCGAAAAACCAGAGTTTTGGCTTTGGACACATAAGCGGTGGAAACGAAAACGAAAACCGGAAGAAGTTGTTCTGCCCAAACCATTAGATTGAATGTCTGCTTGAATCAGATGGGAAGACTCAACAAACCAATTGGATCATCATTTCTCTATCGTAACCCCATTCCAAAACGCCACATATCCTTTAATTTTTTTGGCCGCTATACTGGGTTCGGGATAATACCAGGCTGCATCAGAATTTACTTCACCATTGACGTTTAGGCTATAATAGGATGCCAGTCCTTTCCACGGACAAACAGATTCCGTTTTACTATCTTCAATATATTCCCTTTTGATAGACTCTGGTGGGAAATAATCATTCCCTTCTACCCGTTCTGTTTCATTACTCTCTGCTATGACCACCCCGTTCCAAATTGCCTTCATATTCTATTCTTTTGCCTCCGCCGGTTTTATAACACTCAAATGTAGTTGATAGTTTTGAGTCTTGAGTTTTGAGTTAAGAGTCTGAAGTTTTGAGTTGGGAGTTGTTTGTCTTTAATGTTTAATTGTTAATGTTTAATGTTTAATTGCTGTCCATTTGAACACTCCGTTTCGTCTAATCTCTATAAATCTAAATGTCAAAACGTCTATAAGTTGGGAGTCTTGAGTTTGGAGTCTTGAGTTGTGAGTTCTCAAAGCCCGTCATTCAGAGGGATTTTTTTAATTGTTAATGTTTAATGTTTAATGTTTAATTGCTGTCCATTTGAACACTCCGTTTCGTCTAATCT
>CAYZWM010000057.1:6841-19125 GCA_964482155.1 uncultured Chitinophagaceae bacterium | reverse complement strand
TGATCGAACGGAAATTAAGAGCCCTGCACGTATTATATCGGAGTCTTTTATTACGTATAAAAGCAACTTTGGGAAGAATATATTGGTGTGCGTTTTAGGTGCTATCGGTTATCCAATTATCGTTTATTACTTTTTTAACAACTACTTTCAATGGCATTTTACGCCTGCTTTGGCACGCATTATTGAAATGATTACATTGGTTTTTGGTACCAACCTGAATGATCCTACCTACATTCCTGAGGTATTTAGTTACAAAGTATTTAAACTGTGTTATATGGGATTTTGGGCACTGGTGTTATTCTTTGTGAACCTCAAATCCGGTTTTAAATG
Source organism: uncultured Chitinophagaceae bacterium (assembly GCA_964482155.1). GTDB lineage: Bacteria > Bacteroidota > Bacteroidia > NS11-12g > UBA9320 > UBA987. The sequence goes on along the minus strand of CAYZWM010000057.1, from coordinate 18,795 downwards.
GAAGCTTTCCGCACGAAAAATCCCCATTTATCTGTTGATCGCCATCATTTTGGCCTTTGCGAATTTTCTCTATTTTAGGAGTGAAATTCGGTTCCCAATGAACCTTTTGGTGAGTTTTGGAACCCTGGCCCTTTTTACCCTGGCGTCTGGAATTATACTCGCTGCACATTATTACAGAGAACGCAAAGGCGTTGTGATAAAAACCATTTTGCTTCGCATATTTTCCATAGTCGTATTGTGGTTGGCTCTTGGTGTGATTACTTTTTTTATTCAGCTTCTAGCCAATTCTGTTTTAGCTGGATTTTCTATGTACGCATTCAACGACTTGTTGCCTTTTGAACCCACCTTGAAGGAGACCATATTAATTGCAACACAAATGGGTATATATTTTACCGTTATGATGTCGATGTTGCCCTTTTACTTTTATGCCACACAATATCACGTTCTGTCATTGATGGAAAAATATGAAGCAGTCAACTTAAAGGATGAGATAAGCAAACTAAAATTTAAAGAATCGTGAAAAGAGTTCTCATTCTAAGCATACTCTTTGGTTTGTTTTACCTCTTGCCAACCCATGTGTCCGCAAACCCGGTCGATACTGCTCAATGGCATAACATGGCTGACAACTATGATTATCCGCCACCCAAAACAGCTGTCAAAAAACCAAAGGAAGACAGTCAGTCGGATAAAGACAAACCTAAGAAACGAAAGAAGTCAAGATCATTTGACCTTTCACCATTGCAAATATTATTATACATAGGTATTGCAGTCCTGTTTATTGGATTGATCGTTGTTCTAACCAAAAAAGGCTATTTTGATTTTGGGGCCAAAAACATCGAGTTGAGAACAGAACACGACGTTGAAAATCCAGAGGAATTGGTGGCTTCTGAATTGGAAAACAAATTAAGTCAGGCGTCTAGTGATGGTAATTATAATCGGTGTTTACGCTATCAGTTCTTACTGATGTTGGAAAAATTTCAGGCGTTGAATTTAATTACCTGGCACAAATACAATACCAATGGTGATTACCTAAATCAACTGATGTCGCACGAACACTACAAGTCTATTCAGGAGTTGACCCTGGTATATGAATACTATTGGTATGGTGAGTACCTTCTTTCGCAACAAAATTATGAGAAACTGATCGTCCATTTCGATCAATTGAAAACGAACCTAAACAATGAATAGAAGTAACATTGTATTGATCGGTTTAGTGATGCTTTTTATTGGCTTGATTTATTATGCTACAAGAAACAATTCGGACGAACGAGAAAGAACCAGGTGGTCGTTCGATTACAGGTATGATGTAAGTAAAAAGGCGTATGATCGAGACTTCTTTATTGATCTTCTAAAGAAGCAAAATGACGTTGATTTCGAAACCTTAGAAGAACGATTTTCCAGACAGAAAGAGCTCGGGACAGGCGAAATGTACTTCTATTATAACAGTGGTTTTGATGCTTATAACACCGGGTTTGCTGCCGATTCTACCGAAACTGATGCCATACTCAAGTTCGTCGCCAAAGGGAATAGTGCGCTCATAATTTCTGGCAAATATGGCAGTGAGTTCTTTCGAAACCTTCGAGGAATTCATCTTGAGAATGAAGGAATGGTGTCAACCGGTACCTGGGATTCGGCTGGTTTTGTGACGGATAGCCTTTGGCTTAAGCCATCAGAACGACCGACACCTGTGGAAATAACCTATTTTGGTTGGGCGAACATACTGGGGTATAGTTTTGATATTGATACCGTAAACCTGGATCAAGATGCGTACAACATGAATACAATGCCTCAATACAATCGTCAGGAAGATGTGGATGACGATTATGCAGATTGGGAGTATGAAGAGGAAACGGAGTCTTATGAGGGTGAAGAATGGGTAGAAGAGACCATACCTTCGAGTTATGAATTGATCGGACATACAACGGAAGGCAAAGCCAACCTGATCAAAATCAACTATGGCGATGGCGTCATCTATCTTCACTCGTCGCCGGTATTGTTTACCAATGTGCAATTGGATAAACCCGAGGTTTTTCGTTATGTGAATTCCATCTTATCTGAGATCGATTATACAAAGATCTATTGGGATGAATTAAAGTTTCAATTTCTAAACAAACGAAATGATGGCAAAAAAGTCAATGGTCTGGCCGATAAGGGATATTTTCAATATATCTTTAAGAATAAAGCGTTAAAAACTGCTTTTTACTTTGTGTTAATTGGCTTATTCGTTTTTGTAGTGATCGGTATTAAACGCAAGTACAATACCATTGAAATTATGGAGCCAATGACCAATAGCTCCATCGAGTTCTCAAAAACCATTGCGCGACTGTATTGGCTCAACCCAGATCATAAAAAAATTGCGGAACAAAAGGTAAAGATGTTCCTTTCCGAGGTGCGGAATAGGTACGGGTTAAGTACGCACGAACTGAACGCAAGTTTCAGAGAGCAATTTAAGGCGAAAAGTGGACTTGGAGATCGTCATATCAATCGACTTTTTAACGCTTACGTGACGGTGAAAAAACGGAGATTTATTCACGAAGATTTGCTTAAGCAAATTTCTGAATCCATTGCCTATATAAGACAATCCTGGAAGTAGTTCAGTAGAAAAGTCGGTTAATTATACGTGTATTCAATTATCCGTTGTGTTCCTTTCTCTTCATTAAACAGAATTCTCTGCTTAGGTCGGTTGTCAGCAAAATACGTATAGGACTGCTTGTAGGTGCCCACTACTTTTCCTTTGTTGTAATGCACATTCGAACTCTCCGTTTCGTTGCCATTTTTGTCATAGGATTTTTTGCTGGTCCAGGATATATTTCCTTTTCTGTACGACGTGTTTGAATGAAATTTTAAAGAGGTGTCATTGTCATAATACTCCCAAACGTTCTCAAACGTGATTCGATTTTCGATTCCTTGGGTTTGTTTTATGTAGATCATTTTGTTAAATCTGTTCATTTTGTTTAGCGTGGTAATCAACGTACCATCTTCTTCTACCCATTTGTATAGATACGTGGTGATACCCTGATTGTCGGTTGACTTTTCAAGGCAAATTTTGCTTGTATCCTTGTGTTTGTATATTTCAACTCCTTCCTCCTTACACCGATAATCCCAAACGTATTTAACCTTGCCCTTGCCATTGTAAAGAGTCGATTTTTTTCGTGTTGAATCGGGGTAGAATTCGTTTTCCCAACGGTTCTTGAGTTTGCCTTTTTTATAAAGGTATTCATACGATTTCCGTTGGTCATTCATTCCAATACGCACCACTTCATACGACGTATCTTTATTCCATGCAATAGACAGATATCGAGTGCTGTTTCTTTTATCAAACTCCTGAAATTGAGCAAAAGAAACAAGGTTCTTCTTGTTGTAGATCAACTTGGATGTCAGGTTGTTCATGGTGTCATAGGTATAGGTTTCCCGTTTTTTGCTCACACCTTTCCGGAATTGGTTAAATTCCATGATCATTCCCTGATCATTAAAGGCGTAATGCGAAACCTCCTTGCCACGCTTTACCTGGCCATTTTTGGTTATTCTATGATAGGTAATGTGTAGCGTGTCAATCTGATGATCAACAATGTAGTTATGAAACGTTGCTGGAGGTGTAGGTAAGTTAATCTTCCACTGAGGGGGCAGGATGGTTTTGTACCTCATCCATGATTGTGCAGAAGCAGAAGTTGTAGTTAGAATACAAAGTAGGATAAGCACGTTTTTGATATACATATCAAAAAAACGCAGGTTGATAAGATTTAGTGTATGGTTCCTCTCTGAAACCGACTATTTTTCAATCGTGTCTACAATCCGAATTTGCTGATTAACCCCTTTGATAAGAGATTTTACGGAGATGGTGGCACCTGTTATGCCATCGATGTTTTGATCTACCTTGAAATGACGGTCGTTCTCAAATTGCCTTAACCAACCCTTATTCGCTACTTGATAACCGTAGTTTGAGGAATATTCGAGTATCCGAACGCGTTTGATACTTCGATCCCGGTTAAACGCAGTCATATAATAAAACTGTTCAAAGGCCAAACTATCCTCTTGTGGTTTTTCACAACCACCAATCCGGCAACCAAGTGCCCGGCTTATCATGGCATAACCTGTAAGGCTATCTCGATTACTCACGGTATATAACTGATGATTAAACCGAACGGAATCGTTTAAACTCATTTCATCAAAATGAATTTCCTTTCCGAAGGTTTTGAAAAGGTGTTTCTCCATCTTTCTTCCTAAATATTCAGGAAGGTAGCTGTATGCAGTAAAGGCTGAGAAGCCCATACAACATATAACAAGAAGGATAAAACTCGCTTTTCTTTTCATTTCTATCTAAACCAAAAACCGATACCGGCGTTTACCTGATTCGTTGTTTTATTGTTACCATTCACCATATGCTGATGGTCAATTTTGGCCACAAATGCAGAGTTGATGTATAAGGTTAAACCAGTCGTTAATATGGTACTCTGGTAGCTCATGTTTTTCGCCATTTCAGTACCAACCTCGTAGTGTGTGTCGTACTGAGAATACCGTACAAAAGGAACCAGTTTCTTTTTCATCTTTAACAATTTGGCGATGTTATAACCTGCTTCCAGGTAATAACCGTAAGCCGTAGAACCCAAATCGGAGCCTGTAAACCCGTTATACTGATCTGTGTTTACAAAATTGCCCGTGATGAATTGTCCTCTAGATTCAAAGTTCTTGTTTTGATATCTATAGTCCAGGCCAACCAATTGAACACCAACAGAAGAACTATCGGCAGATATAATTGATGCCGTACTGTCTGCAGATAGGTTATTGTATAAGGTAGATTCCGTATTACCGAAATAGCCCGCAAGACCAATATTTAATCCCTTTATACCGTAATAATTAATTTTTGCCGAAAGATCAGGGCTTGTCATGATCGATTTAGATCCTTTTTGTCTTGCATCTCGCAACGGTTTTGCACCCTTTAAACGAGCATCACCGTCATAACCTAAAGGTCCATTGATTGCGAATATTTGGTAGCGCAAACTTGAGTTAATAAGATTACCTGTAACCCCAGCTCCGACCTCTCTCCAGGTGGTAGGTATTAAAACGTTGTCTATTATAGGCCGTTCTACTCCATTAAAGGTGGTAGGCTCGTGATATTCGTTTACAATGCCCATAGGAATAAGAAGTAATCCAGCCTGGATATTTAACCAGGGTTTTGCTTTGTAATTCAGAAACGCCTGTTCCAGATATACCTCGTTAATGTGTTCGATTTCAATTTCTGAAATGAAGGTTGTCTTAGAATCAAACTTGTAACCGAATAACAATACCTGACGATGAATGTCTACCATACCGTTTCGTCTAACACCAGCCTCATACGCTTGATTGTAATGAGCTTCACCGTATGCAGCCATTAGTAGATTCCCACTTTTAGCATCGATAAGAGTTTGAGCCGAGTTACGTGTATAATTTGAACTGTCTGTGGTTTGGGCCTGACTTATTATGCTTAAACCTAGAATAATTACAACGAATAGCGATCTATACATTTCTGATACCTTTTTTAAGAGGCCACAAAATTATTTTTATTTAGACTGATTAAAAATAAAAAAGCAACTTTTTTTTATGAGCGGTATCATAATTCTTCTTAGTTGCCCTGAAAGCCTTGCTATTGAAGGGATGTGGGTTGTTCTATCTTCTTAATGTTGGAAGTTGAAATTGTTCAACAAAATCAATTACTCGGTCGGATTTTCGATTATCCGGGACTTTTTACCCCAATTTGATCGATTTTGTCCATCACTTCTTCCAAAGAAATGTCAAAAATGGAGCTGTTTTCCACCGTTTGGCTGGTATGGTCATTCTGTTTAACGTGATGAATGACTTCCTGTTTTTCATAAATCGGATAAAAAACATTCTTTACCCCAGGTCCGAACAAGGCAACTAAAGGTGTTTTTTGGACAACAGCGAAGTGAAGCGGCCCACTTTCATTACCCACAAAAAAGGAACATTTTTCGCAGAGCGCTGCCAATTGCAATAGATTTGTTTTGCCTACAAAATTGAAGGCGTTCGTAGTCTTATCCAATACCTCTTCCACTAAATTGTTTTCGTTCGGAGAACCAATAAAGACAGTTTGTAATTGGTGTTTTTCGTTTATCTGATCAACCAATGTAGCGAATCGATCCACTGGCCATCTACGACTTTCGTCACGGGCTCCACAGTGCATCAATACAAATTGATTTAGATTCTGCTCGTGCAACAATCCACTTACGTATGTCTGGTCCTGTTTTGAAGGCATTAATTTAAGCGAAGGCCATTCATAGTCTTTTGGAAATAAATGTTGAATAATGGCCTGATTGGTTTCAATCTCATGACCCTGTCCACCACTAAACTTGTTTCTAAACCGAATGCTTCCGCGGTCAAGATAGTAATTGCATCCACCTCGCAGGGCAAAGAGCAGTGACCGCCAATTTCCCCTAAAATCTACCTGAAGGTCATACGATTTCTCAACATGATCAAAGTCATTAATAATTGTATAGGCAGCGTTTGTGTTTTCCACCAGGCTATTGTTCATGGCCTTGCACAAAACAGTAATTCGGGCATCTGAAAATTGGTTGGATAACGCTTTGATGCAATGGAGAGTATAAATCATATCTCCAATTTCATCCAATTTGACCACAAGGATTTTTTGGATGTGCGTCGGCTTCTTCGTTATTGCATTAATAAATGTCGAGGATAGCGACGTAGAGAAATAAAGTAACTTTTCGGTATCCACTTAATTGGAATTGAGAGGATATATAATCGGTTTACTCGGACTTGCATCCGATTCAAAAGCAGCGATTTGCAGATTCAGCAGATAGAGGTTATCGGGAGCTTCATCTGGAATAAAGGCAAGTTCCGTTATCGTTGCGTTAAGTCGTGGCGCTTCCGGGTAATTCCAAAAGGCGTGGTGGGCCAGAAGTTTTCCTTCGTCTTCTTCCCGATCCACAGAAGGCAGATCAATAATCACATTTTTAACACCTTTTGTAGCCAGTAATCGTGTCAATTCAGGATCTAAATACGTCGGGTTAGTCCCTGAGTATTGCCGTAGCAATTTGTCACGGCTGTTTGGACGAGTGCGAATAATTAAGGAGTCAAATTCAGTGAAATCAAGATGTTCAACAGCCGATTTTGGAATGAATCGATCGCCGTTGTCTTTGATTTGTGCATCAACCGAAATAAGACGAGCTATAAATGTAAACGTCGTTAAACATTGATTGATGGTATGCGTTTCCTTACTGATATGTCCAACACATTCCGTATGTGTTCCGTTGCCATGAGCATTAAACGTGATGTCTTCGCAGTTGCATGCACCTCCAAGTTCGACAGATCCCACAAAGCCCCCAGCGCGAAACGGTTCAAAACGAGGACTATTGAGATAATATGCGTTTACGTTTTGGTCGCCATTTCGAATAGGTGTCGATAAATCGTAAAATACAGAACTGTTATAGTTATGCGTTATTCCGTTGTGAGTAAAACTAAACTGCATGATTGGGTTAAAAGTCCAAAGGTAAACTTACAATTGACTAACTGGCAATGGTTTGTCTAATAAACTAACAGTGAAAAATACCATAACTTTAAAATTATTCGTTCTTTGCACTGCAAATGGCATTGAATAAATATCAGATAAAAACAATTATCAAGGGGCTGCTTTTGCTTTCAGCTTTACTTATTGTAATTGTTTCCCTTCTTTATACAGACAACCTGGCTAAGAAGTTAAAGGAAGAAGAGCGTGCGAAGGTTGCCTTATGGGCAGAAGCCAATAGAATAATCATAACGAAAGCAGACGATGAGAACTATGACCTGACATACGAATTATCGGTTGTAAAAGGAAACTATACCATTCCCGTGATTGTAACTCTTGAAGACGAGACCGTAATAGCGAGTCGGAATATTGATGCGAATGAGCTCGGTGACACGTCATATATACAAGATATGATTCATGATATGATATCGGCCAATGAACCCATTGTTGCTGGTTTGTATGGTGATCAAAACATCATTATCTATTATCAGAACTCCATTCTTTTTACCCAGCTTAAGCTGTATCCATATTTCCAATTAATAATCATTGGTGTTTTTCTTCTGGTCAGTTTTTATGCGTTCAGTTACTCCAAACGTTCAGAACAGAACCAGGTTTGGGTTGGAATGAGTAAAGAAACAGCCCATCAATTGGGTACGCCTATTTCGTCATTAATGGCCTGGATGGAAATAATAAAAGCCAATGATGGCGAAGTGTCACCAGAAATTTTCAAGGAAATTGGTAACGATATTAAACGTCTGGAGTTAATAACAGATCGCTTTAGTAAAATTGGTTCTGAACCCATTTTGGAAAAGGTAAAAATGATTGATGTCGTTAATGACACGGTAGGTTATTTAGAAAAACGCTTGTCGAGTCATATAGAATTTACCGTGGTGGACAATGCTCCAGATGGCTATTGTGACCTGAACATTCCATTGTTTGTATGGGTTCTGGAGAACCTTACCAAAAATGCGGCAGATGCCATGAATGGCGAAGGCTCTCTTCGATACGTGATCGAAGAGACAGATAAACGTTTGTATTTAGAGGTAAGTGATACAGGAAAAGGAATCCCTTCGGGTCGATTCAAAACCATATTTGAACCTGGCTTTACAACTAAAAAGAGGGGTTGGGGTTTGGGATTGTCGCTGGTTAAACGAATTGTAGAAAACTACCACATGGGACATATTTTTGTCAAAGAATCGGTCGCCTTCAAACAGACCACGTTTAAAATTAGCCTTAAAAAGTGAAATGGTTTGCCATCATATTAGTGGCCATGTCTCCATATAACTGTTTTGCTCAAAATGATATTGCAGCACATTTTCCTGGCGGGGATGTGGCGTATAATGAGTTTTTAGAAACCAACCTCCAATATCCTCAGGTTGCCCTTGATTCACAGGCTTCTCGCGAAATTCGTTGCCTGGTTCAAATTGATACCTCTGGCCGCGCTTCTTTGGAAAGTTTTATTTTTCAAAACAGTGGGCTGGGATTCGAAGAAGAGGTGATACGTTTTATCAGGGAAATGCCGAATTGGGTTCCTGCCATGCACAATGGGATCGTTGCGCAGTCTCAAATCATCCTAACCTTTACGTTCAATTATGTTGACCCCGACCTTGACTACCGTGAGTCAACATACAAATATTACCTAGATAGCGATGTTCTGCCTGAATTTGTCGGTGGCATAGACTCCATTTCAACGTTTATTAAGGCGTTTCTCAAAGACAGCTTATTACTCCATTTTGATACGGCTATCGCTACATTGTCCATTATGGTAAGTGACAACGGAGAGGTTATTGACGGTGAAATCCTGGCTACAAACAATGCCGTTGCCGATGGATATTGGGTTTATGCCTGTAAAAAAATGCCGTTTTGGATTCCGGGTCGGATCAAAGGTAAACCAGTGTACGTCCGACGTGAACTATCGTTCATTCTGATTTCAGATTAATTTATTCTGTAGAGTCCACAGCCATAACCAACTCGTCGAGGCGTTTTGTCCAGAGTTTCGTCAATTCGATATAATTGGCCCGATTTTCAGTAGACACAGGAGTGGTGGGAGGGGCTTTAATCGTAAATGGATCGACTTGAACGCCATTTTTCCAAAATCGAAAACATAAATGTGGGCCAGTCGCTAAACCAGTACTTCCAACGTATCCGATGATATCGCCTTGTTTGACGTACTTCCCTTTTTTGGTGCTTTTGGCTATGCGACTCATGTGTAAGTATTGTGTCGTATAGGTGCTGTTGTGCTGGACCTTAACAAATCGTCCATTGCCTCTGGAGTAGCTTGCGGCAATAATGCGTCCATCACCAACGGTACGGATAGGCGTACCCCGGGGAGCAGCATAGTCCGTTCCAAGATGTGCTTTCCAACGCTTTTGAACTGGATGGAATCTTCTTTTAGAGTAGCGGGAGCTAATTCTACTGAATTTTAACGGCGCTTTTAAAAATGCTTTTTTGAGGTTTTGTCCCTCTTCATCAAAATAACCGACATCAGGTATTTGGTTGTAGCTAAACGCATAGAACGAGTCTCCGCGATGATAAAATAGAGCCGCTTTAATATCTCCTATATCCACTATTTTGCCTTCAGCACGGTATTCATCAAATATGACTTTAAAGAAGTCGTTTTTGTCAATGCGAAAGAAATTAATCTGCCAGGCAAAAACGTCAGCCATTTTTATGCCCAATTCGTATGAAACATTTGCATTCAATATACTGTGATATAAGGTATTATTGATTTGAGCATAAATGGTCCGCTCAATCGTGTCGACTTTCAACTTGTGCCATACGGCAAATGCGACATCCCCAAAACCCAGTATCAGTTTATCGGTTTCCGAAGCATGGTATATAAGGTGAGATGCGACTTTCTTATTCCCTTGTTTTCTATAAACCATGTTGACCGTTTTGCCGGCAATAATTCGATTAATTTTAAAGATCGAATCAGTTTTGTTGATGGCACTAAACAGCAATGAGTCATTCGTTTCGTAGAAGTCAAACAGGTTGGTGAATACGGAATTTTTTACGACTCTGAACGTATCTATTTGGTCGATATATTTGTTTAGGGATTGCCCATAATAAATACGGGTTGAATCCTCCACATCACTCTTTGGAATGACAGCGGGTAATTCTTTTTCCGTTGTTCCCGTTTGGGGTTTGTCAGGTTTGCATGCATAAAACGATAGTGTAAATACAGCAATTAGGGGCCAGTGAAGCTTGTTATAGATATTCAAATAAATAGACTTTATAAAGGTATAGGTACAAATTATGGAACAAAAATATTGCCTTTATGGTTGAAGAAATACCTTTGTATCAAAGTTTTGTTAACTAAATAAACACAATAAAGAAATGGCATTAGAATTAAACGACGGAAATTGGGAAGCTGAGGTGTTAAAATCAGATATACCCGTATTGGTAGATTTTTGGGCAGTTTGGTGTGGACCATGTAAAATGATCGGCCCAATTGTTGAAGAACTGGCTTCTGAATATGAAGGTAAAGTAAAAATAGGCAAGATGAACGTGGATGAAAACCGGGATACTCCTATGAAATATGGAATCAGAAGCATTCCTACTTTACTGGTTTTTAAAAACGGCGAAGTAGTTGACAAATTGATAGGTGCAGTGCCTAAAAGTACGATCTCTGGAAAACTTGATGCCCAATTGGCATAAGAACACGATTAATAAACAATAAAATAAGAGAACGATGGTTATTTTTGTAGCCATCGTTTTTTTGTGGATTTAAATCAGGAAATAATACGTATCGATAATCTGGAACTACTTGCTAAACAGGTAGTTGAAGGATTCATTACAGGCCTTCATAAGAGCCCCTATCACGGGTTTTCCGTGGAATTTGCCGAACATCGATCGTATAATGTCGGCGAGTCTACGAAAAACATAGATTGGAAGTTGTTTGCTCGAACAGAGCGGTTATATGTCAAGCGATTTGAAGAAGAAACCAACTTGCGATGCCATATATTGCTTGATGTCTCGTCATCTATGTTCTACCCAAAAACCATTTCTAACAAAATTAGATTTGGAGTTGTAGGCGCTGCATCAATTATGAATATGCTCAAAAAGCAACGTGATGCCGTTGGCCTAACCATTTTTAGCGATCGTATTGAGAACCTGATCCCGGCTAAATCGTCTTCCAGCCATCATTTACTTTTACTCAAAACCCTAAGCAGCGTTTTAGAGAGAAAGACAGATCAAAATAAAACGGATGTGATATCAACCTTGCACGAAATTGCGGAGCGTATCCACCGTAGAAGCATGGTCGTTATATTTAGTGATATGTTTGACCTGAATGATGAGGCAGCTTTGTTTGATGCCTTGCAACACCTTAAGTTTAATAGACATGAGGTAATCTTGTTTCATACGATGCACCATGAGTCTGAATTGAAATTCGAATTCGAAAACCGACCATATACATTCGAGGATATTGAGACAGGAGATA
>CAYZWM010000057.1:0-6789 GCA_964482155.1 uncultured Chitinophagaceae bacterium | reverse complement strand
ATACCGAAGAATTCAATAGATTCTATACCAACCTTAGAAACAAGTGTGCTCAATACAAAATAGATTTTGTAGAGTGCGACGTATCCAAACCCCTTGATCAAATACTACTCCCGTTTATGGTTAAACGTCAGAGCATGAGGGGGTAACAACGATTAAAAGTGAAGAGATGAATAGAGATGTCGTCATATTGGAGAACCCATCTGAATTGGGTGCTGGAACGCGTGGAGCAGGGATTGGTCCGATGGCAGTTCGTTTGGAAGACAATCAAAATGGCAACGATATTTACGGCAAATATCCTCTCGTAACTCTAGCTACCAGAAATGATATACTGTGTAAAGAAACTGACAGTCCAACGGCAAAATACATTGAGTTTATTGAACGTCAGAATCTCCTTTTAATCGATGAGATCCAAAAACAGCTTTCAAATAACAAATTCCCCCTGGTTATTTCAGGAGATCACAGCAATGCATTAGGTTCAATTGCTGCCATAAAAGATCTGTATCCATCTAAACGTCTTGGTGTTATTTGGATTGACGCACATGCAGATCTTCATACACCTTATACCACACCAAGTGGTAATGTTCATGGCATGCCTCTTGGAGCGAGCTTAGGTGAGGGATATGAGTCTCAGTCCATTAATGTTCCAACACAGGATGTGCTGGAGGCATGGCACAGGCTAACACATTTAGGGAAAAACAGTATTCATCCCAAGGTGTCGCCGGCCGATTTAGTATTAATCGCAATACGGGATTTGGAAGAACCTGAGTGGAGAGATATCGACGACAACCGAATTAAGAATTATGTTCCGGCACGGTTGCTCAATAAAACAATGAATGAAGTCGCTTTAGAAACCCTAGACTACCTCGAGGAATGCGATTTGATTTATGTGTCTTTCGATGTTGATTCGATGGACCCTTCAGTAAGTAAAGGTACGGGAACCAGTGTCCCCAATGGTCTAACGCTTGATCAAGCGAAGACCTTACTGAGTGCATTTTATCAATCAGAAAAGCTGATTGCTTTGGAAATTACGGAAATTAACCCCTTGATTGACGAGAATAATAAAATGGCACGTGCTGCTTTAGACATCATGAAACATCTCTTTTAGGCATATTTTTGTCTACTTAATTGAACGAAACCCCCTGTTTTCGAGCCAAAAAGTACTGGTTTTAACAAGGGAAGTGTTGTATATTTGAGATACTACTATGCTACATTTATAGAAAATTATTAATAATTACATGAGCCTCTATCAATCCACCATTGAAGGGAGTACCGTCATTAAACAGTATTGTTCGCTGTTTGATTCCAACCCAAACCCAGTTTTACTATTAGATTCTGATCGCGTATTGGTATACTGCAATCATGCATACCTAAATCAATTCGGTTCTAGTGTACAAAACTTGCTGTCGTTTCCTGAGGTGAGCCAAATGTGGGATGAATACACAGCATCCATACTTGATAGCGGGAGTGATGAGCTTTTACTTCATGAGAAAACTAAAATCGAGTTTAGAAAACTGATATTGAACGATGAGGTGTTTTGTATGCTTTCATTACCACCTTATGCCAACCTAACATTTGCGAATTCTAGTGAGAATAATAATGGCAGTAATCGGATGGCTCTGGCAGATCAGGAGTTAATTAAGTCTGTTTTAAAAAATGCCCCCGATGCGGTCATGGTGTTGGACTTCGATAATAAAAGGTATGTAGCTGCGAACGAGCGAACAGAGGCCCTGTTTGGTTATACCGCAGATGAGATATTAGAGCTTAAACTTGGGGAATTGAGCCCAGGTGTAATGAACAATGGTAAAAATGGTGCTCAAGTGGCAACCAAACACCTTGATAAATGCGTAAAAACCGGTAAACGGGTCATTTTTGAGTGGCAGATCCGACATAAGAATGGAACTTTAATCCCATGTGAAATAAGTGTCTTTAAGTTACCCACACAAAATGGTACCTATGTGCGTAGCAGTATAATAGACATTTCTCTTCGAAACAATTTAGATACTAAAATCGAAGAGTCGAAAAGGGCATATGAAGATAACATAGATTATGCAATTAAGACCCAACGCGAAGATCAATTACGAGCTTTTGTAAGAGATAGTCCGATTCCAGTTGCCATGTTAGACGGTAATCTCAATTACCTCTTTGTCGCTTCCGATTGGGTAACCCAATTTCCAACCAAGTATGGGGATGACATTATTGGCAGGAACCACTATGAAGTAAATCCAGATATACCCATGCGATGGAAACTGGGACATAAAGCGGCCCTTAAAGGATCTCCACAAAGCATGAAGCGAGACCAGTACACCGATCACAATGGCAACGATGCCTGGTGTAGATGGGACGTGAGACCATGGTATTTGGATGATAACCACATTGGAGGAATTATTATTTATGCTCAAGACATAACAGAAGAAATTGTAGCTGAAAATAAGATGTTGGAACAGGAGAGAAGGTTTAAACACTTTTTTAATTCTGACTCCATTGGTTGGGTAGAAATAAAGGCTCCTAAGCTTTTCGAAGCAGTAAAAGATAATCCGGATTGGGACTACCAAACCGTGCTTAGAACCAATAAGGAATTATTGGGTACAGTATCTCGTTACAACCAGAAGATTGCTGATATATTTGGTCTGTCAAGTTCTGACACACCGGAAGAATTCGAACCAATTCGATACGTTGTTGAAGGCCAGGAGGAGTTCTCAGATAAGTTTTTTGATGCCATTAGAGACAACATAGACAGTTATGTTGGTGAAATTGTAATTAAAAATAAATACGGTGAAATACGTAACCTGAATATTAATGTTCACTTTACGTTAACCGGAGGGAACAGTGAAATCCTTTATGGGGTTCAGGACGTAACCGATCTTAAAGAATCTGTTAAAGCGCTGAGAGAAAGTGAGGAGAGATATCGAACCATGTTTGATAGTAATAGCTTAGGCGTAATTTATACCAATTACGATCAGGCTATGGTTAAAATTAACGAGTCATTTACCAAAATCTTTGGATATACGGAAGAGGATATGCAAAACATTCGGGAAAACGATATGTTGCTTCCAGGTTATGTCGAGTTAAACAAACAGATTAACCAGGACTTTCAAGACGGTGTTAAACGATATATTTCTGTAGAAAAGGAATACAAGCGAAAAGATCGACGAAAAATCATTGCGCAGACATCTTCAAGTGCACTTTATGATGATGCAGGAGTGCATTATGGAAACGTAACGATCATTGAAGATATCACGGAAAGAAAAACAGCTGATCGAAAAATTAGAAAACAGAATGAGCAACTGATCAAAATCAACCAGGAGTTGGATCAGTTTGTTTACAGTGCAGCTCACGATCTTCGAGCGCCTATTGCTAATGTAATGGGGCTAGTGAAACTCATTCGTATTGAGGAAATTTCGGAAACGGCTCAACATTATTTGGCTCTTCAAGAAAAGAGTTTGGAAAAGCTAGATGAATTTATTAAGAGTATTGTTGACTATTCCAGAAACTCCAGACTCAATCTTGCTAAAGACAATATCAACCTAACCGAGTTCGTAAATGAAATAGTTGATCAGTACCGGTTCTCGGAAAACGCTGAGAAACTAAAAATCGATATTAACGTTAACCAGAAGGGAAAATTTATAACCGATTCAAATCGTCTTTCTGTCGTTATGAACAACCTGGTTTCGAATGCTGTGCGATATATGGATGTTGAGAAAGGGAACTGTTTCCTTGACATTCGGGTAAGAGCAGACAAAAACAAAGCACAAATTGTTGTCAAGGACAATGGAATTGGTATAGAAAAAGAACATTTGGAATCAATCTTCAAGTTATTTTATCGAGCCAGTTCAAATTCTAAAGGTACAGGAATTGGCCTCTACATCGTTTCAGAAACGATTGATAAACTTAAAGGTAAGATCGACGTCAAATCTGAATATGGAAAAGGAACAACCTTTATAATTACCTTTAAAAACTTTACTGACACAAAGACAAGAAAATAAGCAAATGATTTATTTGATTGACGATGATGATATTCAAAACCTAATCAACACACGTGTGATTAGTCTTGTGTCTGACTTGCACTCGGTTAAGGCATTTACGTCTGCCCAATCTGCCCTTGACAGTTTAAATGATTCGCAGGTGGAAAAACCAAATCTTATTTTTTTGGATATTAATATGCCCAAGATGAATGGTTGGGATTTCCTTGAAATTTATCAGAACCAAAATATACCAGTTGACGTTTACATGCTTTCTTCGTCTATAAACAATAAGGACATTGAAAGGTCTAAAACGTTTGACGCAGTAAAAGGCTTTGTTTGTAAGCCACTTGTCGTAGAACGACTAGCAGAAATTCTGAAAGAAGAAAAACTTATTTAATACGTTTCCAACTCGTTTTTTTGCGACTCTTCCAAAATAATTTGGACAGAAGTAGGATTTGGAGCGTAAATTTCCTGATCAAGAAGAGATTTAATTTCTCTGATCTGATGCAGTTCGTTTCTCAATTCTTCGGAGCGAGACAGCTTATTTTTTAATATAATCTGCTCATTATCAGAAAGTTCTGAGTAGGTGAATTCTAGAAGTGTGTTTAAAGTAAAGGTCTTGTCCATAGAGTATTGCTAATGTTCATTACTCCTTGAACGCATGTAGTCTCACTTTATTGTAAAGAAATGGACTTTTCCGTAATTATTTTACGCATGTTATTTAAGGCGTATCGCATTCGGCCAAGTGCCGTATTTATACTCACATTGGTTACTTCCGCAATTTCCTTAAAACTCATATCGCCGTAATGACGTAATACCAAAACCTGCTTTTGCTCGTCCGGCAACATATTTATGATTTGGCGAATGGTACTTTCGTCTTGATCCTTAATGTAGGATTCTTCCCGATTGTCTTCAGCAACTTCGAAGGTTCTAAATATATCCTCACCGTCTTGAGAGGTAATAGTAGGCATTCGTTTTGCCTTTCTAAAATAGTCAATGGCTAAATTTCGAGCAATTCGAACAACCCATGGTAAGAACTTACCTTCTTCATTATACTTACCTGATTTAAACGTTTTTATTACCTTGATAAAGGTTTCCTGAAACAAATCTTCGGCTATATAGCGGTCATTCACAATAAGATATATCGTCGTAAAGACTTTATTCTTGTGTTTGTTGATCAGCATTTCTAAACATGCCTCATTTCCTTGAATGTACTGCTTAATTAAAGCCTGGTCTTTGATTTGTTCTTTCATAATACCTCCTTACGTTTTACGCGACTGGAAATCAGTCGATTGTAATAAAAAATTTAAAGTAAAGGTATTATGACTATAGGCTTCTGTTTTTAAATGAACTACTAATATACGAGCTATATCTGGTTATCCAAAATATTTCTTCGAGAATTGACTTTAATGACACATCAAATAAGTTACTTTGTTGGCTCGTTTTTTATGGTAAAAAAAGTACAAAAAGTTATCGAAATAAAAGGCGCTAAGATGCACAATCTCAAAAACATAGATGTGCAGATTAAGCGTAATAAATTTACTGTTGTAACCGGTGTTTCTGGTTCGGGTAAATCATCTCTAGTGTTTGACACTCTGTATGCAGAAGGCCAACGAAGGTATGTGGAGAGTTTATCTTCTTATGCCAGGCAGTTTTTGGGCAAATTAGATAAACCTGAGGTTGACTATATAAAGGGTCTAACACCTTGCGTAGCTATTGAACAAAAGGTCAATACACGA
Source organism: uncultured Chitinophagaceae bacterium (assembly GCA_964482155.1). Lineage (GTDB taxonomy): Bacteria > Bacteroidota > Bacteroidia > NS11-12g > UBA9320 > UBA987. The sequence continues at coordinate 1,088 of CAYZWM010000057.1, read as the reverse complement.
AACCCAAGATCAACTGTGTCAACGTCAACCGAAATCTATGATTATCTGAAGCTACTATTTACCCGTGTGGGTAAAACAATTTCTCCGATATCCGGTGAGGTGGTAAAGTGCCATACTGTTCAGGACGTTGTTGAACACATTCTGAACAAGGCTCCAGTGGATAGCCATGTATATATTCTAACGGAATTGAAATTTGAGAGTGCGGAAACTTTAAAGGAGATTCTTGATCTTGAAGTTCAAAAGGGATACAGTCGGTTGCTGTACAAAGGTGAAATTGTTAAGATTGACGATTTTGATGAGGAGAAAGTTCGAAGTAAAGACATCCGATTACTGGTAGATCGTATTGTATCAGAGAAAAGCGATGATGAAGAATACCTTCAGCGGCTGCATGATTCTGTGCAAACTGCATTTTATGAAGGTAAAGGTTTGTTAACGATTCAAATAAATGTTGGAGACCGGATTTCTACCAGGGAATATTCTAACCTGTTTGAGCTCGATGGTATGCAGTTCGAGAAGCCAACAATAAACTTTTTGAGTTTTAATAATCCGTATGGAGCTTGCAAAACGTGCCAGGGATTTGGAACCATAATTGGTATTGACGAAGATTTGGTTATTCCAGATAAGGGGATGTCCATATTTGAAGGTGCAATTGCGCCGTGGCGTGGTGAAAGCCTTAGCAAATGGAAAAGAAAATTTATTGAACTGGCATCTGACAATGATTTTCCCATTCACAAAGCCTATATGGATTTATCGAAAAGTGAGTTGGATGTACTTTGGCAAGGAAATTCAAGCACTCCGGGAATTAATGACTTCGTTGACTTTTTGAAAGAAAATTCATACAAAATTCAGTACCGCGTTATGATGGCCAAGTATCGTGGAAAAACGAGCTGTCCCGATTGTATGGGCACTCGTTTGAGAAAAGATACCAACTATGTAAAATTGATCTCTAATAAATCGTTGCCTTTTCATTCCAGCGGAGAACCTAAGCAAATATCGTTGGCTGAGGTACTGCTGTTGACTATTGATGAGGCCATAGTGTTGTTTGACGATATAAAACTGTCGAAACATGATAATGAAATTGGGAGCCG
>CAYZWM010000056.1:0-19155 GCA_964482155.1 uncultured Chitinophagaceae bacterium | reverse complement strand
ACGAGCTTGCTGAAAAGCTCCAGCACGTACCCGTTTTACCTTGACTTTTAACCTCCGTAGCCTCGCATTGGTTAATAAGCGTAAAACCGTCGGGAAGGTGTTCTATTTGTGCGTTTACGTTCAAACCTAAAAAAAGCAGGCTTAAAGCAATATATGTCTTCTTCATTTTATGAAATTAGTATACAAATGAAATACGATTGAATGGTTTATCAAAACAAACTTGATTGGGCCTTGATTGGTATAACTTCTGCCAGTCCTGCAACATAATACCAGCGTTGATTTGTAAGACATTTGCATTTATACCTTTTTCTTAAACGTTGACCTTTTTCAAAAACCAACCCGTTCTTTAACTTAAACGTACTTAAGTCTGGTAAATCCTCCAGCATAATCTTTTGGATTTTGTCATACGTATTCAAGGCCTTTGACAGATCAATGTCTACGCAACTGCTGGCTGATGGATTAATCAGATAACGATTGAGGGCATGGGTTACATCGTCTGGAAACGTCTTATTTTGGATGTAAGGAACTAAGAGTTGTCGAAACTCCTCTTTCCATTCAAGACCATGAGGTAGTTTTTTATTGCGATGCAGGTTCCACGTAAGCAAATGGGCAAACTCATGTAACACCGTAATTAGAAATGCATACCGGTTTAAATCCGAATTAATAGATACCCGATGTCCCTGTCCTCGTTGAGGTGGACGATAATCTCCTAATTTTGATTTTCTTGGTTTCGCAATTCGAAAACCCACCTGGTGTGTTTTTACAAATTTCCAGATACCATCTGCTGTATTCTGAGGCAATCGATAAGCCAACAGGTCAATATTTTTCTGATCTTTAGCGGTCACCTTTTACACAACTCACGCATCTCAAACTTTCTGGCATAACAAATAACTTAGCCACTTCAATAGACTGACCACATTGCCGGCATAAACCAAATGACTCGGTGTGCAATTCACTTAAACAGCGCTTAATCCGTACGAGTTTGTTCCGGGAATTGTGAAGAGCCGCCTCATTGACGCTTTTATTGTTAATCGCGTCCATACGGCTAATTCTACCAATCGCATTCTCTGGAGAAATGGGTTTTGTCAACTCTGTATATTCGACAATATCCGCTTCCGTTTTAGCGATCGATTTTATAATCTTCGTCTTGATCTGATCAAGTTGTTCTGTGGTTATCCCGTTTGTCATTCCTCTTTTATTCCTATGTTGCTTTTTTTACAACATGTTTTCTTTTTGGATTGGTTGCATTTGGGTTTTACTTCGTTCTGTATTGGTTTGACCGTTTGTTTTTGTAATGAATCCGTTCCAACCGATGCAGAGTGACTGCTCATTTCGATTTTGTCATTTGTTTTTAAGCCAATGTCTGACGTTTGACCAAAACTAATAGAGCTTAGCAGCCCCATGATGATAATTGTTCCAAATAGCTTTTTCATAATTGTATTATTAATATTCTACTGGATAAGAACCAACAACCACGCCAATACTGTTCAAACATACAAAAAAGCCTGTACTCTATATACAGCCCTTTTATCGTATTTTATTTATTGGTTAAAATATCTTACTTTGACATTAATCTTACATAAAACCGTTTACTAAATAGGTCGCTTTTATATAGATATATCAAATTTCGAATTATGAACAACGTAAGAATGATACTCCGAAACCTGGGAATAAGGGGTCTTTTAGCCCTGTTCTTTATTACACTCGTTACTCTATCTTACAGTCAGACCAAACGAGGTTTGATCGTCGCTATTGGAGAATATCCAAAGGAAACGAAATGGAGTCCTATTAATTCAGTTAACGACGTTCCTCTAATTCGGTCTGCTTTACAAAAACAAGGCTTTTTATCGTCCGATATAACGGTTTTAATAAATGAAGAAGCTACAAAAAAGGCCATCGTAAAAGCGATTGAGGATTTAGCATCAGCTTCCAAAATGGGAGATATAATCGTTCTCCATTTCTCGTCGCATGGACAACAGGTGGAAGACCAAAACGGTGATGAACTCGACGGCTATGACGAAGCTATTGTGGCTTATGGTGCTCCAGCATACTACAAGGCCGATTATGATTTCTCTGATCATCTAATCGATGATGAGTTGGAGGCATTACTCTATATGCTCCGTTTGAAACTAGGACGGTCCGGAGATGTTTTGGTGTTTGTGGATGCCTGTCACAGTGGGACTGTATCAAGAGGAGATCAGATAAGTAGAGGCGGAATGCCTGCTTACCAAAACCCAGGTTATGACCCGGGAAAAGGGAAAGCTGATGTTGGCCTGTTTCAACATAGAGAAAATGCGTCCTTCGATCCGACGAAACTCTCTCCGTTGGTTATCATATCTGCATCACAGGCATCAGAGGTCAACTATGAGTACGGTGGTGCTGGATCGTTATCGACAGCTATAAGTAGAAGCGTAGACAAACTTAATTCATCCATGAGCTATCGTGGTTTTTTTGCTCTGATTTTGAAAGAAATGTCCCAGTTGGCCCCTTCTCAAAAACCCGCTATAGAGGGCGATATAGATCGCACATTGTTTGCCGGACACGTCATAGAACAAGAGGCGTTTTATAAAGCTTATAAAATTAGAAATGAGTTTGCCCAATTGTGGGGAGGAAAACTCAATGGAATTTATGACGGTACCGAGATTGCCGTATTTCCTATTGGAACCACTTCAACAAGAGACAAAACACCACTCGCCACAGGAACCGCTCTTTTTGCAGAAGGTACATGGAGTAAATTTAAGCTGGATAAAGTACTTGATGGCGACCCAGAAGATTACTGGTTTTTTGTTACCAAACGAAGTTTTGGCGAAATTCAAATGAACATATCCATCGACATCAGGGATTCGGAGGTAAGGAAGTGTTTGTCGAAGGCATTGGGGAATTCTCCATTATTTAATTTAACAGACAGCGATCTGGATTTTATCCTGGAAGATGGTGGCCGAGGAAATATTGACATTATACGTGCTTCGGACAATACGGTTTTTGCCGAAAATTTGTCCAGCGAAGATAGTTTTAGTGCGGTGGTCAACACGTTAAAGGAATTCTCTCAAGGTACATTTATGAAGAATCTTGAATTGACAGATTCCAGATTCAATGTCGTGTTTGAACTTATTCCTGTACGGGTAAATGACGATGGAATAATTACCGATACCCTGTCGCTTGATGAAATATCGGATAATGGCATCCTGGTTTTTAGTGAATCTATAGCCGCCATTATTCGCGTGCGAAACCTGGGTGAACGCGATGCCTATTTCAGCATAATTGATATCCAACCGGATGGGAAAATTAACGGTATTCTCCCAGCAGAAGATCCTGAAATGCATCAGAACCCTGCCGATTTTTTGATCAAAGCAGGGCAAACATATATTGTGGAAGGAAGTGTTGTTTCTTTTGGTGCTCCTTATGGCATGGAGGTGTTTAAACTTTTTGCGAGTAAAGACCCTATTGATTTCACACCCATTCTCACCAAAAAACCGAGATCAAGAAGTAACATGACCGGCCTGGAAATTCTTTTTGAAGATTCCTATACCAGTGCCTCACGAGGTGGAACAACCCAAAAAATAAAAAGTTCCGGCATGGAGGCGTCAACATCGTTCGTCGGCTTTGAAATTCGACGATAAAATGAAAAAAAATCAAATATATCGTTTACCTAAGTTATTGATAAACATATTAATAGGTAAACAAATGAATATGATTTTATCAATAGAAAAATTAAGGATGTGTGGCGTTTATTGTGCCCTATTTGTCTTCCTATTTTTAGGTCTTGAAAAGGCACATGGCGCTCAAAAAAGAGCGTTGCTCGTCGGCATTGGAAACTACCCCGAAGAATCAGGTTGGGGTAAGACTCACTCTTCGAATGATGTCAATGCGATGGAAACAAGCATTGTACCACATGGATTTTCTATGACCACGAAATTGATTGACCAACAAGCGACTAAACAAGGCGTGGTAACCGCACTTGAAGTCATTTATAAGCAATGTGGGCCCGGGGATGTGTTTTTATTTTATTTCTCTGGACATGGGCAACTGGTCAAAGACCAAAATGCCGACGAATTAGACGGATACGATGAAGCACTGGTATTGTATGGTGCTCCAAGATATTATGATAAACTCTATCGGAATGAAAATCATTTACTTGATGAGGAGCTAAGCAAAATCTTCAACAAGATTCGTCTTCGGCTGGGTTCTAAAGGAGAATTATTGGTCATCGTCGAAACGGGTTTTGGATGGTCTGCCTCAGAAACTGAGGAGTTTGTACACGGCGGAGCCAAACCACTTGGCGAGAATGGAAAGGACGCAATGGCAGAATCCATGGGCCTGTTTGAAACCGGGATTCTTGATGATTTGCCCTTTGCCATCCCCAGTAACTCATACTCTACCCTTATCCAATTAACGGCCACTGCCGTAAACAAACCATCCTACGAATATGAGGGTAATGGCATTTTTACACTCGCTGTGACCCGAGCGTTTGAAATGAAAAATGATTCCACCACTTATCTCGACTTTTTTAAGGTCATAGTTGCAGAAAGCATGGCGATTATAACTAGGCAAATCCCTAATATTGAAGGTGATACGGAATTAAAGATGTTTAAACATTTTATAAATAAGAGCAGTTCGGAATACGGCTCAGACCATAAAAATAGAGTAACCAAAATATCCATGAAAGAGCTCAATATTCTATTTGAGCTGCATAATGCGAATGCGATTAAAGTAAAAAAAGAAATAGGTATGACGGATTGGGAAAAGAGCTTTTTCCGCAAAATTTAACCTCAAAAAAACTAAAATAAAGGATTATGAAGTACTTACAATTAATGGTAATTGGATGCCTCGCTATGATGCCAATAGGTCTCGTAGCTCAAAATCCATTCGGGATCAACTCAAACGACACCAACCAAACACGTGATATTTATGGTTACGACAGTCGGCGAGAAGCAAAGATTTATGATTATGATGGTTATACAACGGCTGTTATGACGTCAATGCCAGCTTCCGAATTCCGAGGCAGTCAGGTTTACGGCTTTACGTTGGAAGAGTCGCTGAAGAACAGTTTCAAGGTGGATAAGGTTGATGCCTCTGTTCGCTTTTTGAATCAGCCTGCCATGGGTAGCTGTACAGGGTTTCTAATTGCTCCAGATATTATGGTCACCGCTGGTCACTGCATTTCAAGCGATCGACATGAAATTACCGATGGTGAAATTATATATCATCAAAGTTACTTCGACAATTATGGAGAATTCAGCTACGATAAAATGAAATGGGTATTTGACTATACAAACGATATCAGCATGACGAAGAAGAGTCATGAAACATTAGGTGATTACTATGTTGCAACCATACCTGGCAGTAAACAATACACGGTAAAACGAATACTAAAAAGTGTTCTTGACGATACCAGGCAATTGGATTATGCCATCATCCAATTAGACCGACCAACTGACCGGGACCCGTTTCGATTTAGAACAGGTGCAAAAATTGCCAAAGGAGACAACCTGGCTATGATCGGTTCTCCATCTGGTTTGCCGTTAAAGTTGTCGGATGGGGCAAAAGTTACGATCAACTCAGGAGCCAACTGGTTTGGAACCAATTTGGATGCTTTCGGTGGCAACTCAGGCGGCCCTGTATACAACAAGGCAGGTTTGAATATGATTGAAGGTATTTTGGTACGGGGAAGAATCGACAAAGGGTTAAAAGGCTTTTATGTAGACGAAACCTGTGGTTGCGTCAAAGAAGTAAGATATACTGACCAGGATGCGGAATCATTTCTTGACGACTATGACATCGCTATGCAATTGCAAAGTACTGAAGTTCAACGAATAACATCTATTCCGTTAAACATCAAAGTGCTTGCCGTGTACAACAATTTCAAGTACGCCATCGAAAATAATAATCAAGATCGCTTCGACAAATGGCTCACCTATTCATGGATATTTTCGAACGATACGGCCGGTTGGCTCACGGACGAACTTCCAGGTGACCGTATAGGAATAATGGCATTGAAAAACGGAAGAACAGATATGTTTACCACTCTGGTTGATTACGGTATGAGCACAGACCTCGACCTTGGAGAAGGAAAAACCATGTTATACTATGCCATTAAGCAGCGAAATCTTGCAGCGGTTAAATACATCTTAAAAGGCGGTTATGATTTGGAGCTAAAAGACGAAAGTAACAGCACTGCTTTGCATTGGGCAATTAAAGACGGTACAACTGATATCGTTTACGAGATTATCCGAAACGGTGCCAATGTAAATGCAACCAATACCTGGGGAGAAACACCGCTTCATGTTGCTGTAGGCAAATGGAATATGTCAGCCATTGAAGAGCTTTTACGGAATGGTGCCAATCCGCGATTAACGGATTATACGGGAAAAACACCTCGTAAAAAAGCCAAAGGAATAAAGTTTAAAGATGCAGCTCGATATTTGAAAAAAGCAGAAAAGGGCAAGCTATAGTCAATCATTTCAATTCATTAAGGCCGGAGAAGTATTTTCTTCGGCTTTTTTTATCTTCGAAGCATATGAAAATCAAATCAATCCTATTCCTCCCGGTTCTTTTAGCATCTATGCAGTCCTATGGGCAGGATGTCACCTTTGCTCAGGGCATCATTGACAGTTTGTGTTCAGAGCACTACCATGGTAGAGGTTATGTAAACCAGGGAGACCGTAAAGCTTCAGAGTTTATTAAGGATAAATTCATTCAAGCGGGTTTGTTGCCATTGAAATCTGAAGATTACTTTCATTACTTTAAGTTAAATGTAAACACGTTTCCAGAAACGGTTAGCATAAGTGGAACGAATTTAGTTCCGGGTATCGATTTTATTGTAGCTCCCAATTGCCCGACGTTTTATGCCGAGCACAGAGAAGTGATTCTGATCACGGAAGCTAAACTGACGGATAAGAAGACATTTAAATCTCTTCGTAAACTCGATTGGAGCGGGAAAATTCCACTTATTGACACGTTACCGAAAAGCGAAGATTTGGCTAAAAAGGTAAAATCTATTTTAGATAACTATCAAAAGCGGAACCCAAAAACGTATCACTCCATGGAAGTCCATAAAAAATTGACCTGGTCTGTGGGGCGAAACCAGGCCGAAGTAGGTAAGATATATGTGCGGCCAGGGGCTCTGAGCGACCACGACTTTATTGATATTGAGGTGGAGGCCAGATTCATAAAAAATTACAGCGCAAGAAATGTTGTGGGACATGTACGCGGAACGGAACAGCCTGATTCTTTCCTGTTTATTACTGGCCACTACGATCACCTCGGCCGCATGGGCGACAAGGCCATTATGCCCGGTGCGAATGACAATGCAAGCGGAATTGCCATGATATTGGATCTCGCCAACTATTATAAAAATAATCCGCCCAGGTACACCGTCGTTTTTGTTGCCTTTGCCGCGGAAGAAGCTGGACTGGTGGGCAGTTACAATTTTGTCCTTGACTTAAAACAATTCGTTACCCCAAAACGGATTCGGTTTGTCATTAATATGGATTTAATGGGTTCAGGCCAGGAAGGTATTATGGCGGTAAATGGTGCCGTTTTTGAATTCGAATACAACCTACTCACCGAGATTAATACAAAAAATGAACATCTTCCCATTACGAAAAAAAGAGGCAAAGCAGCGAATAGCGATCATTACTTCTTTAGCGAGGCTGGAATTCCGGCGTTTTTCTTTTATCTGATGGGGCCTTATGCGCACTATCATGATGTGGAAGACACGGCTGAGAATTTACGTCTGGAAGAAAAATTCTATAATGGCGCGTTTCTATTAATTCGCGATTTTGCAAACGCCTTAATGGTGACTCCTTAATTATTTCGAAAAAAGAGACTTGAGCACGATAGAAACATCGGTCTCAAACGTATAATTCTTCGCGTAGAAATAGTTGAGCTTCGATCGCATAGAATTACTCATCGCGATGTTCCTTTTACCCTGACTCACGCTGTAAACGCCTTCCTTAATTTTAGGTAAATTGTTGATTTCTACTGAATTATCGTAAGACACCCAGGTTTTTTGGCTAAGTAAAACCCGCAACAAATTCCTGTAATACTGGAATATTCCTTTTCCAAACCACCCTATAACCAAACCCAGAGGAAGTAAAAACAGGCATATAAAAATATCGAGAATTCGTTTCTTTTGAAGTTGGTTCTGGCTGGCTAAAGCAAATTTGATCTCTTCGGTATAAAGTTCACCATGAACATCTTTGGCGTTGCTTCCAATAATAAATTGGCTGTCGTCCGGAACTATTTTGAAATTGACATTTTTTGAGGCCATTGAGTTCATCCAATGCATTGTTTCTGAACTACTTACGTCCTTAGAACAAAAAATCACTTCATCTACTTTATAAAGCTCGCACAGGTCGCTTAAACGACTTACCGAACCCAAAACATCTTCGTCTTCTTCCCCATCAATTGCAACAAAACCCAAAAACCGGTTGGTGGCTCCTGATTTTTGTAATAAATCCAATACACGGCCTCGCTCTTCTTTATGACCTACAATGACGGTATTTACATTAGCGGCTCTTCCGAAACTCAAGTTCTTGTAGGTGACATAATGAGCCAATAGTCGAACCACTACCATGGTTAACCCTGCTAGCGCTGTACCAGCTAAAATTATTCCCCTACTGTATTGTAGATTATCTGGTAAGAATGCGAACAGAGCCGATATAACGACTGTTCCAGCAAGAATGCCACGCAATACACGGCTCATAGAATAAGGCCGTTGGTAACCCCCGCTCCAGAAAACCATCAATAACCAAATGAAGGTGTACGCCGGAAAGTGTGTCTGAGCATAAATCGGTGAAAAGTAGTCCTCAAAGTTTTTAATATGTTCTTCCCAATAGTCCTGAATACCAAGTAACCCAACCATAATCAAGGCAGCGTCAACTGCATACAGCCACGCCCTTAAAATAAACCGTTGAACCAACGCCAACGTTGCTCGTAAATAAATGGAAAGGTTTATGAGGGCTACAAATAAGTTGGCAGATCTTCCGGTGTAGTGCTTTCTCGCAAAAATGACCATGGCGCGATAAAAGACAAACACATAGTTTGCCGACATTCGCTTTGTACTTTCTCCTTTGTAGTGGATAATAGAGGTTTCTGGAAAATAAACATTCTTAAAACCGGCTTGTGTTATACGGTAACTTAGGTCTATGTCCTCTCCATACATAAAAAATGTTTCGTCCAATAGACCAACTTCGTCCAGTACAGATCTTCTTATCATCATGAAGGCACCCGCCAAAATATCCATCTCTGACGTTTCATCTTCACCAATAAAGCCTAAGTGGTATTTACCGAATCTCCGTGATTTTGGAAACGCTTTATTGAAGCCAAGCATTTTGTAAAATGCCACTTCAGGTGTTGGGAGTCCTCGTTTAGATTCAGGTAAAAACTTCCCTTTCCCATCGATCATCTTTACACCGAGGCCGCCTACATTTGTATGGCCATCCAGGTAATTAATACACTTTTCAAAGGTATCTTCCTGAACCACGGTATCTGGGTTCAGAATAAGGACGTATTCAGCCCTCGTTTTGTTAATCGCTTGATTGTTAGCCACAGAAAAACCCACGTTTTCCAAATTGGCGATGCAATGAACATCAGGGAATTTATCGGTAACCATCTGGACAGATCCGTCTACAGAATGATTATCGACCACATAGATATCGCCTTCAATATTTCTTAATGCCTTCTGTACAGACAAAAGACACTGTTCAAGAAAATACTTGACATTATAGTTTACTATGACAACTGAAAGTTTCAACAATGGGTTTGTTGCAAACTTAAATCAATTTTGACCTTATTTCTTTTTGTTTTCGCTATCGCGAATTTTATCTGCGATCCATACCACAATCACACCCCCAAGAACGGCTGTGAGGATAAACCCCATTTTACTAGTGGACTCCATACCAACCAGTTTCAGTAACCGGGAACCCACAAAACCACCTGCTGCTCCTAACAACAAATTTCTTAAAAACCCTTTGGATTCTCTTTTTAACAATCGTTGGGTCAACCAGCCTGAAGCAGCTCCCAAAATGATGTACCAAAACCAACTCATTAGCTTCCTGTTTTACTTATATTAAATGATACTCCCACAAAACTGCCCCATTCCCAAATCGTACGGATTGGCACTTCTTGATTGGGAGACAACAATTTGTCACCAACCTTATATCCTTCACCCAATTGCTTGACCTGACCTAAGCTTAAACCTCCATGAAGAGATACTCGGCTGTCTGAGCCAAACAGAGCGGTAAGACCCATGTACATATTTACGTTGCGATTTTCATCTTGTAAAGGAACGCCTACACCAAAAGTACCCCCGAGGTTTACCGTTCGACCCGTATATGGATAAAAATTCACGTACGCTGCTATGTTCGGCGAATATTTACCCCCGTTTTGTGACACAATAAAGCTGTCCTTATTGATAAACTCGTCCGAAGTTTCAAACCGAGGAAACGCCAGTCCAACACTTGTCGTTACTTTCATGTCTCCACGCACAATAATGTTGACCTTCTTGTCTTTTATTTTAGGAAGGGCATCCAAATTGTTTAAGTCCGGAATCTCCGTTGGAATGTTGTCCTCATTCTGAGGAATTTTATAAAAACTGAGAACCAAATCAATTTCGTCGTCTTTAGCCGCATGGCTCGAGTTAAAAACGAATCGGGTTGAAATGATTGATGTATATACGGTTTCCAGAAAATCTATTTGCTGTGTGATGTATTCAGGATTAAACGTTTTTGAAATACGTTCAACTTCTGAATTGAAGTTTATAACCAGTTGATCAAGGCCTCTGCCTACGAAATCTTCCGTATTGCGCGTTGCGTAATCATTGTATTCTCTTAAAAACGCATACGTAGATGTCTTCAAATTAGTAACTGATCTGCCATAGTCCGCATTAAAACTTACGATCACGGCAGAAAAATCGCTTGGATTTACCACAGGCTTGTTGAAGATCTGTGAAACGATATGGGTTGACATGTTCACAATGGTATCGGTCGGCAAATACGGGTTGTACTTTAATTTATTTAGCTTGGTTATTGCATATTCGACGGATTTCATACTCGCCTCAAGACTGGTCAATTGTTTGTAAGAGTCTAGAATGTCTTCATAAGCAGAACTGGCCCCACGGGTGGAGAGCACACCACCTCTTCCAATTTCTTCGGGCAAGGTTCCACCAAGAGCTGTAAAGAAGCTACTCGAACCAAGGGGATTGATCAGAGGTGTAATAATATCCATAAAACCTATATCCGACTGACTTTCAACTATTTTGGATGTATACGTTGCGTTTGCAGCATAGACAAATTTGTTGAAGTTCACGACTTCTACGGTAATCACTTTATTCCTACCTACAATGGGTGATCCAATTTCTTTTCCTGTGGCATTCCCCGGTTTTGTGCGGTAGTATCGTATATCATCCTGAATAAAGTCATAGACGATTCTAAGTGATTGTGCCTGCGCATTTTCTACTACGAGAAAAAGCAAACACACCATCAGGTAAATTCTAGATGTTTTCATACTCTTTGTTTTCCTAGATTATTCGCTTGAAAAATAGAAAGTAAACGAAAATAAGCCAATTTGTGAGAGAAGACAATTTAATGACGCTTCGACGTCAGGCGGAATTTAGCGTGGGATTAACCACAATTCGGGATTCAGTTTAGTCGTCCCACTCCAGATTTCGAAGTGAATCTCCGTAATCCCGTCTGCATTTTCTCCAACGCTACCAATCTCTGTTTCGGGCGTCACCTGTTGGCCTCCTACTACATTGACCGATTGTAGGTTCGCATAAACTGAATAGTGATCGCCGTGTTTTAAGAGCACGGTTGTTTGCATTCCGGGTACTTCAATAATAGCACTCACCTTACCTTCAAATACAGGAAACACTTTTTCGTTGGCATTGCAAGTAATATTAATCCCATTGTTTTGGGTAGTGATGTTGATTAGGTCTTCATGTTTGTGAATTCCGAATCTTTCCGAGACGTACCCGAACTTTACGGGCCAGGGTAAACTTTTTATTCTAAAATCAGGATTCACGTCATCATTTGACCCATTGGCCAATAACGGGTCACTTTCACGTACAATTAATTCCCGAATTTGCTTTTCGAGTTGATCAGACAATTCTTCACGTTGTCCTATTTCCGCAGCTAACTGACGTTCCTTCCCCTTTAGTTCATCGATCAAACTTTCATACGTCTCTTTGTCCTTTCTGAGTTTCTCCGATTCTTCCACTTTTTCGTCTACGCGTAAAGCCAACTCTTTCTTTTTTGCAAAAAGTTGATTTATTTTTACGGAGTTCTCAACCTTCTTTTGTTGGATTAATTCCAGTTGAAGTTTTCTAAATTCAACAATTCTCTCCAGGTAATTTAGCCGCCTCAACAAGTCGTTAAAACTTTTCGACATAAATACAAAGTGCATTTTGCTGACCTTTCTGCTGCTCTTATAACCAGCCACCACTGCTTCAGAGAATTCAGCCTTAATTCGAATAAGTTCATTCGTAATGCCGGATATTTCCTCTTGGGCGAAGTCAATATCATTTTCGAGATTAATAAGTCCAGTTTCCATAGACACCAAAATTTGCTCCCGAATTTCAATCTGCTTCTCGAAGGTGTTTAAGGTGCGTAGCGTAGCGGATTTTTGGCTTTGCGTCTCGTCCAGTATTCTTTTGGTCAGGGCTATTTGCTCAATGTTTCTTTTGAGCTTGTAGTCAAGTTGTTTTTTTGTTTGTCCCAGACTCAGAACTGTGACTAATATGAGCGTTAGACATATTGATATTTTAGTTGCCTTGTTCATACTTACTTGGGATGACAAATCGCACGGCAGGAATAGGCTCTGCAGACACCGAAGTATATTCCATTAAGAAATGATAATTTTTCATACTATCATTTGCCGTAATGCTTACGGTGGATGGAATATTACCGATATCTTTACTATTGCTAAAATTCTTATAATCAACGACTACAGACTTGTTATCTAAACCTGTAGTAAACTCACATTCATTTGGTCTAAAACACTCGGTTACCTGCATGCGATTTATTACTCCCGATTGGGTTTGTTGTAAGAAATCACTTCTTAATTCATCGTTCATTTTTTGAAATCCTTCCAGGGCATAAACCGGGTTGGCCAGTAACAGATTTTGCAATTGAGAAAGGCTTAACTTTTGGCCAATAAATTGTTCAAGCGTTTCTATAGACCCCAGGTAGTATTTCTTATTTATACGGTCAATAAGTTTGAAACTATCGGGCGTTATATAGGCTCTGGCCACTTCGATAATGACTGAAATGGACACCCATACAAAGGAATCCTTTTTCATTTTCATTAACATGCCAAAAGATTGATCTGCATTTCCCCCTTTATATTTTGCCTTTACGCGGATAGTGACGTCCTGGAAGTCAGCTAAATTTGCTTGCATTTGGTCCGTAACGTCGGTGGGTAATGTGGTTAGTGCTGTGGCACAATCACCTTTGGGTTTTCTATTTTTACAACCCGTTATGAATACGAGGGTGAATATAAAAACAACGTAAATCTTATAACTTCTCATCGAACTCTTCTTGAAGAATTAGTTTTTGTTGATTGCGTTCCTTACTTCTCCTGCCTCTTTGACCATATCAAGTTTGATCAGGCATTTGGCGTAATGCTCTGCAACTTCGCCGTCTGTAGGAATCAAATTGTGCGCTTTTTCCAAAATAGGTAGTGCTTCTTCGTACATACCCTGTACAAATAAAATCCAACCTTTCGTGTCAATATAAGTGGGTCGATTGGGATTAAGTTTCAGTGCCTTATTGATCATGATCAAGGCTTCATCCAGTTTTTGGTTTTGTTCGGATAAGTAATAGGCATAGTTATTAAGCGCTCCATCATTATTGGGACTTAATTCCAATAACTCATCATATGCTTCAAAGCTTTTTTCGAAATTCCCCAGCTCATACGAGGCATCGCCAATGGTGCTTAATAGGTCCACTTTATCGTGCCTCAGTAGCGCAACATCTAATCCTTCTTCAGCTATTTCAAGCGCTTCCACAAAATCTTCTATGGCGTAACAGGCATACGCATTAATAATATACAGGAAGGGCTGTGCAGGAAACATTTCAATGGCATTTTTAGAATCGACCTTGAGCATCTCAAAGTCATTAAGTTCATCGTCAATGCTCAACAACTTTCTCCAAATACCAATATCACCCGAATTAATTTCAGTTGCTCTAATTAAGCTCTCCCTTGCCTGTTTCAAATCTCCGGAGGCATGCAGAATATCGCCATGGGCTAAAAAAGCCTTCTCCTCTTTATCGTGAACCACAATCAGCTTACCGGTAAGCATAATGGCTTGCTTTCTCATTTTCTCATCGGTTTGCAAATGTGGGAAGTAACTCCCTACAACCTTAAGTTTCATTTCTAGTGGAACTTTCTTATCGTCAAACGCAAGATTTAGGTAGAAAAAACTGCTGTCCTTCTGATTTGTTTTCTGATAAATATCAGATAAACCAAAATTGGCATAACCATTATTTGGGTCGTTCTTTAATATTTGAAAATAGATGTCTTTGGCATCGTTCCATCTCCCATCCTGACCATATGCCTCGGCCAGTAATCCTTGATACCTAACCTCATTCGGATCGGAATCGACCAATTTTTGAACCCATCCAATGGCTTCTTTCGGTTTCCCTAGTTCAAAGTTCAGGCCTTCCAACATTCGGGCTGCATCTTCATTAATACCAAACCGATCAACATAATCTTCTAAAATCTCAATAGCTTTTTTAAACTCTCCAGAGTTTATGTACTGGCGACTTGCTTCTTCGTAGTTTTTTCTGCGATCGGGTTCTTCGATCATCATAACTTCAAAAATGGCCGCAGACTTGTTAAAGTCTCCTACTTTGTTGTAGGCCTGAGCCAATTGACCCGCGTACCAATAGTTGAAATCAGGATTTCCTAACATAGACTTTTCAGCCCAGTATACCGCATCGTGGTAACTCGTAACAGCCATATTTAAGTTTGCCATTTGATACATGGCAGCATGGCTTTTCGGATTTATCTTTAATGCTTCGCTAAAAAGCTTAGCCGATTCGCTGTAATTGCCTAATACCTTTTGTTTAGACGCGTTGAAATAGATTTGATCAAACTTCGTTCGCTGAGAATAATTTAACCCATCAGATACGACCGCTTTTCGACTTGCACACGAAGAAAAGGTGAGCAAGGCAAGAATTATTGCTGTAAATCCGAAGGGTAACTTTTTCATTAATCTATCTTAATCGTACTGTAGTCGCTAATACTCAATTGATTAGCCTTCCCGTCATAAATGACGTTGTTTCCAATCATCGAGTTCTCAAAGTTTGCATTTTCAATGGTCGTATCGCTTTGAATGATGCTATTATTTATAACGGAGTTTTTAACCACTGTATTGTTTCCAATTGATACATATGGCCCAATTTTTGAATTCTCTAAGTGTACGTTATCCCCAATGTAACACGGCTCAATTATTTCCGAATTGTTCGATGTGAGACTATCCGAAACCAATTGTTCGTCTGTAATGTTTGCTAATACACGTTGATTGGTATGAACCGTAGCGTTCTTATTACCACAATCCATCCATTCGACCACCGTACCTGGAACAAATTTTAATCCCTGGTTCTTCATGTTCTCTAACACATTGGTCAATTGATACTCGCCTTTGTCTCTGATGTCATTATCTAACAAATACTCAATTTCCTTTTTGAGTCTGGCTCCATTTTTAAAGTAATAAATACCAATGATAGCCAGGTCAGAAACGAACTCTTCGGGTTTTTCGATAAAGTCCGTAATAACATTGTTATCATCCAGTTTAATTACGCCAAATGCACTTGGGTCATCCACTTGCTTTACCCAAATTACACCCTCGTTGTTTGGGTCTATCGTAAAGTCTGCTCTAAATAGCGTATCGGCAAAGGCTACAATGACGTTGCCATCCAATATAACTTTAGCCGAATACACTGCATGTGCCGTACCCAGGGCTTCTTCCTGATAGCATATATGTCCTTTGGCACCGAGCGACTCAGCAATATGTATTAAGTTTTTCTCAATTTCTGCTCCGAAATGTGGTGCTATAATAAACGCAACGTTGTCTATTTTATCTCCGCAAACCTTGGCAATGTCTTCAACCAATCGTTGAACAATGGGTTTACCAGCAATTGGTAAAAGGGGTTTGGGTGTGGTAAGTGTGTGTGGTCGCATTCGCTTCCCCATCCCGGCCATTGGAATAATAATGTTCATTCTGTCTAAACTTGTTTAACCTTTTCCTGTACTGCCATACCCTCCGCTACCACGATGGGTCTCGTTGAGTTGGCTTGTTTCAATAAATTCTAGTTTTTGGTATTTGGCAACCACCATTTGAGCTATCCGGTCGCCGTGGTTAATCGCAAAATCGCGATCCCCCAAATTGATAAGTAATACTTTAATCTCCCCCCTGTAGTCAGCGTCAATTGTACCTGGCGAATTCAACACCGTAATGCCATGTTTGTATGCCAAACCGCTTCTTGGTCTAATTTGAGCCTCATGACCTTCGGGAAGTTCTATAAACAGCCCTGTACCGATCAATTTGCGTTCCATGGGTTTAAGGTAAATCTCGTCAACCAGACTAGCTCTCAAATCGACACCTGCAGAATATGCAGTTTCGTGCTTAGGCAATTCAGAACCCGAATTGTTCACTATTTTAACGGTTAACGCCTCTCCCATTTTATGCGGCAAACTTACGGTTTTTAGTTGGACGTTCTATGATATAAGCAATCAACCCAAAAAGAGCCAATACCCCTATTGACCACAGGATGTGAGCTGCGGGCAATACGGAAGTCAGTAATACATAAAGTCCATAACAGCCCATGCTTAACAAAATGTAAAACACTATGATTTTTAGGTTGTATGGAACGGCATAATGCTTTTGTCCAAGCCTATAGCTCGCAACAGTCATCCCAAAATAAACGACTAAGGTCGTTATGGCTGATCCCAGAATACCAATGTAAGGGATTAATACCACATTCAACACGATTGTCCCTAACCCGCCTCCAATGGCGATGTACATCCCAATTTTCATTTTATCGTTTATCTTATACCAGATATTGAGGTTGTACATCATACCCAAAAACAAATTAGCCAGTAACAAGATGGGGGTAATGTAAACAGCCGTTGGATGGTCAAAAAAGGCGTCTCTCTGAATAATCATCGGTGCAATTTGCTTTAGAAACACCATGGTACCCAAAAAGATAAAGGCCAATACCAAAACGAAATAGTGCATGACTAGAGCATAGGTCTTTTTCGGATCTTTACCCTTAGATTGCTCAAAAAAGAAGGGCTCGGCAGCAAACCGAAAACTTTGGACGAAGATGGTCATGAGCATACTCAGCTTGTAAAACGCACTGTACACCCCAATTTCAAAGTCAGCTATTTCGTTGGCTAACATTTTTTTGAGCAGTATCCGGTCTATTGTTTCATTGATAATGCCAGCTAACCCGATTATGATCAACAACCTTCCATACTTCCACATCCGCTTCCACAAGTCCGAATCAAACCCAGACGCCAATATTTTCCATTGTGGGAGAAGTAAGGCGAACATTACAATACTCGCTATTAAACCGGAGACAAAAATGTATCCTATTCCAAAGTCTGGAATGTAAAACAAGGGGCTGTAACCCTTGGATACCAAGTATGGACACAAAAGGAGAAAGTAGAGATTAAGGCAAATATTGGTTCCGATATTGATTAACCGAATAACGCCAAAATTGATCGGCTTTTTGTTAAATCGGAGCCACGCTAGAGGAAGGTTCGACAAAGCGTCAAAGGCCAAGATAAATACAAATATCCGAACGAAATTATTCTTGTCTGGGTATTCTAAAAAGTTGGCTACTGACTGCTGGCATGTCAACCCCAGAAAAATAAAAAATATGGACGTAACAATTAAAGAAATTTGTGCCGTAGCAAAGACTTTTTCGGGTTTATCATTTCTTGAAAAATTAAAAAATGCCGTTTCCATGCCATACATAAGAATAACAGCAACAAAAGCTACTAAACTATAATAAACACTTACCACCCCATATTCTTCCGGAGAGAAAACACTGGTGTATATTGGGAGAAGTAAAAAATTAATCAACCTGCCTACGGTATGGGTTATCCCATAAATCGCAGTCTCTGAGGCGAGTTGTTTAATCAGCTTGTTTTTCAAAATTTCTAAAAGCCAAAGGTAGTTTTTAAGGCCAGTTCATTGAAGCACCTTACGAACCGATTATGAACGTATTAGACGAAGAATACACATTATAAGACAGGATGCAATTCGGATTAGTCCACGAGCGTTTATCTGGTTTCCATTACATCAGGCGCGCATTGCACCACCGTAAGACTGATTAAAATGTAATTGCTAATGGGGTGTAATAAACAATTTGTGGGGTATATATCCATCCAGTTCTATAAAATAAATACCTGGTAATAAACGACTTACATCAATTTTGTTGTCCAAATTGAGCTTAGTACCTTCTATTAAACGACCTTCCATGTTGATTATTTTGTAGCTTTTGTTTCCACTTACCTGCGAACCAATTTCTACAAAATCCGACGCTGGGTTCGGTCGAATTTCTAACCGTGTACGTTGAACATTAGAAATACGTGAGGTTCGATTGTATTCCAACATTTTTACACCACTGTAATTAGACGTAAATGGCACAACCGTACAGATATACGATAGACATATTTTGTTTTGATATCGGTTGACACCCCAGGTTCCAATTTTGTTAGCAATTCCACCAAAGATCGAACACGAATCCGGGTTTTGTGGGTCGGAAACGTCAACGACGTGCAAATCACTCTTGCCTGTAGAAACGAATAGCTTGTTCTCCTGACTATCGAGTACCACTTCGTTGACATGACCGTTGCTGCTAAACCAGTTTAAGGGGTTGGTCTCGCAGTTCCACGGATTCCACCAGGAAAGTAACTTAATGTCTGTGGTGTCTTTTACATTGAGAATTTCTACGCCACAATAGTCTACACCAACGTATAAAAGGCTATCGCGCAACACTGCGTTGTTGTACGCTCTAGGCTTATTGTTCATGGTGGGATTTGAAAACCGCCCGGTCTCCCTTGGGTTTTTTTTGTCCGAGACGTTGATAATTCGAATCCCTCCCGCGTCATAACACAGGTAAACCACGTCTTTATTTACTA